>NZ_KE387153.1:234541-513199 GCF_000430505.1 Eisenibacter elegans DSM 3317 | reverse complement strand
CAACGCCCCTAAGCGGACTGAACCCACGGTTCAACAAACCGACATAGCACGTCGCTCGGAGCCAGTCATTGTACCAACAACGGCTACCGAAACCTACACAGACCTGCGTATAGTTGCATATGAAGATAGAGGCTGGCTCGTGAATTGTGATTATAAAACAGGGCAAAAAATCAAGACCAAACAAAAGGCAAACATCACAAAAAAAATCAACTTCCACACTTTGCGGCATAGCTTTGCAACACACTTGCACGAAGCCGGAACAGATATCGGTATCATCCAAGAACTTTTAGGACATAGTAGCTCTAAAACTACCGAACGATATACACACGTAAGCCACCGAACCATCCAAAGAGCTAAAAAACCCCTTGGATACACTCATGAATTTGAACAATGCGAACTAAAGTTCGTATAAGTAAATGTTATATGCAACCCTTCCAAAACACTTCGACCTAAAATGAACACATCGACAAAGCGAATAGAAAATGACAAATCTTTCGACACGAATCTGAAGTTTATTGACGAAATAAGCTCTCAAAATAAATTTAAAGTCGAGCTTGTTAAAGATAGAGAAATTGACACTTTTCTAATAAGGGAAAAAGAAGCATTTCTCCTTCAAATTAATGCAAGGTTTATAGAAGATGAAGATAACAATTATGAACTATCATTTATTTTCAATGAAATCACTTATAAAACGAAAAAAATCGGAAGTACATCAAAACACACAAATTTTAAAGCAGACAAATCTGTAAATTTTGAAACTACAATCGAGTTAAACAGATTTCAGTCAGAAAACTTTGAACAATACGGATTTTATAAAACATACTTTCAAACCGAATTAAAAGAAATAAACACATTCCATAGAGAGTTTGAAACGGTTACACATCAAAGACAAGGTACTGAATATTTCTATGACTGCATTCGGATAAGTCTTAATGAAAAGGAATATGACGTAACCCAACTAAAACATAACGACAAAGGTTTTTATGTTTTTGAATGTTTACAAGAACAGAGCTACGATGAATTTTCAAAGGTCTGTTTTTCTATTCAACAAGCAATCGGGTTCATAAACAAATTAATGGTAGGTGGAGAAAAATTTACATTTGATGATAAAGGAAACTGTTGCTACTCAAACTATATTGGACCTACGCTGAAAGGAATGTATAGCCCAATCACAGCAAATCCCTATTCTTACCCAGATATTGAAAAGGATGTTGCTGACTATTATTCGAATAATCTGACAAGAATAACGTTAGCTAATTTTTCAAGCCTTGTTTATAAAATACATACTGAACCTGAATTTTCTGCATCAATTTTAGTCATATTGGAAGCTACTTCTATTAGGTCGTTACTGATAATCCCAAGTTCATTTGCCATTATTATAGAACAACTTTCTAAACATTTAAGTATTGAAGAAACCGGACTTGAAAAACCAATTGACGATAGAAATTTAGCATGCAAAATAATTGACGAATTACACAAAGTCATTGATGATAATGCCGAGACATTGAGCGAAACCAATTTATTAAAATTAAAAAGGCGACTTAAAGAAATCAATAAACCTATTAACAAAAAACATTTAACTAATAATGAAAAATTAACTCGTCCGTTTGAACAGCTTGGAATACGTTTAACTTTACACGACATTACTATAATAGAGCATAGAAATGATTTACTTCACGGAAACATATTGCTTGATAATGAAAAAATTAAAGACGAAGAAAAAACGAATCTCTATTTGACTTATGTTTCAGCAAAACTCTTTACATTGATAAGTAAACTAATTCTAAAAAGCATTGGATATGATGGATATGTTTATAACCAGGCGAAGTATTTAGAAAAACATATGAATATTAAAACTGACGAAGAATACTTTGAAAAAATCTAATAGGGCTGCATATAACAGCAGTTTGGCAAAAGCGGGGGTTTAGTGCTAAATTGAATATTCAGTTTTCAAATGAAGTTTAGTTATAAATTGAAAGTTAGTGCTTCAAAGTCCGCCACTTCACCAAGCCGCAAACCGTCAATCTGTCTAAAAACTCATTAAAATACGCTGTACCAAGGCGATACAAGCTCGTACTCGTAGCGAGACACCTGTTGGGTGTGAATACTTTGAAAAACACAAAATATCTTTGCTGTAAGTGGTTTAAAATTAGCCACAAAAGCCCAAAGGAGCTAAGTCTAAACTTTCTACAAAAAGGTCTATGCGCCGCACCACATTGTCGGGCGAAATGAGTGCTTCCAGCGGATCTGTGAGGCTGTAAGTAACCCTGTTTTTACCTATAATAAATTTCATTCCCTAAGCTATGGATTTTTCTTGGCTTTTTGCTATCTTCACAAGAGTTGGTTTTTGGACAGACTGCCGTCCCCACCTATACAATTTTAATCTTATCATTTAGAAGTTTCTCCAAAAGCTGTCAAGTCTTAAAGAAATCTTGCTTCAAAATTTGGAATCTTCAATAAAAAAGCATTACTTCAATGAAAGTTAAAAAATCATGCGATATTTTATCAAAATAGACCTTTCAGGCATCCAGTCCTTTATTTTCGATGTGCCCTCTAAGGGGGCTGCTAAGCAGCTCAAAGCCCGCTCGGTATATGTACAGGCCATTACAGAAATTGCCCAAAAGTTTTTTGAAGAAAAACTGGGCTCGCTCGAGGTAGTCTATAATGGTGGAGGAAATCTGTTTTTCTACGCCGATACTTCAGAAGAAGTGCTAAAAGAAGCCATTCAGAAGTTTCAGGAGGATTTTCAACAAGAAAATATTTTTCCCATCATTGCTTATTTGGCCTCCGAAGGTAATTTTACAACAGACATGCAACATATTGCCAAAGAAGCCAACAAAGCCAAATTGCAGAAGCCTCTTGCCATACAAGCCTATGTTTATCGACCTTTCAAAGAAGATATTTGGAAGGACTTTACAGAAGAACTTATCAAAAGCAGGGGCTTTGTAATCAGGCAAGCTACGCAAAAAGATTCCCCAAGTCCTTTTAGCAAGGCTGGCTTTTATTTTCAAACTTCTTCCGATGCCTCTCAATTTGAAGAAAAAATCCTCAACAAGCTTCCTGTAAAAAAACAAGGAATCACAGATTTTGATGAAATCGTTCAGCAATCCACAGGCGACCAAAAACTTGCCGCCCTCAAAATAGATGTGGACAACCTCGGGCTGCTTTTCAGAAACAAAAAGCGAGAAAAATACGAGCAAAATTCTCAATATTTGAGTCAATTTTTTGAGGAAGAAATGTATCAAATCCTAAAACTATATATTGAAGAGGCAAGCATCTACCCTGTTTTTGCCGGAGGCGACGACTGCTTCCTTATCGGTGCATGGGACAAAGTATTGGAAGTTGCCTGTGCTATTCAAAAAGAATTCCACGAATTCCAAACTGAAAAGAAACTCAATCTCAGCATTTCGGCAGGTGTGGTAATTGTGCCCGCCAACTTCCCGATGGTACGCCTTGCCGAAGAAGCCGAACACGCTCTGGAACTCGCAAAAAATCATGGAAAAAATAAAATTACGCTTTTTGGCGAGGTACTCACTTGGCAAGACTACCAAAAAGCCAAAGAAATAGCCAAAGAACTTAAAAAACTTATAGAAGAACACAATGCTTCAAGAGCTGTATTGCACCGCATCAAATCGAGCGAAATCGGCTTTACACGTCTCCAAGAACAAGCCCAAACCGGAAAGCTCAACTTCCCCAAAGTACATCGCTTGAAGTATTACTTGAGGAATTTTGGGGATAACCAAGTAAGAGAATGTATGGAAAAGCTGTTCAAAGAGTATGAAGATGCTCTTTTACAGACTTTTATGAAAAAAGAAAAAGCCC
This sequence comes from Eisenibacter elegans DSM 3317, assembly GCF_000430505.1. Classification (NCBI taxonomy): domain Bacteria; kingdom Pseudomonadati; phylum Bacteroidota; class Cytophagia; order Cytophagales; family Microscillaceae; genus Eisenibacter; species Eisenibacter elegans. Next base: position 509,377 of record NZ_KE387153.1, on the reverse strand, counting down.
TTAACCCGATGGTGTTTCCCGTAGCGGCACGCTGGGCAGAATTATTCACAAAATCAACAAAAGAACAAGAAGAAAGCATAAACTCTTAATCTTAAACAAAAAATCGTATGAAAGGAGAGAAAAATCATCAAAAAGATAGCAATAGCAATCCAAAAGGAGATTTCAGAACAAAAACCTTTGCCGAGCTTGCCCAAGAAGCCGATAACTTTTTTAAAAACGGCTTGAAATCCGAACTGCTAAAATTTAAGCAGAGCGATAAAATAGATGCGATTTTTGAGAAAACAGAAGATTTTGTAGAAGAATATGGCAAAGATGTTTCTACCCACCAGCTTCGCAATATTTTCCAAGAAATAAAAAAAGCCAAAGATGTGGCCTCGCTCAAGCTCATTCGCCCCAATCTGGCGTATATTGCTGGTAGGCTTGATAATATAAAAGCGAAAACCTTTGTAGCTTTTCTGGATAGTCTTATCAAAGAGGTAAAAGATGAAACTACCCTCGAAAACTTCAAAGACTTTATGGAGGCAATCGTAGCATATCATAAGTTTTACGGTAGCAAATAAATTCACTGCTTAACAATAAAATGGCTCATAATATGAAATTTTTAGACAAAATTGTGCTAAAGGGTACTATTACCCTCGAAACTGGTATGCACATTGGCGGTGCCAAAACAGCCTTAGATATTGGCGGCTTGGACTTGCCCGTTATCAAAACGCCCAAAGGAGTGCCTTATATTCCCGGTAGCTCGCTCAAAGGGAAGATACGCACACTACTTGCCAAAAAAGAAGGCTCTCCCGACGTAAAAGATGATAGCGATGTACTTCGCAAAATGTTTGGTGGAATTGAGGTAAAAGAACAAAAAAAAGCCCAAGAAATCACACGTCTGATTTTTCGTGATGCCTACTTAGATGTCGAAAAATTCAAACAAGATTTCCCTGAAAAAGAAGTCAAATTAGAAACCGATTTTAGTGAAGTAAAAACAGAGAACAAAATTAACCGTAAAACTGGAAAAGCCGAACATCCACGCACCATTGAGCGAGTACCTGCGGGAGCGGTCTTTCATTTCGAAATTATTTTGGACAAATACGATACTGATAATTCTGATGAGTTTGAGGCAAAACTGAAAGAAGGCTTTGCATTATTAGAAAACGATTACCTCGGTGGCAGCGGCACACGCGGCTACGGCAAAGTAAAAATAAAATGGGAATCATAAATATCGCTTATGCAAGCAGTTATTCTACACTGTGAAAAAAATAGCCGTTTTCATTTCGGAGAAACTACCGAAATCCGAAGCAATACCCTGACAGATACCAGTGTATATATACACTCAGACCTTCTATTTTCGGCTTTCATCAGCCAACTCAGTGTGATAGAGCCTTCTAAGGTAGAAGTTTTTGTTGAGTATTTCACAAAACAGCAAATCGGCATTTCATCGGCTTTTCATTGCTTAGAACATACTTCTTCTAAGCAAAAAATTTTCTTTTTGCCCAAGCCTGTCAGCCTCAACCTTTTTCATCAGGAAGATTTAGACCATAAGAAATTCAAAAAAATACAATTTCTTTCTTGGAAAGTCTGGCAAGAACAACTTTTGCCCAACGAATGGTTTGATGCAAACAAATGCCGTATCATTGACGGGCGTTTCGTGGTGCATCAAAGCGAAATCAACCATGCGGACGAACTGATAGGCTTGTCGGTATTCAAGAAAGAAGATAGCCTGAAAGTACGCAAGCATACTCAAGAAGTAGAAGGCAATTTATACAGCCAAACAGATTTGTTTCTTTTGGGCAACGATTACTTTTCGGTACACTGGTATTTCCTTTGTCAAACGAATTTACCTTCGGAAGATGAAAATCTTTTTTGGAAGGTTTGGGAGTCGCTTATCAAAACAGGCATTGGCGGAGAGCGTAGCACAGGAGCAGGACAAATGGAAAGCTTGACCAAATATAAGGACTTACCCGAATTGTTCTTGCAAAAAGCTTCGCAAGAAGTAGCTCTGAGCCTTATATTTCCAAAAGAGGAAGAAAAAGCAAGTTTGCACTTATACCAAACCAAGCTGCGAGGGGGAATGTTTCTTGCTGAAAATTATCGCCTCAAAGTAGTGCAGGCGGTTTTAGAAGGAGCTATTCATCAAGGCTTACAAGGGCAAATTGTACATTTACATCACCAAGCCTCCGATGGCATACGTCTTCGCAATGGCTTGGCTTTTTCCATTGCTTTGCCCTCAAAATATTCAGTTTATACGATGCAGCCCCTCGGATTTTATAAAATCTAAAGAGTCTATCAACAATTCCTAAGGATTACAAATATGCCGAAGCTCTATTTTTATACAGTTAGCCCCGTTTCCATAAGCACAGGCGAGCGATTTTCACCTTACAGCGATTTTGTCGTAGATGAGGACTGGATGTATTTTTTGTGCCAAGAGCGAATTAAAGAGGCTTTTCTGCAAAGCCCTGATATGGACAACCTCATAGAAGAGTATGTATCGGGCGTGGCTATGGGTACAGACAGCAACAGCAAGCCTTTTGAACTCAAAGACTTTCTCAAAAACCGTCTAAAAATTGATTTTAAGCAGTATAGCTTGCGACGCGTTCCTAAAGGAGCTTCTGTAAATGTAAAAAGGAAAATACATGTTGCAGAAATTATCAAAAACCCTCATTTTCAACCCTATATCCCCGGCAGTTCACTAAAAGGAGCTTTCAAAGGGGCTTTGTTATATTGCTGGCTCATGAATGATCCAAAAGGTGAAAAATGGATAGATGAAATTTGTGGAAAATTGTATGCAAAAAAAGAAGAAAAATATAAAATAAATGAAAATCTCAGTAAACAATATGAAAGCTATGAAATGGCACTCAGCGATAGCCCTCCTTTACTTTCGGAAGCTGTAAAAGTTTATAAAACCATTCGCTTCCATCTGAAAGACAGCAAAAAACAAAGTGGTACTCCTCAATTTGTAGAGGCTATCCAGCCTCATATTAAATTTGAAGCTGAATATCGCTCCGAAAAAATATCGCTTGAAACTTTACTGCAAGCCTTGTCCAAGTACAGCCAAGATGCGAACCAAAGAGATGTAGAACTTCTGAAAGAATATAAAAACACAAATGAAAAATTACTCAATTTTTATACAGAAATAGCAGACAAACCGAAAGGCAGCGAGCATCTTTTCAAAATAGGTTCGGGCAAAGGCTATTTCTTTCAGTCGGTAGGTTTGGCTATTTTCAAGAAAAAAGGACCTGATGTGTTTCGGAAATTTGTAAATGTAAAGGAGTATCTTCCAAGTGCCAAAAAGGTCGATGCAAGTACCTTTCCTATTACCAAAGTTGTAGATGCTGATACGATGACACCTTGGGGCTGGGTGCAGATAAGCGAGCGGACGATTGATAAAGAGGAAGTCGTTTTAGAAAAATGGCAGAAACCAGCAGCACCTACCCCCAAAGAAGTCGTTGCAGAATATTTGAAAGAGGGTACAAAGCTTAAACAAGGTTTGGAGATAGACGCTGTAGTAGTAAAATCGGGCAAACCCAATGAAGTAAAACTAATGCTTTCGAAAGACACAGAGCCTGTTTTTGCTTTGCGTGGTTACAATAGCGAAATCCCCGTGGGAACCATACTCATTTGTCGTATCGCCCAAATCAACAATAAAGGTAAAATATTAGATGTTTCTTTCAGTAAATTTAAAAATTAGAACGTTATGGCAAAGCTACTGATTAGTTTTATTGGTACAGGGCAACTAGACAAAAACAACAACGCCCAAAGGATTTACAAAAAAGCTAATTACCAAATTGAAAATCAACGATATGCAACTTCCTTTGTAGCAAAAGCTCTTTTTGAGCACTTAAAAGCAGACAACTTATACTTGTTGGGAACGGTGAAATCCATGTGGGAAGAAGTGTACAATACATTTTTGGAAAGAGAAAAAATAGATGAAAACTATTGGGTGCAATTAGGGGAATCTGCACAAAAAGCAAATAAAGATACAGATGTTGATGAAGCAAAAGAGCTACTTAAAAAATTAGAAGAGGCTTTACCAAACACATCGAAAATTTTCCTGCTTCGTTATGGACTTAGTGAACAAGAACTTTGGCAAAACTTTCAAATATTCAATGCTGTTTTTCAGCATTTAGAAGATGGTGATGAGATTTTTTTGGATATTACACACGCATTCCGCTCATTACCAATGTTTGCTCTGATGTCTGTTTTTTATTTGCAAGATGTTATTGGAAAGAAAATTAACATAAGAGGTATTTATTATGGAATGTTAGATGTAATGGGAGAAACTGATGGAATAGCCCAAGTAGTAAACCTGCAACCCATTGTAGAAATGAGCCAATGGCTCAAAGCTGGCCAGCAATTCAGTAAGTATGGGATTAGCTACGAAATGCTTCCACTAATTGAAAACGAGCAAGTGAAGAGAAAACTTTCTGAGTTTTCTAATTTTTTACAACTCAACTACATTAATGAGATTGCTTCTCAGGTCAATCAGCTTACTTCCATACAACAATATGTAGAAGCATTAAGCACACCTGCACAATTGGTTATCAAGCCCACCTTAGAAAAATTTACCAAGCATTTCAGAAATAAAAATACGCTTTCTCAAAAGCAGTTGGCTTTGGCTGAGTGGCACTTTCAGAATGCTAATTACGGTTTTGCCTATATCAACTTAGTAGAAGCTATTATTTCGTATGTATGTGAATGTGAAAATATTGATGTCAATGATGAAACGAGCAGAAAGACAGCAAAGGATAAAATACACAAAAAAGATAGATTTGCAAGTCTTTTAGATATTTATAGGCCGGCCAATAATATTCGTAAAAAGATAGCTCACGCAATTCCAAGTAGTTCCGCCAATAAAGAAAATGATATTACTAATTTGCAAGATCATTTAGAAAAGCTCAAAAAAATACTATTAAACCCATGAACCTCTACCTTCTGTTTTCTCACAACCTCACCCCTGAGCAAATACAAGATGCCCAAGAAAACTGGCAGGTGAAGAACTTTGTAGCTTTACCCGAAGATTTACAAGCACTTTGGAGCAATATCCCTCCTGAATTACCATGTTTACATAAACATCTGCAAACTTTGTACGATTGGCTCAAGCAAAATTGTCAAAAAGGCGACTTAATACTCATACAAGGTGATTTTGGGGCTACCTACCTAATGGTGCAATACGCTTGGCAAGCCCAACTTATACCACTCTACAGCACTACCAAACGCAATGTACAAGAACGTATTTTGCCTGACGGCTCAGTACATACAGAGCGATTCTTTGTACACCAAAGATTTCGGATTTATGAAAAAATTGATTAGATTGACCCATAGTTGCTTTTAATCGCACCATTCAGGAATTGAAGTGTACGGACGTTGCATGCAACGTCAATCTGTCTAAAAACTCATTAAAACACGCTGTGCCAAGGCGATACAAGCCCGTAGCGAGACGCATATTGGGTGTGAATACTTTGAAAAACACAAAATTTCTTTCCTATAAGTGGCTTAAATTTAGCCACAAAAGCCCAAAGGAGCTAAGTCTAAACTTTCTACAAAAAGGTCTATGCGCCGCACCACACTGTCAGGAGATACCAGCTCCTCAAGGGGAGCAGTAAGGCTGTAAGTAACCCTGTTTTTACAGAGTATAAATTTCATTCCCTAAGCTATGGATTTTTCTTGGCTTTTTGCTATCTTCACAAGAGTTGGTTTTTGGACAGACTGCCGTTACCGGCAAGGCTAAAAACAGACTGCAAACTAACAGACAGTGAATTAAAATCGTAAATTTGAACGCTGACAAATAATACTCAAAGACAAATGACTTTTGAAGAAAAATACATCAATAAAATTATCAATGGTGACAGCTTGACTGTTATGCGTGAAATGCCCGACAAGTGCTTGGACTTAGTGGTTACTTCGCCCCCTTACAACTTGAAAAATTCGACCGGAAACGGAATGAAAGACGGACGTGGTGGAAAGTGGGCAGGTGCAGCGTTAGTAAACGGTTATAGTCATTATGACGACAATATGCCACACGAAGAATATGCAGAGTGGCAACACAACTGTTTAAAAGAAATGTTTCGACTAATAAAAGATGACGGAGCAATTTTTTACAACCATAAGTGGAGAGTTCAGGACGGTTTACTTCAAGACAGACAAGACATAATTAGAGATTTACCCGTCAGGCAAATCATAATTTGGAAACGCAAAGGCGGTATAAATTTTAACCCGGGTTACTTTTTACCAACTTATGAAGTCATATATCTCATACCAAAACGCAATTTCAAACTTGCACCAAAGGCTAATGCTTATGGCGATGTTTGGGAGTTTACGCAAGAGATGAAAAATGAACACCCCGCACCTTTTCCGGTTGCCCTAATTGACAGGATAATTTCATCTACAACAGCTCAAATCATTTTAGACCCTTTTATGGGAAGTGGAACAACCGCAGTTGTTGCAATGGGACATAAAAGAAATTATATCGGTATTGAGTTATCACCTGATTATTGTGAAATGGCGGAACTTAGAATTGAACGTAATAAAAAACAAAGTGAGTTAATAGGGTTAAGACCCTTAACCTTATTTCAGGAGACAGAATAATGAAAATTTACACGAAAGATAGCTTAATAACTGAGCTTAAAAAAATTGCTGAACAAGGTTGGATAGACAACGCAAGACACGGAAATCACGGTGGTATTGGAAATACACTTGAAGATTTGTTAGGTATCGAAGAAAACAACTTACCAATTCCCAATGCCGCAGAGTGGGAATTAAAAACTCAAAGATTAAATACTTCTTCGCTTACAACACTATTTCATATTGAGCCTTCACCAAGAGCAATAAAATTTGTTCCGCAAGTTTTGTTGCCTAAATATGGTTGGGCACACCAAGAAGCCGGTAAAAAATATCCTGAAAACGAAATGAGTTTTAGGCAAACTATTCACGGACTTTCACCAAGCGACAGGGGATTTCAAGTTGTAATTGACCGAAAAAACAGTAAAGTTTTAATTTCATTTGACAGTAGTAAAGTAGCCGAAAAACACAGTGAGTGACTGAAACAAGTTAAAAGTAGAGTTGGCTTGGGACAGCTTGACCCACAACCTTATTGGGGCTTTGACGACCTATCAAACAAAGCAGGAACAAAATTACTAAACTGTTTTTACGTTCAAGCAGAAGTAAAAAAAGAAGACGACAGAGAATTATACAGATATAGCAAAGTAATGATGTTGCAGAAGTTCAACTTTGATGGCTTCCTAAACCAAATTGAGAAGGGAAACATTTTAGTTGACTTTGACGCAAGAACCAGACACAATCACGGAACAAAATTCAGGATGAGACAAAATTGTTTGCCGGAACTTTACGAAAAAGCGACTGTAATTGTTTGACGACAAAAGAAGCCCAGCCGGTAACAGCGGTTTTGCGTAATGGCGGTTCAGTGCTCCGCAGACGGTTTTGTGGTTAATCAAACATTGGTTCTCCGCATCAACATTTGTGGTGAAAATCGCCAACTTCTTATAGCTGCAAACCGTCAATCTGTCTAAAAACTCATTAAAATACGCTGTACCAAGGCGATACAAGCTCGTAGCGAGATGCACATTGGGTACGAATACTTTGAAAAACACAAAATATCTTTCCTGTAAGTGGTTTAAAATTAGCCACAAAAGAGCAAAAAATAGATTTTTCTTAGCTTTTTGCTATCTTCGCAGAAGTTGGTTTTTGGACAGACTGACGTTATATGCCATTTTGGACGACCACAAATCCGAGACAGATTGAGTATGAATTATAAAGTTGAATACATAACAAGACTTTTCCAAAAGACAAGTAGTAAGGCAATTGAGAATTACTGCTTGACAAGACTATGGCATAGACTAGACAATGACGAAATAAAATTTGTTCCTCAACAGTATGTAAACAGGCATACAGACAAATATGCTCTGACGGACGTTTACTTGCTACAATTTAAAATACATATTGAAGTAAACGAACCAGCACATTACACTTCTCCACACTTCTCCTGACAGAATACAAGCAGACGAGCAACGCAAACAACAAGTTGAAAAAAACACTAGACACAAACTTTATGTAATTGACTGCCGACAAGACCTTTCTCAAATACACAAACAAGTTGACGACATTGTTCAAATCATCAACGTTTCCCTTTTAGAGCAAAAGACAAATGGTGCATTTAAACCTTGGTAACCTGACATAGAAAGAAATCCAGAATTTTGGAAAGTTAAATCAACCATCACCGAAGTTGACGACATTTCATTTAGCAGTATTGAAGACATCTGCAAACTTTTTGAAGCAGACTTTAATAAAACAAAACGGGGCTATTTGCGACTTGGCGGACTTCCCCACCCTAAAAACAATAAATACTTACTTTGGTGGCCATCAGAAAAAGCAAGACAAGGTTGGCTTAACAAATTAAGTGCGGACGACAGAGAAATAACCGAAACACATTCTGACAACGCAAAGAGAACAAAACACTTTAATGACTATTTAAACTCTCAAGAAATGCGAATTGTATTCTTTCACTACAAGGATATTTTAGGACTGACCAGTTACAGATTTAAAGGAGTTTATGCTTACGACAATTTAAAAAGCAACCCTGCAACCGGGACTGTTTGGAAACGAATTAGCAATACACTTAACATTGGACTAAATGACGACTGAAAGAAAAACGCCCTATAACAGCGGTTCAAAACCATTAAATTAAGTCCAAAGCTTGGCACGTGCCTTGAAAGCTTGAAGATATGAGCGCATATACGCACATCACCACCAAAGGCTTTGAGCAAATAAAAAGTCCATTAGATGGCTTGGATATTTGAAAAAAGATGTGTAGTATTGCTTAAGCAACATCTTTGAGCTATTCCTTAAGAAGGCACACACAAAGCAGAAATAAACGCAAGTTTTGTTGGAATAAAAAGGGAGGTTGCGGTTATTTCATGTTGGCGGTCATGCAAAACAACCGATAGAACCAATTTTAATTGTAATTATATATGTTATGTTTTTTCATGCGATAACAAGTAAGACATAAAACTATTAGTCGATGCCATATTGACAGGCTATAAAATGCTGTATTTCATAAAGATAGAACAAAAAATCGTCATAATGACACTGAATGCTATTTTTTCTCTGCCAACACGAGAAATTATAACATAGCATGTAATGCCCTGTTTGTCAATATGTTTTCTAAAAATATGCCTTTTACAAATCCATTGGCATTAAAATTGTAAGTCGATTTTAAAAATTAAATTTTAATTGTTTAACCAATAAAAAAGGAAGTAATTATGGCACTCTTAAGAAGAAGCGATTATTTGCCTGCTTGGGCGAACTTCGTAAACGAGTTTTTCAACAACGATTTGTCTGATTGGTCACAACGCCATTATTCAGACACAAACACAACTTTACCGGCAGTAAACATTAAAGAAAATGCCGATGCTTTCCTAGTTGAGATGGCTGCACCCGGAATGGTTAAAGAGGATTTTAAAGTCGAACTCAACAACGATTTGCTGACCATTTCCTCTGAAAAGAAAAATGAAAACGAAACTAAAGAGGGTGAAACCTATACTCGACGTGAGTACAGTTATCAATCGTTTAGCCGTTCGTTTACTTTGCCGAAAACTATTGACGCAGAAAAAATTTCTGCAAAATACGAAAACGGTGTTTTGAGTTTAGCAATTCCTAAAAAAGAAGAAGCAAAACCAAAACCCGTAAAACAAATTTCAATTTCATAATAGAATAATTTTTAAGATGCATCTGTGGGGCTGTTACCCCCAGATGTATTCTTAAAATTTACCCAAATGTTTAACCATAAATAATTTAAGTTATGAAACTGTTCAAGTGGAATATTTCAGATATAAAACCGAAATTTCCAAATGTTGTGGAAAAAATGTTCGGTAAAAAAATAACCGATGACATATCTCATAACGAAGAAATTGCAACAATTCCATCGGTTAATATAGCAGACGAAAACAAGGCTTTTGAAGTAAGTGTGGCTTTGCCCGGACTTGATAAGAAAGACGTAAAAATCGAAATACAAAACGATTGTTTGATTATTTCATCTGAAAAGAAATACGAAAAAGAAGAAAAAAACAAAAACTGGATGCGTCGCGAATACGGCTATGCTTCGTTCCAACGAATGTTTCAATTGCCCGAAAGCGCCGACCAGGATAAGGTTCAGGCTGAAATGAAAAACGGTGTTCTTTCGATTAAAGTGGCAAAGAAAAAAGACTACATCGAAAACAAAAAACAGATTGCTATTCAATAACCCTTAAAAACTGTAAGATTATGAAAACTAAATGGATAACAATGTTCCTTGCTTTTTCATTAATCTTTTCGGGCTGCAATGGAAAAAAATTAAAAAAAAGATAAAAACAAAAATAATACTGATTCTACCTTAATATCAAGTAACAGGGCTTGTTCATAAAAATTGGGGAAGTACTTCAAAGTACTTAAATTTGTGTTGAAAAAAACGGTAGTGTATAACAAGTAATGCTTTTAGGAAAATTTGTGTAAATTTACAAAAAAACTCATACTTTGATAAATTGCATTTTCCTATGATTACTTGTCCTTCTTGCCAAAGCCAAAATGTGAAACGCAATGGGCATATCCACAATGGAAAACAAAACCATTTGTGTAAAGATTGTGGTCGCCAATTTGTGCTTCATCCGACCCATAAATTGATTTCAGAAAAAGAAAAAGCCTTGATAAACAAGCTTTTATTAGAGAGAATATCTTTAGCAGGCATTGCTCGTGCGGTGGAAGTCTCCGAGCTTTGGCTTCAAAGTTACATCAGTGAGTTATATGCTTCTTGCCCTGAGGATTTGTGTGCTGATTTGCCAGACCAAGCCGCTATGGAGGCTCATTTGGAAGATAAATTTGATAAATATATCTATGAAATCGGGGCTTTAAAAAAAACGCTGCACCGCTTGAGCCTGCAGGTTCATGGGAAGATATTGAGGCATTTGAACAAGATTTAAGTGATGATTTTGAGAGTTTCAAAGAAATCAATGATATTTTGATGAAAAACCTGTACGAAAAAAAAGAAGGCGTTTTGTATGAGTTGTATCGCTTTGAGGCAGATGAGATGTGGAGCTTTGTGGCCAAGAAAGAGAACAAACAATGGATTTGGTTGGTAATGAATACAGCTAATCGACAAATTATAGCCTTTCACGTAGGTGGACGAGGGCAAGAAGATGCCCGGGCTTTATTTGACAAAATACCTGCTATTTTCAAGACCAATGCCACTTTCTTTACAGATTTTTGGAAGGGCTATCATATTTTAGAGCAAGAAAAACATATCGCCGCAGGCAAAGAAAAAGGCTATACCAATCATATAGAAAGATTTAACAATACGCTTAGGCAAAGATGCAGCCGTTTGGTGCGTGAAACATTGTCTTTTTCTAAGAAATTAGACAATCATATCGGGGCTATCAAGTACTTCACTTGCCATTATAACCTCCTTAGAAAAACATTATATTTGTAGGGTCACCATAAAAGACACGACGGTATTGGCATAAGTTAATATAAATCTAGCTCCTTAAACCTATGGCAGCACCCGGAATGGTTCAAGAAATGAGTGATTTTTTGCAGCATTACCCCCCCTTCGACCAGTTGGGAGCAGAAGCGCTGCGTCAACTATCAGCACAGGTCAAGTTGCAGTTTGTTCCCGAAGGCGAACGTTTGTTTGCCCAAGGACAACGGCCCCTGCCCCATTTTTTTGTGGTCAAAAAGGGGAGTATACGCCTCTTACAAGACCAAAGCCGCCTGCTCGACATCTGCGATGAGGGCGATGTATTTGGCATTCGTGCCGTCATCGGTGCCGACGACTACCTAGCCGATGCCCTTGCCGACGAAGACTCGCTCCTGTGCTTGGTGCCCAATGAAGGGTTTCGGGCCATTATCCAACAACACCCGGAGGTGGCCTTGTATATGGCAGCAGGGTTTGCGTCGGGAGTGTCAGTGTTCAAGCCTGAGGCCTTTGCCGAAACCCACAAAGCCCAGCGGGCTTGGCAAAGCAAAACCCGATTTCAGCGGCAGTTCAACCCTGTCGAAACCATCCAAGTTGCGCTACGCCGTACACCCGTTACCTGCGCTCCCCAAACCAGCATCCAAGCCGCTGCCGCCCTGATGAGCCACCACAATGTAGGCTCTATCCTCATCACCGATGACCAAGGGCTGCCCTTGGGTATCCTGACCGACTCAGACCTGAGGCGCAAGGTAGTGGCCAATCCCCAAGCTATCAAGACCGCCGCCGTCAGCACGGTAATGAGCAGCCCCGTGCGTACTGTCAAACCCCAGCTTAGCACCGCAGAGCTGACCCAAGCGATGATGCGTTACAAAATCACCCATCTTTGCGTTACCACAGACGGTACACCGCAGACCGCTGCCTTGGGCATTATCTCACAACGCGATGTATTGACTGCCCAAGGCAGCAGTCCCGCCTTGTTGGTCAAAGAAATGTTACAAACCCAAGAAGTGGCGGCCTTAGCCGCCCTGCGCGACAAGGCCGCCGAGTTAGTCGAAGGATATGTATACCAAGACCTGCCAATGGGCTTTGTCTCTCAGGTGATTACCGAAATCAATGATGTGCTTATCCAACAAGCCATACGCATTGCCCAAACCGAAATGCAAGCCCAAGGGCTGCCCTTGCCCCAGCTCGATTTTTGCTTTTTGGCCTTAGGCAGCGAAGGGCGCAAAGAGCAACTCCTACGCACCGACCAAGACAGCGCTCTCATTTACCAAGACCCACCACCGGAGGAAGCCGAGGCAGTCCACCAGCGTTTTTTGGCCTTGGGGCAGCGGATAGTAGCCATCTTAGAAGCCTGTGGCTTCGAGCGCTGCCGTGCCGATATGATGGCTAGCAACCCCAAATGGTGTGCCTCCGTCAGTCAGTGGCAACAATACTTCAGCCAATGGGTGCTCAGTCCTTCACCGGCAGCAGTGATGCAGACAACCATTTTCTTCGACTTCCGGCCTATTGCCGGAGAGGAGGCCTTGGCCGACCAACTCAAGCAATATATCTTTGCCCTGCTGGATAAACAGGAGGTCTTCCTGAATTTTTTGGCCAAAAATGCCCTCCAAAATCCACCGCCACTGAGCTTCTTCCGCAACTTTATTGTCGAAAAAGGGGGCGATCACAAAGATGCTTTCGATATCAAAGCACGGGCAATGATGCCCCTCACCGATGCAGCCAGAGTACTGACCTACGACCAGCGCCTGCCCGGCTATGGCAGTACCCAAGATCGGTTTTTGTGGATAGCCACACATGTTCCGGCGCTGAAAGATTTGGCCGAAGCCTCTGCGATGGCCTACGAAATCTTGATGCGGATGCGTGCACGGCACGGCTTCGCCCACCAAGATAGTGGGCGGTATATCCATCCCGAAAATCTCAACAAACTCGAACGCCAAACGCTACGCAATATTTTCAAAACCATCGAAAAACTCCAACAAACGCTCGAAAGCCGCTACCGGCTCGCATATTTTGGATAGAGGTAAATGGGATTTACGATTTACGAACTCACAACTCACCAAGGTTTAGTTTGTATTTTTTATGGTTTGTTGTTTGTATTAAGTCAATGTGTATAAGGTGTTTTGGCAATATTAAGATTGCTGTTTTATAAGCCCCCTTTCTGTGGTTATTGCCTTTTTATCTATCCTAATAAATAGGCTTCTGTGTTTATTTGACAGACTTTTGGCTCGTCAAACCAACCCAAATGTGAACCATCACTTTTTATGAAAAACAACACTTCTCACCTTCTTAGGATGCTTGTTATATGGCTCGGCCTTGTTTTTTTGCTTGCCAACACCAAATAATGCGCTTCTTGTGCATAAGTCCAAGCAGTATCAGGGTTGTGTCTCAAATAATAACCCGCCAAATCCAACAACATACGCAAGCGTACTTGGCTGCTGGGATTGTGGCGGAGCTGTTGAGCAGCCTCTGTACTCAAATTCCAATGTGGGTTGTAGGGCAAATCATCCACAATGGGTGCTTCCACGGCTTGGCTGTAGCCTATATGCAGCTGGCAAAACCATATGGTGAAACATAAATAAACAGACCAACGCATAGTACAGGTTAGACATATTACTGTACAAATATCGCTAAAAAGAAAAGGTTGTTTTGGGGGAATAAAGTTATGGAATTGTGATAGAATGTTGGCCTATAGGTTATCTGCAACTGTCTTCAAACCGCTACATATTTTGGAAAAGTAACTCGGAGTTCCAGCTCCGAGACAAGTTGAAGCCTCTGAGCACACCGATGGAATCAAACCCCATCTGATTTATACCATTGAAGTAGCGAGCAACGGGCTGGCAGTAGGGGAGTGCTTGCTGTTAGCGCCCTCAAACCCCGTCTATCAAGCGTCCGTCGCGCATTGTCAGGACTTGGTCTACCAACGGATGTCGGACTACGGCGGGGTCGTGTGTTGTGAGGAGGATGGTCTTGCCCTGCGCCTTGAGGGCTGCAAAAAGTGTCAAAATGGCTTGAGCGTTGGCTTGATCGAGGTGGGCGGTAGGCTCATCGGCAATGAGCAAGCTGGGACTGTTGACCAAGGCGCGGGCAATGGCCACACGTTGCATCTCCCCACCCGATAGACGGCTGACTTCTGCCGCCAACTTGTGGGCGATGTTGGCCTGTTCGGCAGCTTGCTGTACTTGCCGGCGGAGTTCTTTGAGAGAGGGGCGGTTGGGCAAAAGCGGCAAGGCAATATTGGTCTGCACATCCATCCCCTGTACGAGGTTGAAGTGTTGGAAAATCATCCCGATATGGCGGCGGCGAAATTGGGTCAGAAACTTCTCCGACCAGCGCGAAACCTCCTCCCCCATACACTGATAGCGCCCCAAGCTGGGCTTGCTTAGGCAGCCTATCAAGGTCAGCAGAGTGGTTTTACCCGAACCTGAAGCTCCCTGTAATACCGCACAAACACCCGCCGAAAGTTGTAACGACACTTCCTGCACGGCACGCACCTCATTGGGCTGTTGGGCGTTGAAAATCTTGCTTACTTCGCTAAGTTGGATGAGATAGGACATACGGGGGGCATTTATCGTGTGGCGAAGATACAAAAAAACCCGCCAAACGAGTGCCTGACGGGTTTTTGTAATCACAATAGTGCTATGCGCTTATCGAATCATCAAGATTTCGCGGTATTTGGCGAGCGGCCAGTCTTGGTCATCTACCAAAAGTTCGAGTTTGTCTACGTGGTAGCGAATCTCTTCAAAGAAAGCATCCTTAACTTTTTGCTCGTAGGCCAGGGCCATTTCGGCAGTGCTGCCGAGGTTATTGGCAGCTTTGCGGGCTTCGGTCATCTCGTGTACTCCTTTTTGGATGGCGCTGATGTGCTTCGAGATTTGGATGATTGCCTCTTTGACGGTGGCGGTGCTGTCTGTTTCGATGCCTAGTTCTTTCAAGCCTTTGAGGTTTTCGATGAGCTTGTTTTGGTAGGCAATCGCCACAGGGATGATATGGTTGGAGGCCAGATCGCCCATCACCCGCGACTCAATCTGCACTTTCTTGATATAGCTTTCGAGCAATACCTCGTAGCGGGCTTCGGCCTCGGCGTGAGTCATAATATGATGGCGCTCAAACAAGTCTATCGCCTCTGTACTGATTAGGGCCTTGAGGGAAATCGGTGTAGACTTGATATTGGGCAAGCCACGTTTTTCGGCTTCGGCTACCCACTCGTCGGAGTAGTTATCCCCTTCGAATATGATACTTTTAGACTCCTTGATATAGCGGCGCAATACATTGACAATAGCTACCTCACGCTTGTCTACCTTGGTCATCTCTGCTTCTACATCCTGCTTGAAGAGCGTCAGCTGTTCGGCTACAATCAAGTTGAGCACCGTCATCGGAGAGGCACAGTTGGCCGAGCCACCCACAGCACGGAACTCAAACTTGTTGCCCGTAAAGGCAAACGGAGAGGTACGGTTGCGGTCGGTGTTGTCGAGCAAGATAGGGGGAATCTTGTCGATGCCGAGCTTCATATACAGGTTATCGCCTTTTTCTACTTTTACATTGGCGTTTTCTTCTAGCTCTTTGAGGACTGCGCTCAGCTCTTGGCCGATGAATACCGAGATAATCGCCGGAGGTGCTTCGTTAGCGCCGAGGCGGTAGTCGTTGCCGGCAGAGGCAATAGCAGCACGCAAGAGCGGCGCGTGTTGGTGTACCGCTTTGATGGTATTGACAAAAAAGGTCAAGAATTGCAAGTTTTCTTTGGCCTTGCTGCTGGGCCCCAAGAGGTTTTTGCCTGTATTGGTTACCAAAGACCAGTTGTTGTGCTTGCCTGTGCCGTTTAGGCCGGCAAAAGGCTTTTCGTGGAAGAGCACCTTGAAGTTGTGGCGTTCGGCTACCTTTTCCATTACATCCATCAAGAGGCTGTTGTGGTCTACGGCGAGGTTGGCCTCTTCAAAGGTAGGGGCACACTCAAACTGGCTAGGCGCTACTTCGTTGTGGCGGGTACGGATAGGAATACCGAGCTTGACGGCTTCGGTCTCAAAATCAATCATAAAGTTACGCACACGCGAAGGGATAGAGCCGAAGTAATGGTCTTCGAGCTGCTGGCCTTTGGCAGGAGCGTGGCCAAACACCGTACGTCCGGCCATTACCAAGTCAGGGCGGGCAAGGTAGAGCGCCTTGTCGATGAGGAAGTACTCTTGCTCAGGCCCTAGGGTTGCTGATACACGGGTAACATCGCGGTCAAACAACTCGCAAACAGCCGTGGCAGCCTTATCGATTGCAGCCAAAGACTTGAGTAGCGGTGTTTTGTAGTCCAATGATTCACCAGTATAAGACACAAACACGGTAGGGATACAGAGCGTGATGCTGTCTTCGATGACCATCAAAAAGGCCGGAGAGCTGGGGTCCCAAGCCGTATAGCCACGCGCCTCGAAAGTAGCACGCAAGCCGCCACTAGGGAAAGAAGAAGCATCAGGCTCTTGGCGTACCAATGACTTACCGGAGAATTTCTCAATCACCTCCCCATTGCTCTCAATATCAAAGAAGGCATCGTGCTTCTCGGCGGGTGCTCCAGTGAGCGGCTGAAACCAGTGGGTGTAGTGTGTAGCACCTTTGCTCATCGCCCAAGTACGCATCGCAGAGGCTACAGCATCGGCTACTTCGGGGCTGATGATGGCGCCGTTTTCGATTGCTTCGCTAGCTTTCTTAAACATATCGGCGCTGAGGTGTGTACGCATCGCTTCTTTGCCGAAGACATTGACACCAAAATAGTCGGAAACTTTGTCGGAAGGTCTAATGACCTCTATTTTTTGTCGGTTTTGTGCAATTTGTACTGCGCTAAATCGGAGTGTTGTCATAAGAGCAGAGGGGTTAAAAATAGGGAGTTTGATGAGAATAAGTCGTAATTTGAAACAAATATACCCTAAAAAAATAGCCAACTCCAAAAAAGTCAGCTATTTTTTGAGAAATAACACCTCAAATACAAATGGATGCTCCAAATGTACAAAACCAAATAATCTTTGGATAATACAACTGCCAATGGGGTGCTAATCTTCTGGCTTTTGTGGAGCGGTAAAATTCTTGGTCAATTCGTTGAGTGCGCTTACTTTTTGGGCAAAATCTCCTTTGAGGGTATTGCGGTAGGCTTGTAGGTTGTCGAGCAGTTCCTGTACATTATCAGGGATATTGGCTTCCCAATATTCGCGCAGGCGTTTGGCTAAGGTAGGAGATTTGCCATTGGTAGAGATGGCTACCTTGAGGTCTCCCTTCTGTACGACCGAGCCTAGGTAAAGGTCGCAAAGGTCGGGGGTATCGGCTACATTGGTCAAGATGCCGCGCTGGCGGGTAGTTTGTACAATCTCTTGGTGTAGGGAGGGATTGTCCGTAGCAAGGATGACCAACTGCTTGCCCTCTAAGTCGGAGGCTTGGTAGGGGCGTTGGTGGAGGGTAACGGTGGGGTGCTCAGAGGCGAGGCTGCGGACTTCGTCCAGAATCATCGGAGCCACTAGGGTTACCTGCGCCTCCGGACTGTTGCGCAAGAGGGCGCTGAGCTTCTCCAGCCCCACATTACCCCCACCTACCAGCAGGGTTTGGAGCTGGGATAGCTTCAAAAAAACAGGGAATAACTCATTCATTGGGCATATTGGCTAATCAGTAGATACCGAAATGGGGTATCCTGTAAATTATTTTCAGAAACGAAGAAAGACTTATTTTTGGACAAATTTGCTAAAGACTAGCCGCATCCTCGGATAAATTCTATTCTTCGTTTGACTGAAGTAATAGACTACTCCTGAATACAAATGTACAGAGATTTTAAACAACAAAATTTTCCCCTGACCCTGCTCTTAGAGCATAGACCTAATAGACTAAGCATTTTATGATAGATGGTATACAAGCTAAAGTACTGTTTATCAGAGGTTTAGTTTTTTATAATGAAATTCTAATTTTTTTCTAAAAGTCTACTAATGCCTTGCTGTGCCAAGCCTCCATATCTTTGTAGTGTTAACATAATAACAAGATTCGAATACAATTCGAATGATACATTATCGTACCCATACTCATCAACAAACAGGTTCTTCCGAAATATTGGCACAAACCCCTAGTGATAGAGCGGTTTTTGACGGTTTTAACGTCCCCTAAATTACGGAAGAGCCAACAAACAAGTACTACGTCATGCAAAAGTTAAAGTACACGCTACTCGTGTGGCTCCTATGCTTCGGAGTAGCTCAGGCACAAGAAGGCCGCTTACAACAAGACTTGCCTTTTTTCATTGATCCCTCGAAGCGGATGTCCGAGTTTGAGATAGAAGACAAGAAAGAAGGGACTTTTATCACCGGGGTGCCGCGTTTTCAGTTTGACCCCATTCGGGGTTTTGGGATAGGAGGCAATGTTTTTCTGCTAATCAACAAAGACAAAAACGATCCGTTCTTTGAATACACGCCTTATCGTCATAGGGTGAGCGCCGAGTTTTTTATTTTCCAAAATGGCCGTGTGCGTTATGCGCTCAATTATGATGCGCCCTATATCTTCAATACCAAGTGGCGCATGCGGGCTGATGCAGTACTATGGGAAGACCCTGAGGCGCAATATTGGGGCATTGGTCGTAGTTCGTTACAACCCCTACAGTTTACGGACAAGGCCACAGGGCAGCGCCGTATTTTCAGCAATGTAAATGAGTATGAGGCCAATCTCGATGTAGCCACACCTCTAGGCGACGGACGCTTTACCACTGACCGCCATTTCAACCATATGGTTCAGCGGGAGCAGCTCTACAACTTGCTACTGGAGCGAACATTTATGGGAGGTAAAATGCGCACGATGTTTGGCTATGAGGCATTGTTTACGGCTTTTGAGTCGTATGGGGGGCAAATTATCGAGGATGACCTCACGGATGTCGATGGCAACTCCGTCGCACAGGCTACCCACAATCCCACCTTGGTAGACCTCCAAAAAGCAGCAGGGGTGTGGAACCGATTTAACCTAGCGGGTTTTGAAGAAAACTATCAATTTACCAGTATGTTGGCGGCAGCATTTATCTATGACACCCGCGACTTCGAGCCAGACCCAAGCAAGGGGATATTCTTGGAGTATTCACACGAGTACACGGCTCCTTGGCTAGGCTCACAGTTCAACTTCCACAAATTTATGTTCCAAGGCCAAATGATTCATACAGTAGCGCGCTGGCGCAACAACAAGAGCCGCTTGACCTTGGCCGGATTGGCCGCCTTTGGGCATATCTTCGGGGAGCGTATCAACTTTATTGAGATGTGGGACCTTTCGAGCCAGGCTGAAGCCGGAGGCATATTGGTACTCGGCGGCGAACGTTCAGTGCGTGGCTTCCGGGAGGCGCGCTTCTTAGCACCTACAGTGGCCTTGGTCAATCTCGAAGCCCGACTGAAATTCTACGACTTCAAGTTCCTAAAACAACATTTTTCGCTAGGGGTTACGCCATTCTACGATTTTGGCAGTGTATGGGATCGGCCTGCTGATATTGATTTTACACAATGGCGTGGCGCGCCCGGTATGGGAGCACGTATTGGCTGGAATCAATCTACTGTAGTCCGCCTAGATTATGCCCGTAGTCGTGAAGGAGGACAGCTCTTTTTTGGATTTGGACATATCTTCTAAGCGCTTGCCTAAATTTTCAACGCGGCCCAAAAAGCAGTGTTTGGGTGTCGATGAAGAGAATTTTAGACAAGTTCTAAGCCTTGGCCTGCCTTAGGTGCCTTGACAAAGAGTTACCCATTACCCTCATCAAGCATCAAGTACAAGTTGGTACAATGCTTGTGAGGGCATTGATACGGCTACCGCTTAGGCAGGCCTATTTTACCCAAGCCCGGTGTAGAGCGCAATTATTTGGAAGCAAAAGCCAATAACTTGGCCAACATTTATGAGAAACACAGGGTTTTGTGTAAAATTGCATTTAAATCAACAGTCGAATGAGTTCACAACCTGTAGTTCCATACAAAGAACAAGATAAAAGCAAAAAAGTACAAGTGGCCGAAATGTTCAACAACATTTCACACCGATACGATTTTTTAAACCGATTTTTAAGCCTCGGCATCGACCGCTATTGGCGCAAGAAAGCCATCGCAACCCTGAAAGACGCGTCTCCAAAACTTATTTTGGATGTGGCTACCGGGACTGCCGATTTGGCCATTGAAGCCCTGCGCATCAAGCCCGAAAAAGTAATCGGGGTAGATATTTCGGAAGGAATGTTGGCCTACGGCCAGATAAAATTGGAGCGCCGCAAACTGACCGACAAGATAGAACTGCGCTTGGGCGATTCAGAAAAATTACTCTTCCAAGATAATTATTTCGACGCTGTCATCGTTGCATTTGGTGTACGTAATTTTGAAAACCTAGAGCAAGGCCTGCTCGACATACAACGCGTACTCAAGCCTGGCGGCCAGTTGGTCGTGTTGGAATTTTCGCAACCTACTTGGTTTCCGTTCAAACAATTGTACAACTTCTATTTTCACTATATTCTGCCTACCATAGGCCGCCTAGTTTCTAAAGACAGCTCGGCATACACCTACCTACCGGAGTCGGTAAGGGCCTTTCCGGATGGCAAGCGGTTTACGGCCATTTTAGACCAATTATCATACAAAGAATCCACATGCAAAGCACTCACTTTCGGCATCTGCTCCATTTATACGGCCAAAAAATAAGTCTGGCCCTTGTATTGGTTGCCTTCATAGCCACACTATGGCCTAGCCAAGCACAAGCGCAAATGATGGTGCCCAAGAAGAAAAAATATGGCACAACCAACTACCGTAAAAACACTGGCTCGCGCAGCCCTATGGGCGAAAGCCGTTTTAGCTATGGTTTTTATGTAGGGTTGAACAACCACCGTATGCGCTTAGATTATAGCGATGCTTACATAAGCGATGACGGCATCCTGAGCGCCAACCCGCGCTTTGCCCTAGGCTTCAACCTAGGCTTTGTGGGTAATTTGAAACTCAACGAACACTGGGACTTGCGCCTCACCCCGGGTGCTACTTTCTACGAACACCAGATTGACTATCGCTTTGCCCCCAGACCGACAACCTTCCCCGGAGGCGACTCCTTGAGTGGAGCCCAAGTTACTCAAGGTATCGAAACAGTGATGGTAGAGCTGCCCCTATTGATTAAGTTTAAGTCGCTCATTCGCCCCGGAAAAGACGATTGCCAAAGCAAGGCCAGCCCTAAGGGGATGTATATGATTGCCGGGCTGAAGCCGGCTTTCGCAGTGTCCTCTTCCAAAGAAGCTGCTCCTGATTTGCTGCGCGCCGCCCGCTTTGATGTAGCGGTAGAATATGGTTTTGGATTTGACCTTTTCTACCAATTCTTCAAACTCTCGCCGGAGCTACGCTTCTCCCACGGTCTTACCAATATGCTCATCCAAGACAACAACCGTTATAGCACTCCGTTGCGCGGATTGTATGCGCACAATATCTCTTTGATATTTCACTTTGAGGGCAAATAACAAACTCAAAGCCTGCTTTTTAGACTATGAGTCACCCCAGATTTTTTGGGGTGGCTTTTTTGTTGTTTTTGTCTGGACGATAGCCGATGAGAAAGTTTATAGGCATTGTTTTTGGGGAATGTTGGACATACTAGCCTCCTAACCCAACCCTCAACAAAAACCATATGCCCTCATCAATTCTACGTCTATACCCTGTGTTGCTCTTGTTTATGGCTTTGATAGGGAGCAGCTGTAACGCAAATTCCAAAGGTAGTGCAGATACCCAAGGGAGCAAGCATCACAACAACACAAGCTCCAACAACCAAACCCAAGCCAGCCCCGAAGAGCGATACCTCTATGCCGAACTTTCGGCCTATACCCAAAACGAAAGCACCCGACGCTACACCCCTAAGAAAGAACACCCACAGGTAGACTTCCTCACTATCCATACTCAACGTTGTATTGCGTGTACGCGTCTTAAAAACATCAACTACTTCCGAGAAGAGCTGATTTTAGCCCCCAATTTTCGTGATGCATATGTTCGCAACATCGACAATCAGCCCATCTATTTTGCAGCTATGCGTGTTCCCAAACCCTCGCGGAGTAATGACCCGCTCGGGCCGGTGCTGACGGCAGAGTTCACTGGTGGAGAGGGCTTTATTGTCGTACTCACCATCTACCCCAAGAGCCACGAAGTTCGTGCCGAGGATGTTCAGGAACTGCTCGAAAGCCTTGTAGCAGAGGTGCTCAAGCAAGGGATGCGCTAGAACAACAGCGCTTGGCAGAGGCTGCCAAGCGCCCCTGCACTCGGTCGATAGGAAACGCATTTCGTACAGTCCTATTGGCAAAAATCTGCCGAATGTGCTATCTTTGCCAAGATGAAAATACTCTTAGTCGAAGATGATATGCGCGTGTCTTCGCTCATACAGCGAGGCTTAGAAACCGAAGGCTTTGTATTGACCCTAGCCTACGACGGCTTGTCGGCGCAAAAGCTGGCACAAAGCCAAGAGTTTGATTTGGTCATTACAGATGTTATTTTGCCTCAACAAGACGGCATCAGCCTGTGTAAGGCGCTGCGGGCGCTGTTCCCACAACTCCCGATTCTGATGCTGACCGCCTTGGGCACAACCGATGATAAGGTAGAAGGCTTTGATGCCGGAGCAGACGATTACCTCGTCAAACCTTTTGAGATGCGCGAGCTCCTAGCCCGTATCAGGGTCTTGCTCAAGCGCGCTGGTACAAGACCTCAGGGCAGCACACGCCTACAGCTTGCCGACCTAGAGATGAATCTTGATGCCAAGAGCGTCGCCCGAGGCAGCCAACCCATTGACCTCACCCCAAAGGAGTTTAAGCTCCTAGCCTATATGCTTCAAAACGCAGGCAGGGTGCTTTCGCGTAGTGAAATAGCCGAAAAAGTATGGGATACACATTTTGATACCGGAACCAATTTTATCGATGTGTATATCAATTACTTGCGCAAAAAAATAGACAAGCCATTTGATAAAAAACTAATCCATACCAAGGCGGGGATGGGCTTTGTATTGAAAGAAGAAGCATAATCCCGCCTCCTATTCCTTGGTGTATGTTGCCCATTCGCACCCGTTTGGTCCTGCTATTCAGTCTATTGGTTACGCTGCTTTTGGCCTCTTTTGCGCTAGTGCTCAACTATAGTGCTTCCCAAACCCGTGCCCAGACTTTTTTTGAAACAGACATTGCCGTCGCTACCCTGCAAAAGGTTTGTAGCAACAACCGCCAAGTCATCCACGTTGTTGGATAACAACCTAAGAGACTGTATCCGGTTTGAGATTAGTTTTTGGTAAGGTAACTTATTTTCTCAATGTTATCTTAATGTTAATTGTTTGTTAATTTTTTTCATCATACCTTTGCACCTGTCAAACATCCACCAATGTTTTATGGTGCATTCAGTCGCACATATATTTTGTTTAACATAAGGCCGTCGCTTCCTCTTCCTTGAAAAGAGGCTGTTGCGGCCATTTCAAGAAAAGGAGGAACACTATGATGATGCCAATCAGCATTTTTGCACTTCGCCTAGCCATCGCATTTGTCTTGGGTGCGTTGATAGGTTTAGAGCGGCAATACCGCCAAAAAAGCGCAGGGTTGCGTACCAATACCTTGGTCTCAGTAGGCGCTGCGGCCTTTATTTTGTTATCGGTTTCATTGACCGACAATGCCGGCGACCCCTCTCGTGTGGCGGGGCAGATTGTAACGGGTATCGGCTTTTTGGGTGCCGGAGTGATTATGAAAACCGGGATGAACGTACAGGGGCTCAATACTGCCGCCACTATCTGGTGTTCGGCAGCCGTAGGGACGCTGGCCGGTGCAGGGCTGGTTGCCCAAGCCGTGTTGACCGCCGCCGTCATTATGCTGGCGCACCTAGGGCTTCGCCCCATAGGCATTCGTATCAACCGCCTGAATTTCAATCAAGAACAGGCCGAAGATACCGGCATCTATTATTATACCTTCAAGCTGCGCTGCAAAGAAGAGGTCGAAAATCATCTGCGCGCCCTGATGCTTAAACATATCAAGAAAGACAAAAGCTTACAACTCCGTTCCCTCAAAAGTAGTGACAACAGCACCCCGGCCTATGTGTATGTAGAGGCGCAGATTATGTCGGATGGGAACAACGAACAGGCGATGGAAAAGCTAGCCGCCAAACTGACCCTCGAATATGGCGTAACGAGTATTACTTGGGAGGTCAGTGGCCAACAAGACTCCGAAGGATGATAAAACACCCGCAATGAGCACCGCAAGCACGAAGCTCCGGCTTCGTGCTAGGATAGCGTCTATAAACACAACACCGAGTGTTTTTGAAATCCCATGCCGCAATATTACCCCGCCGCCGGAGCCGCAGGGTCGCTTTTCTGAAAATGGCTAGAGGCATGCCGTGGGCATTAACATTACGCATTATACTGTGAGTTGATATACACCTGCGCAAGCTACTGGTGATAGCCCGACCCCGCGCTTGCGCGGGGAAAGCCCCAAAAAAATCGCCACTCCTGCAAAACCATCCCCAAGTTTTTATTTTTGCAACACCGTTACGCTTGGGCGTTATTTATTCCCAAAAGAATTAGTAGTTTTACTGCCTTTAGAGACTACCTACCTTTGCAACGATTCATGATGTACCAACGATTATTCCTCTCGTGGCTCTGTCTTTTTTGGGCGGGCACGGTATTACAAGCCCAAGAGGCGGGCACGAACTGGTTCCGTTCTTCGGCCATCTCTCCTGATGGGCAGACCATCGCCTTTGCCTACCAAGGCGACTTGTTTTTAGTCCCCGCAGCGGGGGGCGATGCCGTGCCGCTGACCCTCCACGAAGCCCATGATTTTATGCCTGTTTGGTCGCCCGATGGGCAATACATCGCCTTTGCCTCTGACCGTTTCGGCAATTTCGACGTATTTGTGATGCCCGCCAAGGGGGGCGCAGCTACCCGTCTGACCTTCCACTCCAACCCAGAGTACCCCTATAGCTTCAGCGCCGATGGACAATACGTGATTTTCGGCGGGCAGCGTCAGGATGCGGTTAGCCACCGACAGTACCCCACCAGCTCACAGCCCGAGCTGTACCAAGTACCCCTCACCGGCGGGCGCGTGTCGCAGGTCTGGACAGTGCCCGCCGAGGACGTTCAGGTCAGCAAAGACGGCAAGAAGATGGTCTACCACGACAAGAAAGGCAGCGAAAACACCTGGCGCAAGTACCACCAGTCGGCCATCACCCGCGACATCTGGCTCTATGAGCAGGGGCAAGAAAAGCATACCCAGTTGACCACCTTTGCCGGCGAAGACCGCAGCCCGCTTTTTGATGTAGACGACCAAAGCATCTACTACCTCAGCGAGGAGAGTGGCTCTTTCAACGTACACCGGCTTGAGCTCAGCAACCCCGGCCAGCGGCAGCAAATCACCCAGTTCAACACGCACCCCGTACGCTACCTCAGCATTGCCCGCAACACGGGCACCCTCTGCTTCAGCTACGATGGCGACCTCTACACCCTTGCCAAGGGGGGGCAGCCGCAGCGGGTAGATATCCGCCTCAACTTTGATAGCAAGCGCAACCAAACCCAAATTGTACCCATTTCGGGCAATGTACGCGAGTTTGCCGTATCGCCCAATGGCAAAGAGATTGCCTATGTGGTGCGTGGGGAGGTTTTTGTATCGACTACTGACGGCAATATGACCAAACGCATCACCAATACGCCCGAACAGGAACGCTTTGTGAGCTTCTCGCCCGATGGCAACAGCCTGCTTTTTGCCCGCGAAGGCCAAAAGGGTTGGCAAATCATTCAGGTACAAAAGACCCGCAAAGAGGAACCTTATTTTTATGCCGCTACCACGCTCAAAGAAGAGCGTTTGGTGAGTGATGCCCCCGATGCATATATGCCTCAATACTCGCCCGATGGTAAGGCGATTGCCTATATCGAAAACCGCCGTTCACTCAAAGTCTATCAGCTGGCCAGCAAAAAAAGCCAGACCTTGCTCAGCCCCGACGAGCTGTTTTATATGGGCGACGGCGACCAATACTTCACTTGGAGTCCTGATAGCCGCTGGATTCTGGCAGAATACCGCCCCGTGATGCACAACGGCGAAGTGGTGTTGTTGGCTGCCGACGGCTCCCAAAAAATGCGCAACCTCACCCAAAGCGGATATGCTGATTTTAGCCCTAAGTGGGTCAATGAGGGCAAACAAATGCTTTGGTTCAGCACCCGCGACGGCTTGCGCAGCTATGCCAACAGTGGCAGCAAACAGGCCGATGCCTATATGCTCTTTTTTGACCAAGCGGCGTGGGACAGGTTTAACCTAAGTAAGGAAGATTTGGCCTTGCTCAAAGAGCTGGAAGAGAAAGAGAAAAAAGAACGCGAACAATCGAAGGACAAAAAAGACAAGAAAGAAGACAAAGACGAGGTCAAACCACTGGTGTTTGACTTTGAAGGTTTGGCAGACCGCAAGGCACGATTGACCGTGCACTCCTCATCGTTAGGAGATGCGGTGCTCTCCAAAGACGGGGAGAAGCTCTTTTACCTCGCTAGGTTTGAGAAAGGGTACAACCTCTGGAGCACCAACCTGCGTACCAAGGAAACCAAGATGGAACTGGCGCTCGATGCGGGCTATGGCAGCCTAGCTTGGGATAAGGAGATGAAAACACTCTTCTTGCTGGCCGATGGGCGTTTGTCCAAAATCAATCCGGAGGGTTTCAAACGCGAAAGCATCAATATCCAAAGTGAGCTCAACCTCGATGTGGCGGCGGAGCGGCGGGTGATGTTTGAGCACGTCTGGAGCCGCAATCAGACGATGTTCTACATCTCCGATATGCACGGCGCCGATTGGGAGGCGCTGGGCAAAGCCTATGGAGCCAAAGTACCGGCCATCGGGTCAGGCTACGATTTTGCCGAGCTGCTCTCCGAAATGCTGGGCGAGCTGAATGTGTCGCACGCAGGGTCAAGCTATATCGCTTCCAGCACCAACGGCGACAACACGGCTTCACTGGGTATTTTGATGGACTATGATTATACCGGCGAGGGTATCCGCATTGCCGAGGTGTTGCGCGGTGGACCACTCGACAAGGCCAACAGCCCCATCAAAGCCGGGATGATCATCGAAACCATCGACGGCGAAACCATTGGCAACAACCAAGATATTGCCAAGTTGCTCAACCGCAAGGCCGGACAGCTAGTCTTGATAGAGGTGGCGCAGCCCGGCAGCAAAAACAAACAACAAATCACCCTCAAACCCATTACCCTAGCCGAAGAAAATCGCCTGCTCTACCGACGTTGGGTTCGCCAAAACCAAGAAGAGGTCGCCCGATTGAGCAATGGCCAACTGGGCTATGTACACATCCCCGGAATGAGCGACGGCCCTTACCGCAATGTGTATGAAGAGGTGATGGGCAAATTCCACGATACCAAGGGCATCATCATCGACACGCGCTTCAACGGTGGCGGCGACCTTGTCGCTGACTTGGCTATGTTCCTCACCGGAGAGCAGTTTTTGGACTATGCCATCGAAAGCCGCTCTGTAGGCTATGAGCCAAACTTCCGCTGGACAAAGCCCTCCGTGGCGATGGTCAATGAAGCCAACTACAGCGATGGGCATTGCTTTGCCTGCGGCTATCAAGACTTGGGCATCGGCAAGATGATCGGGATGCCCGTGCCGGGCACGTGTAGCTTCGCCGGATGGGAGTTGCTGCAAGATGGCGCCACCCGATGGGGCTCGGTACCTGTCAGTGCCAAAAACAAAAAAGGCGAGTGGCTCGAAAACAACCAAACCGTACCCGATATTGTCCTCAAAAACGAACCCCACCGCATCAGCAAAGGACAAGACCAACAGCTGGAGCGTGCTATTGAAGAACTGATGAAGGTGATAAACTAAGAGCGTGCTCACACCACCGGATATTTTTGGAAAAGTATCTCGGAGCTGGAGCTCCGAGATACGCTGAGGTCTCATTGTCTTGTGAATCTTGGTATAAATTTTCAGCGTGGCGCTCAAAAAGTAGTGCTTTGGTATTGAGAAGAGAATTTTAAGCAAGCACTAAACATTCTGTTTTTCTAATACGAACCTTGGAGGCTTTGAACCCTTCAGGGTTTGTGATTATTTACACCCAATCACAATTGGTTTGGGAAATGTTGCCGCTGAAAATCTTGGATAATCAAGAAAATCAAATCCTGTAAACCCTGAAATCAAAAACCTCTTGACATATGTGCTCAGCCTTGGATTGTGTGTATTATTTAAATAGTACAATTTACTACCTTGATGAGATAACTTCTGGCTAGCTTGAGCAGTACTTAAAGAACATGTAAGAGCTTGCTCAAGTTTTTAGCGTTGAACTCATAGCAGCTGATTTTTACGCTGGCACTAGGCCAGAAGTACAGGTCTTATATTTAGCTCGATATAGGGCTTTTTTTTGAATATTTTTAATAATTTAGCAAGGCAAAAAGCGGTATTTTAGAATAGATGAAAAGAATTTTAAAGAGTTACAAGAGCTATTGATTAGTACTTTTTAAAAATTATTCACTATAATTTATATAATTTTATTAAATAATATAAATCGTTATTACTTCCGTTAAAAATAGTACTCTACGAGGTTATTTATTGGATTAATACAACTTGTTAGTCATTCTAAAACGAAAGCGCTACCTTTGCGGCTAGTTAAAAAAGGCTTTGAAGGCCAAATGCTGTAATATCACCCCAAAACACTAATGAATAAGTATTTAAATCTATTCGACTTATCACAAAAAGTAGACTACAAAATCGAAATACTCGCAGGTCTTACCGTTGCGTTGGCATTGGTTCCTGAAGCTGTCGCGTTTGCCTTGATGGCTAATTTATCTCCACTTACAGGCTTGTATGCCGCCTTTATGGTGGGTTTGGTAACTTCTATACTAGGTGGCCGCCCGGGGATGATTTCTGGCGCTACCGGAGCTATCGCCATCGTATTGATTACTTTAGCCAAGTCGCATGGAGTAGAATATATCTTCGCTACTGTGATTTTAGCCGGTTTACTACAGGTAAGTGCTGGCGTTTTACGTTTAGGTAAGTTTATGCGCCTTGTGCCTCACTCAGCAGTGTTTGGCTTTGTCAACGGTTTGGCTATCATTATTTTTATATCCCAATTTGACCAGTTCAAAGATGCTTCTGGTGTTTGGTTGAGAGGAGAAGCACTGTATACTTTTACGGGGATGGTGCTTTTGGCGATGGGCATCATCTGGGGTTTACCCAAGTTGACCAAGGCCATACCCTCATCTTTGGTAGCTATTTTGGTCATCTTTGGGCTTGTAGCGTTGTTGGGTATCAATACCAAAACGGTAGGTGATATTGCCTCCATACAAGGTGGTTTCCCGCCTTTTCATATTCCCCAAGTTCCTTTTACCATCGAAACGCTCATACTCATCTTTCCATATGCCGGCATTATGGCGGGGGTAGGCCTGATTGAGAGCTTACTGACACTCAATATTATAGATGAAATTACCGAAACCCGAGGCCGCAGCAACAAAGAAGCTGTTGCCCAGGGGGTGGCCAATATTCTATCGGGTCTTTTTTCTGGCATGGGTGGTTGTGCAATGATTGGCCAAAGTCTAATCAATATCTCTTCTGGCTCACGCGCTAGGCTCTCAGGCATTGTGGCCGCAGTGATGCTTTTGGTCTTTATCATGTTTGGTGCCAGTTTGGTAGAGCAACTTCCTATGGCAGCCCTTACCGGCGTGATGATTATGGTGGCTATAGGCACTTTTGAGTGGGCGAGTTTACGTACATTCAATAAGATGCCTCGCTCAGACATTTTCGTGATGTTGATGGTTACCTTTGTAACAGTAGTGTTGCATGACTTGGCTATGGCTGTCGTGATTGGGGTGATTATCTCTGCGTTGGTATTTGCTTGGGATAATGCCAAGCGCATCCGAGCACGTAAACACATCGACCAACAGGGTGTAAAACATTACGAAATCTATGGTCCGTTATTTTTTGCTTCTGTGGCCACATTCAATGAAAAATTTGACCCTATTAATGACCCTGAGGAGGTAGTCATCAATTTTGCTGAAAGCCGTGTAGTGGATATGTCAGCCATTGAAGCTCTCAACAAAATCACAGAACGCTATCATAAGGTTGGCAAAAAGGTACAACTCAAGCACTTAAGCCCCGATTGTATGCGTCTGCTCCAAAACGCCGATAAAATCATTGATGTCAATATCGTAGAAGACCCTACCTACAAAGTAATGGTAGATGAATGGTCGTAATTCTATTTTAGGTGGGGGGGGAGATTTACACGCTGCTGTACATTTTTGGAAAAGTATCTCGGAGTTCCAGCTCCGAGATACGCTGAGGTCTCATTATCTTGTGAATCTGGGTATAATTGTGGGATTTGGAAAATGCCCGGTGGTGTGTCAGTGCCTCATGCTTCAGCACCAACGGCGTGTAAGCACCTAATAAATCAACCCAACGCCCAGTTCTACCCGGTCGGCTTCTTGAAAAGAGGCAAAACGGCTACGGTTGTTACGGAATTGATAATTGGCCTTGAAAGCCAAAGAAATGATATCCCTGAGGGGAAATCAAGGACAGATTACTTTGAGATTGTGTCGTGTCTTGTCGAGAGGTTTGCGCCTGAAGACGAAAAAAGCAAAGAAAGACAATGACAAAAGCCACGGTAGGGTTATATAAGAATGGTCGCATAATCCAGTATTGATAAAATTATGTTAATATTTTTCAAATCATCAATCCCTTAGCCCCAACACTTGAGTCGTATCGAGGCATAGGTCTATCATCATCACCATAGAGACTATGGAATTGTGTATAAGGTATTGAAAGTCAGTAACTTATAAATTATGTGGTACGTGCATAGCCGCACCAAAACGCTGGATTACGCTTTTGGGGGAGGAGGAATGATGTCTTGGGGAGGCCCTTGGAAGTCTGGGTTATTGTTGGCAGGATAAAGAAGTTGGTAACCATCTGTTAAGGGAAGTATGCCCCAACAGATATCTGCAAAACAAAAATCTTTGGCCTTTGTTCTTTTACGCTCACCTTCTGCGCCCTCTTGATCAGGAAAAGTATGTTCGTCCATCTCAAACCATACTTCGGCAATCAGTTCCGAAAGGCTTTCAATGTCGTTTTTATAAGAAAAAGTAGGCTTGTTGTGCTCAATAGTATCTTCGGGGTTAGCGCCGCCCAAGATATCTTCTACTTCCACACTAAAATTGAGAAAGTGGATGGCCAACAAAGCCGCCATACAGCGGGTAAAAATACTTTTCCTAGACCACATACTCAATGAGATGTCAGCGCCAATAAGGGTTTTAGAGGGGGGATGATAACCCTCAACAAGATTACTGAAAGTCCTTGATAGTCAAGAAAATAAATCCCTGAGAAGCCTTAAATCAGGCAATTCACCACATACAAAGATACTATTGACAAGCTATTTTAGTAAAAAATAGAGGCTGTAAAAGCATAGCGACGAAATATTGAACAACTAGGTAGAACAATTTGGGTATTCAATTGATTTTTAGCTATATTAGTGTTGTGAGCAGGCGCTCCGATACCTTCTTGATTGTCAAATCAATATTATGGTGTCAAATGTGTGTTCGAGTCTTTCTGTACTATTACATCAGTATTATTTTTGGAAGCTGTTTTAGCGCTCCAGCAAGTATGCTATGGGCACAAGAAAACCATCACGCCCAAGACTACATGGGCTTTGGTTTCAAGCGTAAGGGGGTGCGCTATGCCAATATCGAGTTCAAACAACATAACAACCTGATAGTCCTGCCAGTCCTAGTAGAGGGGCTTCAGGATACGCTCAACTTTGTACTAGATACAGGAGCGGGCTATAGCATCATCACCGATACGTTGTTGGGCAAGCAGCTAAATCTGCCCCATTATCGAGACATTGCCATTGAGGACGATAGCGGCGATACTATCCTAAGAGCTTATGTGTCTAATATCCCACAAATGACCATAGGAGAGGAGATTATTACACGCAGACATAGCCTACTTGTTTTGAGTGAAGATGTACTCTATCTCTCAGAATACGCCGGAGTCAAAATTCACGGCATCTTGGGCTATGACATCTTCAGTCGCTTTATTGTCAAGGTAGACTATCCAAGGAGGCAGGTGGTTTTCTACAACCCCCACTACTACAAACAGCGCAAAGACCGCAAGACAGTGCAAATACCGGTAGAGGTCGTCGGTCTCAAACCCTATGTATCCCTCCCCGTACAAGTAAAATATGATGATAATCAAGCGCATCCACTACGGCTGTTGTTTGATATTGGGGCAGGCCATGCGATTTCGCTCGAAAAAAACACACATCCTACCATTGTAGCGCCCGAAGAAGCTATTAGTTCGTATATAGGTACTGGGATGGGAGGGCTGATTTATGGACAGCTAGGGCGTATTCCAGCAATCAAAGTAGGGCATTATCAACTCGAACAGGTCATCGCTACTTTTCCTGATTCGCTTTCCAAACGGTATAAAAGTATAGACCGCAATGGCAGCATCGGCTACAATTTGCTCAAACGCTTTGACCTAACCATCAATTATGTAAACGAATGGGTGCGCCTACGGCCCAACAAACGATTCAAAGAGCCTTTTAGCTACAATACTAGCGGAATGTATCTTACCGCCGAAGCGCCCGACTATAACCGCTACAAAGTGTCTTACACACAAGTCAACTCCCCGGCTTGGTTGGCAGGCCTACAAGAAGGCGATGAAATCATTACACTTGACAATTTTAAAGCTTCTGACCTAAGGATGAGTGGTATCTACAACCTATTACACAAAAAAGAGGGCAAGGTCGTATCTATCTTTATCAGGCGCGAAGGAGCGTTTTATTATACCGAAATGGCGCTGAATCACCCCTTGCAAATCAAATAAAGGGCTATACCCTGTGTGGTTAAGCATGTGTCAAGAACTCGGGGGGGTAAAATGAGTGTACCCACAACAAAACCTAAAAATGTTCAGTGGGGTGGCATTTTTTCACACCACTGGATATTTCCCAAACCCCACGGTGGGCTAAGGCTCATTCGCTTGCTTCAGAGCTGGAGTTCCGAGCTATTTTTTGAATATCCCCTGAACCTATGCTCAGGGCTGTTGTAAGACTGTTTTTACCCAAAACTTCAGCCGCTGCCAAGCGCCATAGGTGGGGTATTGGCTCCAGCGTGATTGGGTAAACAAGCGCCTGTAGGGCAAGCCCAAGCGAGTCTGTCCGGCGAAATGGCGTAGCCAAATTTGGGCTAGTTGGTGTTCAAAGGCCGGCTCCGGATAGCGTTGCCGGACTTGGTTGGCCTCCCAAAGCAGTGTCAGCCACTCATCGACCGCTTGTAGATGTGCCAAATCGACTAGACCATCGCCCACTATCTGCCGGTGAAGTGCCAACGCTGAGGGGGTGGGAGTCAAGCCCAGCCCCTGCAATTGCCGCTGCCAGATGCGGTCGGTGTGGTGCTGTAATAGAGAGCCATTCTGTGTAGAACTGTTTTGGGCATGTAGCCGCCGATACACCAACACCTCTGTCAAATTATGCAGACGGGTTTGAGTTGAAAGCCGCTCCCATAGGTCGTAGTCTTGTGCTAGGGCAAAAGAAGCATCATAAGCCGGCACAGAAGGCACCAACAAATTGGCACGCATCATCGCGCTGCTGTTGGGAATGGGTGAACCAAACAAGAGCTGCGCGCAAATTGCCTCGTGGCTGTGGTAGGCCGGAAAGGCCAACTTACCTGTGGTGAGGCAGCCCATTCCAGCCCCACAAACACCTACTTCGGGATGTGTGTCAAGAAAACTGACCTGCATTTCGAGCCTTTGTGGCAAGGCTACATCATCACTATCTAGATTGGCCAAATACAGGCCGCCAGCTGCCGCCACGGCGGCATTTCGGGCAAAAGGAATACCTTGGTTTTCGGCAAACTGAATGAGTCGAATTCGGTTGTCTGTTTGTATAAATTTGGCCACTTGGGCGGCTGTGTTGTCCCTCGACCCATCATCGACCACAATCAGCTCCCAGTCCTGAAAGGTTTGCATACGGATGCTCTCGATAGCTTCGACAATGTATGCTTCGCCGTTGTAGGTAGGCATTAATACAGATACTTTAGGCATTGCTTGGTAGTGGTTTGGTAGTAGGTATTTACGATACTTTCCCCAAGGCAGCGGCCTCTTCCAAAATGCTTTGTAAGCGCTCCAGATGCATCTGGAGCGTATAGTGTGTTTGGATATGTTGCCTAGCTGCGTGCCCCATTGTTTGCGCCAAGGTGCGGTTTTGGTAGAGCAAAAGCATTTTCTCGGCCATCACCTCAGCGTCGTGAGGCGTAACCAAAAACCCTGTCTTGCCGTCTATAACAGCCTCTGGAATCCCTGCGGTATTCGTTGCTACCACTGGCAAGGCGGCGGCACCGGCTTCGAGCAGCGCCACCGGCATCCCTTCTTGGTCGTTGTGGTGAGCCGTAATGGAATGCTGGACAACACAAAAGCTGCGTGCCATCCATGCAGCCACCTGCCAATGAGCCGCCACCCCCTCAAACCGCACCGCCTCTGACAAACCCCATTGAGCTGCTAGGTGTTCACACATAGGCCTCAGCGAGCCATCCCCCAAGAACACGAGTCGAGCGTCGGGCACACGCTCATACACCAATCTAAAAGCCCACAGGGTAAGGTAGGGCGCTTTTTTCTCCACAAAACGCCCTATGGCCAGAAAGATAGGAGAACCATAATCGGGTATGACTTGTGCAAAAGAGGGCAGTACTCCATAAGGGTTGTAACAGAGTTTTTGCTTTGGAGCACCCAGGCGCTCCAGCTGGGCTTGCATCGGCTTCGAAACCACGATAATTTTGCAAGCCCCCAGCCACAGCTGCGCATACTGCGCTTGGTTTTGGTGCAAAATGTCTTCCGTGAAGGCATCATATCCGTGAAAATGAACCACCAAGGGGATACCCAATTGTTGGCAGAGGGGGAGTAGTGCAGCCCCTGTAGGCCCATATTGCGCCAGCACTACCTGAATGCGATGTTTTTGCAAATAACGACGTACTGCCCGTACCGTTTCCGGCTCGTTGGGTAGCCATTTGAGTTTGACCAGCAGTTTGCGTAAGAGCCGCTGTCCAATGCTTGGGGAATGTGCCAAAGCGCCTGCCCAAGAGCTGTGTGTAGGCAGGTGTCCGCCATAAAGTGGATGAATACCCCCCGAAAGCCCATTGACTTGCGTTTGGATAAATGTTTCGGAATAAGCCTGCCAATGAGGGCTGACCACGGCCACACGCGGGTTTTGCGACTGATACCAGCGGGCTAGGTGCTGTTGACGCTCACGGATACCGGACAAAACCGGAGATGCTTGTGGCTTTAGCGGTTTGCGGCTGATACAGGCGTGGAGGTAATCATCAGCTTGCCAAATATGTTGATAGGCCACAAACTGTAGCTGTGCACTAAGGGCAGCGGCCATTTCTTCCAGTACGGCCTCGTCAATCACCTCATCTACAGGCTGCAAGCCCTGCGGACGATGTTGCCGCAGCCAAGCCTGATGTATGGCGCTGGGGCAGCTAATCAACATACAGCCACCCTCACTCAACTGTGTATTGAGCCAAGCGTAAAGCTGTGGACGTTGGGCTTGGGGAATGTGTTCGAGTATGTCCAACATCACCACTACATCGGCCTTGGGCATAGGGGGTAACGCCCTTGTTGGTGGTAGAGAGGCTTGCACCAATTGAAGGCGTGGGTGGGGGAATAAGTGTTGGGCTGTTTTTACCAACGTAGGGCTACCTTCGATGCCCCAAACCTTGCCTTGGGACAGGTGCCTGGCAAAACAATAGCTGCTCCAGCCCAATCCACAACCCAAATCCAGCAGGGTGGAGGTGTCGGGAGGAATATAGCGCAACGCAAACCGAATAGCCGCTTCTGCCCGTGGGTTGGCTTGAGCATAGTCGGCCAAGAGCTTGTGTGTCCATTGGTTATAAAAATGTGCAGTATCAACCATCGGTTTTGTTGTTAATAGGAGCGGGCAAAGCTGTCATCACAAATACTGCCGCATCGTGTGGGAAACGCTCACGAGCATCGACCCAAGCTTGTAGGCGCTGGATAGTCCACGCAAAACCACGGTGTAGCCAGCGTGGCAGGCGCGGCATCAGGCCATCTTGAAAAAGCTGCAACCCACTGGCAGTCAGTCCCATTACACAGCGTTCTTCTACTACCTGCCAGCCGTGGTCTTGTAGCAGCTTGCGCAGCCCTGCTTGTGTCCACCGCCAATAGTCTGTAGGATGGGGGTGATACATCCAGTAGCCGTGGGTAGATAAAATCAGGCATCCTCCTTGGCACAACACACGCCGACACTCCTGTAGGTAGGCTACTGGATTGGGAACGTGTTCTAGTACCTGCGAAGAAAGCACCACTGCAACCGAAGCATCAGCCAAGGGCAGGCTCCCGGATTCGCCAACCAACACATCGGCCAAGGGGTTTGGGGGCATATCTGCCCCTACATATTGCCAGCCTTGCGCCTCAACGAGCGGGCGATAGGGTTGTTCTCCACAGCCATAATCCAGTAACTGGCCCCGCGCTGCTTGTTCCCCAGCTTGGACGCTTAGCGCTTCTATCAGCGCTTTGCGCAAGCCCGTCAGTACGTAATAGCGGCTGTGATGACGTGGTGGATTGAGACGTGAGTACGGGGTTTTCAAATTCGTCGAGGGCTATGGGTCAATGATAAGGGTATTTGCAAAGCAGACGTAGGGGGGGATATGGCATCAGGGTTTGACCAACATCCGGCAAGTATAGTCGACCCGATGCCAAAAAACAGGTATTTGGGCAAAATATTCATCTACTGCGCGGCGGCAGCCCTGCCAATGTCCGTAGTCATCGATGATGAGTACTCCTCCCGAAGCCAGCCTTGGATACAAAGTTTCGAGGGCGTGTTTGGTCGAGCTATACCAGTCAGTATCAAGGCGCAACAAGGCTAGTTGTTCGGGAGCTTGGGTAGGCAAGGTTTGTAAAATATCTCCTTCTACCCAGTGTAGAAGGGTGCTGGGATAAGCCGTTTGAGCCAAATTGGCCTGTACCTCTGTCAGCGAAGCCGCCAGCCATCGACCTTGTTCTTTTTGCAGACCTTCTTGGTACAGGGTTGTGGCAGCAATGCCGTCATAGCGGTGTTCATCGGCCAATGGGGAGGGCATGCCACAGAAAGTATCGCAAAGATAAAGCGGGCGCAGCGCCCCTTGGTGTAGGAGGGCATAGGCGATGGCCATCATCGAACCCCCTTTCCAGACACCACACTCCAGCATTGCCCCGGGTATTTGGGCTTTTTCCAGATACCAGACTGCTTCGAGTAGTTGATGCAGCCGTTCTGGAGAAGTCATAGTATAGGGCTGTACCTGCCGGATAAGCTGCCAATGTTGGGTACTGAAGTCGGCATATTGTTGTGAAGCCGGAGTGCTCGGCTGTGCTTCGGGGGGGCGTTTGTTTTTCCAAAAATGGCGAATCATTGTTTTTCAATTTGCCAGTGTGCGTCTTCGGTATAAGTACAGGCCTTGGGCTGCCACGCATAAGGGCGTATTTGCGTACCCATGGTTACTTCAAAGCTACAAATATCTTGCAATACCTCCCACTGTGTACCATTATGCATATCTGATAAGTAAATTTGAAGGCTATAGTGCCCCTGATAAAGGCGTAGCTGTGGGAACTCACAGCTTAAGGTATAATTACCAGCCTGTGTGAAGTGCTGTGATTCGGTATCGAAAAAGCCTACGTGTGCCACCGGAATGTTGTCATGCCGTACGACTTGCACCGATACCGCCCCCTGACGCAAGCCTTGCGGCAGGTGTAGCCCTAGATGTAGGCGCATCGGCTGGCCATTGTGTTGGAGGCCGCCGCCGGGATTGGTCTCCAGATGGGCACTGGTGAACTGAGGGTTAGGCGAGGACACACTAGCCTGATAGCGAGTTTGGCGCGGGCTGAATTGAGCCGTGTAGGCTTGGATGATGGTATCGGCAGTGCCCGACTCTTGTACTCGACCCTCGGCCAACAACAAGGCGCGAGAACAGAGAGTGGCAACGGTATGGAGTTGGTGGCTGACCCAAACGACGGTTTTACCCTCTTGGCTGAGGGATTTTATTTTTTGCTGGCATTGCTGCTGAAAAGCACCGTCGCCCACAGCCAACACTTCGTCTATCAGCAGAATATCGGCGGCTAAATGGGCAGCAACGGCAAAGCCTAAACGCACATACATCCCTGAAGAATAGCGCTTTACGGGGGTGTCGATATGAGCGGATACACCCGAAAAATCAATAATGTCATCTATCCGAGCGCGTATGTCTGCTTTGCGCATTCCCAACACGCCCCCCCGGAGATAAATATTTTCCCGCCCGCTTAGCTCAGGGTGAAAACCCGTGCCTACTTCCAACAAGGCCGCTACTCGACCGCGCACCAAGACCTTGCCCTTGGTGGGGGCGGTGATTTTGGCCAATACCTTCAACAAGGTCGACTTGCCCGCGCCATTAGGCCCCACAATACCCAAGGTCTCGCCTTGATGGATGCTCAAGTTGATGTCTTGCAGCGCCCAAAAAGCTTGGCGACTTGGCGAAGATTTACCCCAAAGAGACAATGCCTCGCGCAATGTTTGCGGCCGTGGGCGACCTTTGTAGTAGCGCTTTGCCAAGTCGGAAGTATGTAATACAACAGTCATCGGGGTAAAGGTATGTAAAATGGGCGTATGAAGTATGGGGTATGGAGTGTATACACGCGACAGGGTATTTTTGGAAAAATAGCTCGCCGCTCCTGCTCAGAGACAAACAGCGGCCTTGCTTGGGGATAAAATGAAAACGTAGGTTTGGGAGGAGACCTTTCAGGTTTTCAAAACCCAAAAGGTCTTCTGCTTTTACAAAGCTCAAAGCATCTTCAGCGCGGATGAGGAGGCTTGTTAGCGGCTGATGATGAGCCCTTGTCGTAGAACTTGACCACTGCCTTGCCAGAGCACTTGGTAAGTGCCCGCCGGCCATGGTGCCACATTGATTTGTGTTTGAGTTTGTCCCTCGGCCAGTAGTCCTTCATAATAAAGCGCCCCCTGTGTGGTGTATACACGGATATAAGCCGGTTGATTGGCCGCAGGGGTGCGGATGTTGAGCAAGGTGTGCGCCGGGTTGGGGTAGAGTTGCAATCCGGTAGGGGCTTCAGGCTCTAGGCTGGTGATGAGGTTACCCACCAATACCTCACGAACTACTGGCGCGCTGTTGCAACCATTGCCTATACTGGCAACAAGGCGTACATCATAGCGCCCTTGTTGGGCATAGGTATGACTGGGGCTGGCCGCTGTACTGCTGTTACCATCGCCAAAATCCCAAGCAAAGCTGTTGGCGGTGGCGCCGGTATAGCGAAACTGTAGGGTAGTCCCTTGGCTACTGGCAACCTCAAAATCAGCGGTTAAGGCAGTACCTACTTGGATACTCCGAACGGGCGCAGTAGCCACACAACCATTTTGATAACTGACCCTGAGGCGAATGTCATAGTTTCCGGCTTGGGCGAACACAAAGCTGGGTTGTCGCTGGGTAGAAGTGCCGACATTGTCAAATTCCCACTGCCAAGCTACGGCAGGGTTGTTTGGGGGGCTGTCGTCGGTGTAGCTGAAAGTAGTACTGCCCAAACGACAGGGACTAGTCGGGTGGATGCTGACCGTGGCGGCATTGGTAATGACAAGCTCTTGTACTTGGGTAGCCGTACAGCCATTGATAGAGCTGACCGTCAGGCGTACTTGATATGTCCCCGGTTGGGTATAGGTATGGGTGCGGTTAGCCGGAGAGCTGGTGGTAGCGCCAATACCGTCGCCAAAGTCCCAAAAGTAAGTATACACACTACCAGAGCCTAGGGTAGTTTGGTTTTGAAATACCAAGGTATTGCCCACACAGCGAATACCCTGCACATCAAAGTTGACCAGTGAAGGGGTTTCTATCATCACTGTCCGCTCTTGGATAGTTTGGCAAGTGGAGGGGCTGGGGTCGGTGGCTGTGAGCCGGACGGTATAGATGCCAGTACTTGTATACGTTTTGCTAGGGCTAAATGCCGTACTGCTAGTGCCATCGCCAAAGTCCCAAAGCCAAGAAGCCGTAATGCCTTCGGCATTGGCGCTGATATTGTTAAATTGGGTCGTTTCTCCAAGGCATTGGTTGCTGAAGGTGAAATTGGCCACTGTGGCAGGCTGTGGGGTGAAGTTTTGGGCCAAGGTCTGTACCAAGCGCCCCTGGCTGTCTAGAATGCGGGCATTGATAGCACGGGTGCCTGAGCTGAGAAAGCGCACCGTAGCGTTGTTAGCCACTGTGCTGGCCACACTGCTGTTGCACTCATTAGGAAAGCGTATGCGCACGAGTTGGTTTTGGTTGTTGGGAGGGTTGTTATCAGCATTGGGGTGTACATTGAGGGCATAGCCGATGTATTCAGAGCCTACCTGTACAAGGCCAAAAGTTGTAGAAGGCCGATTAGCAAGCTGTTCTTGACCTAAAAGACCAAAGTTACCAAAGTTTGTGATAGTGGCGCTAGAGGCGGTAATATTAGCACCCAAATTTGCACGAAAGAACCGTCCGTTGAGACCCAGCAAAAATAGCACATAGTTGTTCCCATCCTGATGCAAACTCAACTCACGCAAGGCATTGGCCATTGTCGGAAAACCACTGCTGATATTGGTACGGGTAGGGTTGGGGTTGCGCAAATCAGCCCCAAAATCTAGACGGTACAGTGCGTTGGTTGCACCATCGGCGCAAAAAAAGGCGTGCCAGTTGCTTCCTATACGCACAAACTCAATATCGCGCCAGATAATCTGAGGAGGAGAGGGGAAGGTTGTTATGTCGAGTGTCGGAGTGCCGCCCAAATCATTGCCAAAACCTAGAATATTGAGACACAAACTATTGATGGTAGTAATGGAGGCATCACGCTGAAAACCCAAGCCAATGACTAAGTATTCAGTACCAGTATAAACGACGGTTACGGCGATATTTTGTTGAAAATTAGGTAAAAAACTCTTTAAATCAGTAGCGGTGGGGGTGTTGGTCAAGCTATTGCCAAAATTGAGCCGTACAATAGAGCCTACAACGGTAGCGGGGAAATTACTCGCTCCATTATTGGCCACAAACCCAAACCAATTGCCATCACTATTGCGCACAATCTTGATTTTGGAGGCTTGATCATAAATACTAGAGCCACCGGGAGGGTTGAGGCGGGTTACGCTAGGGAAGTTGTTGAGGCTGTTGCCAAAGTTGAAGCGTGTCAGACTACCATCATTATACCCAAGGGCAAACCCAAACCAGTTTGTACCATCAAAGACCAGCTCTAGGCTTTCCGGTCGCCATATGCGCACACCCGTTTGGCTGTCGGCAATGATGGGAATGACGAGGTTGGCTGTAGGTGTTTTGAGCAAATCTCCCGTACAAAAATCCCACTCCACACTGGTATTGGCAGGCTGACCAAGTATACTAAAAGTAGTGTTGGCTCCGGCGCAGGGGTCGCTGGGGCTGGCGCTGATGCTTTGCCCGTAGGCCTGATATATTATCAAAAAACAAAAGAATACACTACCAAGAAAACGTGCTGTGAAAACCATAGCTTTTAGTAAATGCGTTGAGTGTAAGAGCGAGGCATATGAAGCTGCTATAGGAGACTTGTGTATTGGTACGCCATAAGGCTTCAAAAGTAACCTTTTTAGGCCGGCTTTGCTAATGAGAGTGGTATCAGCAAAGGCAGAACTGAGGTACAAAGGCTGTAAATAAACTCAAATCTGTGTACCTTTGCAACCTATGCTTTGGAATGAAATCAGAACGTTGTTTTATAAAGAGTTATTACTCGAAGGCAGGGAACGCATTGCCTTGCAAGGGTTGCTACTCTATTTGGTCAGTACGATTATGGTGGTATATATGGGCTTTCAGCTCAAGGCCGCCCAACTAACCCCGGCTACTTGGAATACCCTCTATTGGATAGTAGTGCTCTTTAGCGCAATCAATGCTATTTCCAAAAGCTTTATGCAAGAGCCTGCCGAGCGGCAGTTGTATTACTATACCCTTAGCTCGCCTCAGGGTATTATCTTATCCAAGATGCTCTACAACATCCTGCTGATGTGGGTGGTGGCCTTGTTGGCCTTGGTGATTTTCAGTGTGATGCTAAACAATCCAGTTGCCGATATGCCGCTCTTTGTTGCTTTGGCCTTGTTGGGAAGCCTGAGTTTTGCGACCACATTGACCCTTGTTTCGGGTATTGCCAGCAAAGCCGGCAACAACAGTACTTTGATGGCCGTGTTGAGCTTCCCGATTATCATCCCCTTACTATTGATGGTTGTGGGAGCCTGCAAAAATGCCGTCGATGGCCTCGACCGAAGTACAGTGTATGATGAATTGCTCATTATTGGAGCACTGAACTTGCTGGTCGTTACACTTTCGCTAGTGCTTTTTCCCTACATTTGGCGTAATTGAGCAGGCTGGGCAGGCTATCGGTCCAACTTCATACGATGATAACAATCCCTTTTTGAGCCTTATAAGCAAAAAAAGTATCTTTACAGGCATAACTGCCCGTCAATCAATAACACAAACAAGCTCTTTTTACCAATGAAAAATACAGTCTGTATTATTTTTTGCTATCTTTTTGTGCTGCTAACATCGGTAGCTGTTCTAGCCCAACACAATCCCGACCATAAATCTCCCAAGCTCGTGGTAGGGATCGTGGTAGACCAGATGCGCCCCGAGTTTATGTATCGTTTTGCCGATAAATATACCGAAGGGGGGTTTAAGCGCCTGCTAAAACAGGGCTTCGAGTTTCGCGAAGCGCATTATGACTATATCCCCACCTACACCGGTCCCGGCCATGCTGCCGTATATACCGGCACTACGCCAAAGTACAATGGCATCATTGCCAACAATTGGTACGACCGCCAGCTCGACCGCAGTGTGTATGTGGTGGAAGACACGACCGTGCGCACCGTAGGCAGCAGCTCTGATGCCGGCCTGATGTCGCCCAAAAACCTACTGTCATCGACTGTCAGCGATGAGTTGAGGCTTTTCAACAATGCCCAGTCTAAGGTAATTGGTGTTGCTCTCAAAGACCGTGGGTCTATTTTGCCTGCCGGGCATTTCCCCACAGGTGCCTACTGGTACGATAGCCAAACCGGCCATTGGATTACCAGTACCTACTACGCCGATACACTGCCCCAGTGGGTGCAGGACTTCAACGCCCGCAAGCTCCCCGACCAGTATCTTTCTAAACCTTGGGAGACCCTATTCCCCCTCGAACAATACACTGTAGGCCTGCCCAATGGTGGGGCATACCGACTCCCTTACCGAGGAGCCTCTGCTGCTGACAATAAGTTCCCACATAACCTCCCGGCGCTCAAAGAGCAAAATGGCTACGGATTGCTTTCTACAACACCTTTTGGCAACAGCTTTACCCTTGATTTTGCGATAGCAGCCCTCGAAGCGGAGCAATTGGGCAGAGGGCACCATACTGATATGTTGCTGGTGAGCTTCTCCTCACCCGATTACATCGGCCATCAGTTTGGCATCAACTCCATCGAACTACAGGATAATTATGTGCGCCTCGATCGAGACCTTGCCCGACTCTTCGACTATCTCGACAAACAGGTAGGGATGGAGGAGGTTATTGTATTTTTGACTTCTGACCACGGAGCCGCCCAAACGCCTGCACAGATGCGAGATTTAGGCATCGCTGCCGGAGTATTTAATGGCAGAGCCATGAAAAAACAATTGGATGAGCACCTCAAAAAAACTTTTGGAGAAGGTCGCTGGGTCTTGAGTTATATGAACCAGCAACTATGGTTCAACAAGGTGGCTATGGCCAAAGCCAATATCAGCCACGAAACAATGGTAGCTGTTTGTTCAGCTTTTCTGAAAGACTTTGAAGGGGTACAAACCGTATATGATCTTCACCAAGTAGACCGCTTCAGCCCCGAAGACCCTACCATCGCTCGCCTAGCACGCGGGGTGTCGCCCTTGCGCTCCGGCGACCTGATGATGATGTTGCAGCCCAACTGGTTTGATGCCCCTTATGCCGCAGAGGGAGGCACTACACACGGCTCCGGCTATTCATATGACACACACATCCCCTTGGTTTGGATGGGTTGGCAAATCAAACCCGGCACTACCGCACAGCGCGTGGCTGTATCGGATATAGCCGCCACGCTATCCGACTTGCTACGCATCTCCCGACCCAATGCTACCTTGGGGCAGCCACGCACAGACTTGATGGTCAAGTAGACTGTCATAAAATTGAATCAAATTTTCTCTAAACGATGAGTCAACTCTTCCGCAAACTCAAACAACAATACAAGAGTAATGTCATACAACGGCGCACCCAAGAGCTTGCGCAACAGCTTACCAAGGTGTTGCCACAATACGAAGGGGAAATCCCGGTATTGGTAGTTTGTTATAACAATGGTGTATATGTGCGCAATACAGTTTGGCAACTAGAACAGTATGGCATTAGACCCATTATCCTAGATAACAACAGTACTGACACCATTACTAAGTTGATTTTGGAAGAGTTGACTCTT
The DNA here is from genome assembly GCF_000430505.1 of Eisenibacter elegans DSM 3317. Taxonomy (NCBI): domain Bacteria; kingdom Pseudomonadati; phylum Bacteroidota; class Cytophagia; order Cytophagales; family Microscillaceae; genus Eisenibacter; species Eisenibacter elegans. The sequence goes on along the minus strand of NZ_KE387153.1, from coordinate 464,512 downwards.
TTGGAAAAGGCCAATGTGTTGTATAGCACCTACAATCTAGGCCATTTGGTAGGCTTCTTTGAGCCTATCTATGCACAACTCCCCCCAATATTTGCCTATACTGACCCTGATTTGCAATTCAACACTGCCTTGCCCGAAAATTTCCTCGAAATACTCCAAAGTCTGACTGAAGAGTTTCAGGTATTCAAAGCCGGCTTTGCGCTTGATTTGCTCGAAGGGGAGGAAATCATAACACACACAGTGTTGGAGGAAAAACAAAAACCTATGCCATACAAAAAACGCTTTGGTGTGAGAAAGTGGGAACAACAGTTTTGGCGAAAACCCATCATACACCCTCATCTGGAGCTGTATGCTGCTGATATTGATACTACCTTTGCTGTCTATAACAAGAAGTACTACCTAGGGAAGTTTATGGATGCCATTCGTGTGGCGGGAGCATACAGCAGTATTCACTTACCTTGGTTTCCAAAGCGGGATATTTTGTCTGAAGCAGACAAAGAAGCCTATGCCAAGGGCAACAAATCAAGTAATTGGACATAGCCCTATCCAGAACAATAAGAAAATAACACACCACTCGACATTTTTGGAAAAGTAGCTCGGAGCGCCAGCTACGAGATGAGCTCAGGTCTCATTTTGGGGTAAAATCTTTGTACTCAACCACAATTGGTTTAGGAAATATTTGCACTGAAAATCCCAAAATCTTATGAATCTTGGTATCACTGTGGGATTTGAAAATATCCAGTGGCGTGAGAAAATAATGTATTGGTGTAGAAAATATGCAATATGACACACACCTCCCAAACCGGCCTACCGATGTAATGCCCCCCTAAGGGGACTTTTTTTAGCCTCGTAGGGCCGTTACATCGGTAGTATTTTGAATTTTCTGCTGATGCCGCAGGCTCTTGTGTAGTGGAGCGCCTCCAAGAATAAAAAATGCAATGGACAAATATTGCCGATGTTTGTAAAACTTTCGGCCAATTTTGAACACCCAAAACAGTTGCATCATGCGCATCCAGAAGTAGCCGTGGTGTTTTCGCCAGAAATAACTATGTGAGATATACAGCTCACGCAACAAAGCAAAGTTTGTCTGTGCAGTGCCATCTTTAGAGCTTTGACTGACAAAATGCTGGTATTGCGCCTCGGGCACATAGACAGTGCTATAGCCCGCCTGCTTTAGGCGATAAGAAATATCCTCTTCCTCTGCATAAAGAAAGTAGACTGTATCGAAGCCGCCGATAGCCTCAAAGGCTGCTGCACGGGTAAACATCGCACTCCCTTCTACCAAATCGACCTCAAAAGGCTGGGGATAACGGCGCTTTCTTGAAGGCATTCTGGCAGGGTTCAGCCAACGAAAAACCGTAAAACCAAAAAGCTGATGCGCCAGTGAAGGGAAATAGTTGAAGTTGACGCGATACTCCATTTGCCCGTCAAACATCTCTCCAGAGCAAATACCTACTTGAGGGTGTGTTTCGGCATAATGATATAAAATCGACAAAAAGTCATTGAGTAAGACACAATCGTTATTCAAAAATAGATAATAATCCGCATTCGCATCCTGTACCCCAAGCATATTCCCCCCCGAAAAACCGAGATTGATACGGCTCCGTACCAGCCGCACTTCGGGATATGTGGCCAAAGGAGCTAGCTTAGCAAAGTCTGCTTCGGCAGAAGCATTATCGACCACTATAATTTGGTAATTGAGGGTAGCAGCTGTCTTTTCTCGGATAGATGCCACACACTCAAGCGTGAAATCAGCAGAATTGTAATTGATTAGAATGACAGCTACTTGATATTGGCGGGGGCTGTTGTGGTGATGCGACATAAGGACTTGGGACGTATGCAATGGCGGTACGCTCATCGACAATAAAAGCACAATAATCTAAAAAAAAGCCGGTTTTAGCAAATAAACAATCGCATCAGACCATAAACACAACTCTTAGAAGGCCAAAGCCGTATAAATGCCTGTGAACCTTAAATTAAAGAAATGTTATGAGTATGTTAATAAGCGACGGCAAACAATCCAGCAAAATGATGGGTACTCTCCAAATGATGGAGTTGAGAGGAGACTATAATCAGCGCTTATTTTGGCTAGAAGGCCAAGCGATAGATCCAAGCGCTGCGCAAACCTTACTCAGTACCAAAGCCAAATTTGATTGGGGGTGCAATAGCGAAGGAGCTGCATTGTTGGCCTTGGCGATTTGCCTACACCTCTATGACGAAAAACGCGCCTTACAAGTATACCAAGAGTTTAAATGGAAACATATCGTAGACCTGCCTCAAGATAATTTTTGTCAGATGAATCAGATTTTGCAAGGTTAAATTATAAAAAACAAAACGACGGAAATTTACAGAAGAAGGTTCTTGTAGACAGATTACCACAAAGAACACAAAATGATAGCAACCCGGTGGCTACCTGCCAGTGAAGAAATGGAGGAAGAGCAGTACAAAGAGCAGTTTTTAGCGTAAAAACATTTTCTCGCAAGTAGAAGTGGCCAAGGTGTTGGTAAATGAATAAGGACTGCTCTTCATTGTAGGGCTAGAATTGCAAAGTTGGGTTCACGAGAAAGTGTTTACAGATTTGCCCCACTACACTTGGCTATCGTAGTTTCTGAAGACTTGATAACACAGTTGGCCGTAGAACAATTGGTCGAAGAAGCAAGTGAACAGAAAATCTTCTCAACGCAGTTTTTTGATAATGAAGCAGCAGTAAGGGGTTGGCTTATAGCCCTATAAAAACACAGCTTTAGAAAGACCACTGGATAATGACGCTCATGTTACACAGATTCAGTGCTATATTAATTTCCGGTATAAATCAACTCCTTGTGTACCAACTGCCAACGCAGCTGGTGTTTTTTGTAAATACAAAAATAGCTTCGCACCTGTGGCCGATCCGTGTCCCAAAAGGCATAATGCGAAATTTCGACCATCGCCACCGTCTTATCGGGGTTGAACAAAGGGCGTGTGCACTGCTGAAAGTCGCGCTCGCCGTATTTTTGCTCAAATGTCAAGATGCTCCATTGACCTGCTTGTACCTTGCCTACATCGGCAGGGTCGAGTACCCGCAAGCCCTTGAACAAAGCCTGTTGCCAAGCGTGTATATTGTGAGGATATTGGCTATAAAAGCTCCCCACTTCTTCTAAGGCAAAAAACTCTGGGGCATACCGAAAAAGCCGCTCCCGATCCATTAGCGAAACCACCCCGGCCGTATCGGCCCAAATCAATCGCAGGGGTATGCCCTCAGCAGCAATCTCTTCCAGCCAAGCGTGTTCTTCGGCCTTGTTTGTACGAGCAAAGGCTTCTTGTGCTAGTTTTTGTGCCTCTTGTGTAGTAGGAAACTCAAACTTAGCCTCGCGTTTGGGGTAACGCCCTGCGATATTCCGCCCTAGTTTGCCCAGTCGCCCTTTTTGAGGTTGGTCAACGCTAGCCGTATCACAAGCACAAAGCCCCACCCCTGCCAACACAACTATGCCAAGCCATTTGAAAAGCCCGCTTTTAAGCCGTACTTTTGTAGGTGCATTGGCGCTATTTTTCTTGACAAATTCCCTTATGAAGCCCATCAATTTTAAAGACTTGATTTTGTTTGAAGATGAAGACTATGTGCTCATCAACAAGCCTCCTTATATCTCAACCCTCCAAGACCGTGCGCCCGAGGGCAAGCAGAGTCTCATAGAGCTGGCCAGAGACTATGTAGCTACGGCACAAATGGGACATCGGTTAGATAAAGAAACCTCTGGTGTATTGGCCATTGCCAAAAATCCCGAAGCCTACCGCCATCTGTCCCTACAGTTTGAGCATCGTGAGATAGCCAAGCTCTATCACGCTGTGGTGGAGGGAGTGCAAGAGTTTGACAATATCTGCGTCAACCTACCCATCCTGCCCCTACGCACTGGCAAAGTAAAGATAGATACGCAAGAGGGCAAGGAGGCAATGACTTTTTTTCGCACCCTACAAATGTTTCGCCACCATACCTTGGTAGAGTGCCGCCCGATTACAGGCCGGATGCACCAAATCCGCATCCACCTTGCTGTACTCAAAGCCCCCATTGTGGCCGACGAAGCCTATGGCGGGCAACACTTGTACCTCTCCCAAATCAAACGGAAGGGCTTTAATATGAAACAAACCGACGAAGAGCAGCCTCTCATTCAGCGAGTGGTGTTACACGCACGGAGTCTGTTGTTTAAGCGAATGAACGGAGAAGAAATTAGCGTAGAAGCACCTTACCCCAAGGACATCCGCGCCCTGCTCAACCAACTCGAAAAACACAGCGGATAATCAGCGTAAAACAAGTACCTAGTCCCGTAGCTTCGGGTTTTGTTGGTGGCGCTGGCTATCGCGCTGGGTCTTTTTGTCTAGGTTTTTGCGCAGCGCCTCGGTCAAGTCGATGCCGGTCTGGTTGGCCAAGCAAATCAAGACAAAGAGTACATCGGCCATTTCGTCGCCAAGGTCGCGGTGCTTATCACTTTCTTTAAACGACTGCTCACCATAAGTGCGCGCCATCAGGCGGGCTAGCTCACCCACCTCTTCCATCAGAACCGCCATATTGGTTAATTCGTTAAAATAGCGAATACCCTTGGTTTGAATCCACTCGTCTACGAGTTGTTGTGCTTGTGCTAGTGTCATTATGGATGTATTAGTGTATTTTTAAGAAATCATTAATATCTTTGTTAAGTATGGCTAGAGCGCCTTGGGTGCTCAAATTTATCGTATTTTTGTCTCAAATCATTGTTGTTATGAAAAAGCTTGGCTTCAGTCTTGTGGTCGTTTTGGCGGCCTGCACCTCCCTAGGGTTTTATTTTAATGTTAATGACTCACAAGCCAAAGGAACAGATCTTTCCTTGGCGACCCAAACCGTCCCCAATATCGAGCAAACTGGCCCCGATGGCAAAACAACCTATGCCTTGCATCAGGTAATGAAACAACACAAACTTGTTTTGATAGATTTTTGGGCCTCTTGGTGTGGCCCTTGCCGCCAAGAAAACCCCAATGTGGTCAAGGTATATCAAGCTTATCAAGATAAAGGTTTTACCGTGTTCAGTGTATCACTAGACAATAACGCCAGCAAATGGCAAAGCGCTATCACCAAAGACCAATTGTCTTGGCCATATCACGTGTCAGACCTGAAAGGCTGGAACAATGAAGCCGCAATAACTTACGGTGTTCAGGCTATCCCAATGAGCTATTTGATTGATAGTCAGGGAAAGATATTGGCCAAAAACTTGCGTGGTCGTGCTTTGGAGCAGGCAGTAGCCCAACATCTAAAATAACACCGGTATGCCCTCTACACCCTAAGAGGGCTTTTTCTTTAATAGTATGGAGTACGCCAATGATGACAAACTCTTGCAACAAACATAAAGCCTGATTTTGGAAATGTGGAGAAATGATGCCAAGATTTGCCAACTTTCATTTTCTTGATTATCAAAGGTTTCCATTGTATACAGTGTCCAAAATAGTTTTGATTGGGCATAGTCTGGAAAATGGAAATATTACAAATCAGATAACATCAAGAAATTCAAACAAATCCTAGGACACATTGCACACATACTCCGCTCAGTACTCATACGTATTTAACCCTTATTTTGCGCAAAAACGCTATGGAAAACGCTTCCGCTTACAAAGTATTGGTCGTCGATGACGATGTAGACATTGTCGAAATCTTACAATACAACCTCGACAAGGCTGGATATAAAGTAGCTTCGGCCAATAACGGTAAACAAGCTGTCGAGATAGTCAAGACCTTCTTGCCCGACCTGATTATCATGGACATTATGATGCCCAAAATGGACGGGGTAGAGGCGAGCCGCATTATCCGCGAAATGCCCGAAGCTGCTGAGACCTATATCATTTTCTTGACCGCACGCGCCGAGGAATATTCCGAAATAGCCGCCTTCGATACCGGAGCTGATGATTATATCACCAAGCCTATTCGCCCCCGTGCCTTGGTGAGCCGTATCAGTGCGATTTTCAAACGACGTAGCAAACGCGAACAGGCTCACAATACACTCAGTGTTGGCGACCTTGTCATCGACCGACAGAGCTATACCGTCTATAAAGCCGACCAACTCATTAATTTGCCCAAGAAAGAATTTGAACTGCTTTATTTCTTAGCCCAACACCCCAATAAAGTATTCAGTCGAGAAGATTTGCTCCAAAACATTTGGGGGGCTGATGTGTATGTATTGGCACGCACAGTAGATGTGCACATTCGCAAGGTGCGCGAAAAAATTGGCGAAGGCTATATCCGTACAGTCAAAGGGGTAGGGTACAAAATAAGCCTCGAAAACTAAAACACCACGCTCCGATGCAGTACAATGCACAAGTAGTTGCGCTGATAGCCGCCGCTGCCGTCTCAGGGATTACAGTTGCCTTTCTGTCTTTGTTGGCTCCTGGGTGGGTGGTGCTGTTTGTGGCTTTGGGAATTAGCTTCTCAGCTTCATTTTTACTTTTTTACTTTGCCCTAGAGTTCTTGGTGTTCAAAGAAATCAATGAGCTATATAGCATCGTAGAGAAAATGAAGAAGAAGGACTTCAAAATTGTCAAGAAAACGCTGCGTTCTTCGCTTAGTCCTGTCCGAAAACTAGGCGACGAAATCCATATTTATGCTACCAAAAAACAACGCGAAATAGAAGAGCTCAAAAAGATTGAGGTGTATCGTAGAGAATTTCTGGCCGATGTGTCTCACGAGCTGAAAACCCCCATTTTTGCCGCCCAAGGGTTTCTGCATACCATCGTCGATAGTGAAATAGAAGACGAAGTGTTGCGTAACAAATTTCTTGGTAAGGCTATCAAAGCACTAGAAGGCCTGAACACCATGATTCAGGACTTGATGACACTCTCTAAGATGGAAGCTGGGTTTATTACGATGAATATCCAAGCCACTGACTTGGTCAAAGTAGTGCGTGATGTGTTTGAACAACTGGAAGAGCAGGCCGAGGACAAGGGAGTCTCCCTGACGGCCGATTTTCAACAAGTCGAATCGCTCAATGTCTGGGCAGATGAATACCGAATTCGCCACGTATTCCTTAATCTAATCGAAAACGCCGTTAAATATGGCAATCGCGAGGGGCATGTAGTGGTGCACTTTCAACCACAAGCAGACAACGTACAGGTAAGCATCGAAGACGATGGCCCGGGCATTGGCGCAGAACACTTGGAGCGCATTTTTGAACGCTTTTATAGGGTGGAAAAAAGCCGCTCCAAAGAAAAAGGAGGCACAGGGCTTGGCCTAGCGATTGTAAAGCAGGTATTAGAAGCCCATCAATCGAAGATAGAAGTGATGAGCAAGAAGAAAAAAGGCACTACCTTCCGCTTTACCCTGCGCCGCTGCGAAGCCCCACTGCCCGAAGGAATGACCATCGGCACACAAGCAACTGCGCTCAAAGACGAAGCCTAAACTTGGATTGACGATTTGGTCAATCGTCAATCCAAACTTGCCAATCGTCAATCTAAAATCTACCTACCCAACAAAGCATCAAAAGCCTTTTGTGGTTTTTCAAAATCGAACAGTGCGGTTACCTGACTCATTTTTCGGCGAATTTCGTCTGTACAGAGTTGGCCAATGCTGCCCTCGTGTGTATGGTTGAGCGTAGTGCTGGGTTGGTAAGTGTCGTTGGCGATGGCCTCACCCACAGCACGGTAGGCATCACGGAAGGGAACACCGGCCTGTACTTGCGCATTGACCACTTCTACACTAAACAAGTAGCGATATTTGGGGTCTTGGAGCAGGTTATCAGCTACTTCTACGTGGCGCATCATCTCGTAGGTGGCTTTGAGGCATTCGTGCAGGCTGTCGAGGGCGGGGATAGTTGCCTCCTTGAGCAGCTGCAAGTCGCGGTGATAGCCCGAGGGCAGGTTGGTGGTCATCATCATCACCGTATTGGGCAGGGCTTGGAGCGCATTGCCTTTGGCGCGAATCAGCTCGAAGACATCCGGGTTTTTTTTATGAGGCATAATGCTTGAGCCAGTCGTCAGGTGCTCAGGAAAGCGGAAAAAGCCAAAATTTTGCCCCATATACAGACAGACATCCATGGCCATTTTGGCCAAGGTAGCCCCGATAGAGGCCAAGGCAAAAGCCAGACTGCGCTCGGCTTTGCCGCGCCCCATTTGTGCATAGACCACATTGTAGCTCAGGTCGGCAAAGCCAAGCAGCTCGGTAGTCATCCGGCGGTTGAGCGGAAACGAGGAACCATAGCCTGCAGCAGAGCCTAGTGGGTTTTGGTCGATGATGGCGTGGGCGCTTTGCAAAAGGCGGAGGTCATCAACAAGACTTTCGGCATAAGCCCCAAACCAAAGTCCAAACGAAGAGGGCATCGCTACCTGAAGGTGTGTGTAGCCGGGCATCAGCTTGTCTTGGTGGGTCTCGCTTAGTTGGAGTAGCAAGTCGAAAAGCTGCTGGGTTTCTTGTGTCAGCAGGGCTATTTCTGACCGCATCCAGAGCTTGAGGTCAAGCAGCACTTGGTCGTTTCGGGAGCGCCCGGCGTGGATTTTCTTACCTACCTCACCCAAGCGTTGCGTCAGCATCAGCTCTACCTGAGAGTGAATATCTTCTACTCCGGCGGCAATCTCAAAATCATTGGCCTCTATGGCAGCGTAGACCTCCCGTAGCCCGTCGCGTAGGCTTGCCCACTCGGTGTGGCTGAGCAACCCGACCGATTCGAGCATTTGAATATGGGCTAGGGAGCCTAGCACATCGAAGGGGGCAAGGCGCATATCCCAGTGGGGGTCATTGCCTACCGTAAAAGCAGATACCCAGTCGGCATCGGCTTGTTGATCTTTTTGCCAGAGTTTCATAATGATATTATAGAATATGGGGAGGGAAAACAAGTTGGTCGAGCAGGGCGATATAATCAGCTATGCCTGATTCGAGCTCAGAAAGAACGATATACTCGTCGGCGGTATGGGAGCGCGCTGAGTCGCCTATCCCGATTTTGAGTGAGGGAAAAGGCATCAGGGCTTGGTCGGAGAGGGTAGGGGAGCCATAGGTTGTTTTGCCTAGGGCCAAGCCCCGCTGTACGACAGGGTGCGTCAGGGCTATCCCCGACGACTGTAGGCGCAACGAACGCGGCACTACCTCACAGCTGACCTGCGCCTTAATTTCGGCCAGCAGGGCTTCGTTGCTGTAGCACTCTGTGGTGCGCACATCCACCACCCAGTGGCAGCGGTCGGGCACGACATTGTGTTGTGTGCCGGCTTGTACTTGACTGACGGTCATCCGTACTTCCCCCAACACCGGTGATACTTGCTCGAAGCGGTAGTTGGCAAACCATTGGATGTCGGGCAGGGCTTTGTAAATAGCATTGACACCCTCTTGGCGGGCGGCGTGCCCGGCCTGGCCGTGGGCATAACAGTCGAGCACCATCAACCCCTTTTCGGCGATGGCCAGTTGCATTTGGGTGGGCTCGCCCACAATGGCCAAGTCTATAGGAGGGAGCAAGGGAAGGAGGGAGGCAATGCCGTTGGCACCCGAAATCTCCTCTTCGGCAGTGCCTGCCCAAATAAGGTTATAAGGTTGTGGGGCTTGCGCCAAATGCTCAAACGCGGCCAATAAACCTACGAGCGAAGCCCCTGCATCGTTACTGCCAAGGCCGTAGAGATGTGTGCCTTCGAGCGAAGCCCCAAAAGGATCACGTTGCCAGCCGCTTACCGGCTTGACGGTGTCGTGATGGGAGTTGAGCAAGAGCGTAGGCTGGCCGGCGCGGTTGTGTGGCGAAGCCACCCATATATTGTGTAGATGGCGCTGAGGGAGCCAACCCCTAGCGCTCAAAAAATCGAACAACAGCATAGCCGTAGCCCCTTCTTCGCGGCTGAAAGAAGGGGTCTGGACTAGTTGGCGGAGCAGGTCGAGGTGTACCTCCATCGCTTAGGCCTCCTCCTCGGGGGCTTTGTCGGCGCTGTTGGCAGCAGTTTCGTTACCCAAAGATGCCAGCAGCTCGGGCGCATACTGAGCCAAAATCCCATACCAGCTGACCAGCTTTTTTACGTCAGAGCTGCGCACTTTGTCGCGGTCGTAATCAGGGACTACATCAGCAAAAAAACCAAAAAGCGCTTCATCGTCAGACTTGGCATGTACAGGCAGGGCGAGTTGGTGTTTTTGATAAATATTGTACAACACGTCTGCTAAGGCAATATAGCCCTCACTGTCGGTGGTATACATCGAAACCTCCTGCAATACCGAAATACGTGCGGTAGCACCGGCTACTGTGCGTTTCTTTTGCTCGTCTAGGGTCTCTACCATGACACCGGTGCGCGTAGGCTTGAGTACTCGAAACAAGCCGGGCTTCCCGGCAATAGAGGCAATGTCTTTCAGTTCCATAAGGAAAATATGGGTTGTTATTTAAGTGGATTGCAAAGAAACTAAATCTTTTGCTTTGCACAAAGCCAGAAGGGACGCATCAACACACTGTCTGCCTGAAACATATTGTAATAAAAATTATGATAATAAAAACCGTTACACTCGTTCAGCTAGTTGGGGGGTTGGCCCGATGGGGGAGTACTAAGCGCTTGTTTACAATTGGCATCATCAACACTAACACACTGCTTTGTGGCTGCTATGTCGTCAACAATGCTCGCCGTAGCCCTCCCACAGTTAAAATCGTTGGCTGAGCATCACGCCTACGTTTTTTGCCTAGTATTAGCACAAAAATCAGCTGGTTTGAGTGCCGTGCTGAAAATTTAGACAAGCTCTTAGATTAAACTCAAACTAGCTTACTCCCTTTAGGCTTATAAATCCATATATTTGCGTATAGGGGCTAACAATGAAAAAATTTGATAACAGAGGTTTTGACCAATCAGAATACCAGCGATATTTTCGTCGTCATCAGGCCGAGTATATGCGTAAAAAATTACGTATGCTGAAGCGCTATCAATTGGGCAAGGCGTTTTCAGAAATAGCTGTCTATTTTGGGATTCACGAGCAGAGTGTCCGCAAATACATCAACACCTACATATGAGGTGGGTTTAAGGCACTCTGTAAAGCCGATGTCCGTCCTCAGCCAAGTCTGCTGAGTGAGTCGGAATGTGTCGCTTTCAAAGCGGTATTGTTGAGCAAGCGCCCCTGCTAGGTAGGCCTGAGCGGTACTATTTGGAGGGGCGCATTGATGTGTCTTTACCTGAAAAATACGTACAATGTGGTTTACAAATCAGGGGTTTACTGTCTTCCCTTCGTTTTTATGCCACAACTTCTAGCAGGGCTTTGCGTATAAGTGCTCAATTTGGACTTATTCCCCCCAAACAAAACCACCCTATGTTACGCAAAAACCTTTATTATGTGGCTGCCCTAGTACTTTTCTTGGGCGCTTGTGGCGGTACGACAACGCCTACTACTACTACTACCGACCAAACTGACCTCAACGCTGACACGAGTACCTCTCAATCGGCCAAGCCCTCAGAAAGTCTTGAGGAGATAGGCCTTACGGGGAGTTATTATTGTGTAAACACACGCGAGATGCTCTTGCTTTATTGGGAAGGAGGGTTGCAAAAAGTTTTTTATTATGATGGCAAGGGGGGTGATCAATTTCAAACCCTTGTAGTACAAAAGCCCAAAGGCTTAGATGCGGTGGCTTATAGTTGTTTTTTGGCCGAAAACGACAAGACCCAACCTCGCTTCAAGCTCGTCAGCGGCGTTTCGCCAGTAGGGGTAAGCCTTACGCTAATGGCTCCTGATGGCAGTGGAGCGGCAGAGGAGTTTGCGCTAATCGATGAGCAAACCCCCCCTGCGTTTGACGATAGCAATGTGCGTCCTTCTTTTTTTGTGCGCAATATCTACTGGCGGGCTTTTGTGAATGCGAGCAATATGGCACGGCTAGCTGCTGAAGACAGCCAAGAGGGGACTAACTCAGACCAATTGCATTTTGGGTATACAGACCCTGCCGGGCAGGAGGAGTTTTTCAGTGCGTATATAGATGCCAAAACCCACGAGCTGCGCTTTGAGTCTACCTCGATGGGTAAGGTCAGCGCTAGGCTTGGCTACCTGATGCCTACTTGGCAGGTGGTGTTGTATAATGCGCAAAAACAGCAGATAGGTACTTTCTCAGAAGATTTGGAGACAGCAAGAGAGTAACTCACCGCAAGCCGAAGGCTTGCCCTATACGGGCGCAAGCGGCTTAGCGATAGAGCCAAGTAGCCTTGCGGCTTGCCGCAAGCTACTGGTGAAAGCGCGACCCCGCGCCTGAAGGGATGGCAGAGATGGCCTTGAGCGTTGGGCGCGGGGGAAGCCCCACCATCAAAAATGAAAAGTACTGTACTTTTTGAGCTTGAGGCTGTGAAAGTAGGCGAATTTTTATCATTTTTGGCAAGCATCTCTAAAAACTACTTTTATGCTTGTCTTGCTTGCGTTGATGATGGGCTTGCCCCTGCTCAATTTTTTGGTGTTATTGGTCTGGCGTGAGCGCTGGACTTGGGGTTACTGGTGGGCGGTAGCCTCTATGGCCGCAGTCTTTGGGCTGAGCTTGTGGATGTGTATGGGCGCTGCGGAGGCGCAGCAGTGGGTGATTTATCGGCTGGAAATGGGTACACGTACCTGGGTGTTGAGCCTGTATCTGGATCAGCTCAGCCGCTGGATGATGGCCTTGGTCTGTGGGGTTTCGTGGCTGGTACATCTTTTTTCGGTTTCGTATATGCGTGGCGACAGGCATTACCATCGGTATTTTGCTTATTTGGGCTTGTTTACGGTGGCGATGTTGGGAATCTTGGCTACTGACCACCTCTTGGTGATTTATATTTTTTGGGAGTTGGTGGGCTTGGCCTCTTACCTCTTGATTGGGTTTTGGTACGAAAAGCCTGCCGCTGCCGCTGCCGCCAAAAAGGCCTTTGTGGTCAATAGGGTGGGAGACTTTGGCCTGATGATAGGCATCTTGCTACTCTATACCCATACGGGTGAGCTGACATGGACGGCCAATTTTGAGGCGCTCCACGATGGCAGTCTCTCAGCGGGGCTGACTACTTTTATTGGCTTGTGTCTCTTTGCGGGAGCGATGGGCAAGTCGGCGCAGTTTCCGCTACATATTTGGCTGCCCGACGCGATGGAAGGACCCACGCCGGTATCGGCGCTGATTCACGCCGCCACAATGGTAGCCGCCGGAGTGTACCTTGGCGCAAGGATATTTGGCTTACTCAGCCCCGATGCGCTGCTGGTGATTACAGTGCTAGGCTTGATGACGGCCTTTGTTGGTGGGTTTTCGGCCTTGGCTCAAACCGACATCAAGAAGGTATTGGCCTACTCGACGCTCTCGCAGCTGGGTTATATGATGATGGCTTTGGGGATGGGTGTCCCACAATTGGCGCTTTTCCATTTGTTTACCCACGCTTTTTTCAAAGCTTGTTTGTTTTTGAGTGCAGGCAGTGTGATTCACGCGCTACATCATTGGGCACACGAACACCACCTCCCGCTCGATGCCCAACATATGTACCTGATGGGCGGCTTGCGCAAGGCCATGCCTTTTACTTTTGTGTGTTATACGGTGGCAGCGGCGGCCTTGGTGGGGCTACCCCTTACTACGGGTTTCTTGTCCAAAGATGCGCTTTTGGCACACAGCCTTGGCTGGGCGCAGCTTCAGGGGGGAGGCACTTGGTATCTTTTTCCGGTAACGGCTTTCTTGACGGCTTTTTTGACAGCCTTTTATATGGGTCGCCAATGGGTGCTGGTCTTTTGGGGCGATGACCTCCGGGCAGCACAACTGCTCCAAAAGCCATACAGTCCACAGTCCTTGCCTGAGGCCGATGGCTGGATGCGCATACCCTTGGCCGTTTTGGCTTTGGGTTCAGTATGGATTTGCTTTAGTATCAATCCGTTAGACGGGGCGCATAGCTGGTTTTTGGAAGGGCTGCCACAGTGGCAATCGCTAGGGGCGGCGGCTGACTTGGGCCTGCGCTATGCTCAAGCCGCACACGATGTCCATTTGTTAGTGGCTACCGTTTCGGTGTTGCTGGCCTTGGCAGGGCTTAGCTTGTCCTTCCTGATTTTCAGCAAAAGCCAAGCCTATGCCCCCAATCCCCTACAAGACGAAGGCAGCCTCTGGCATCAGCTCTCGCTCAAAGGTCTGTATATGGGGCAGTGGTACGACAAGGCTTGGAGCAGGGCGTTTCAGCGAAGCTCCGAAAAAGCACTGGGCATAGACCAAACCCTCAGTCAAGGATTGGGCAGTGGGGTGGTTTGGAGTAGCAAACAAGTGGCCACGCTCGACAACCGTTGGGTCGACGGACTGGTCAATCTTGTGGCCAAAATACCCGTAGTACTGGCACACTTGATAGCCTGGTTCGACAAAAACATGGTGGATGGGTTGGTCAATTTTGTGGCTTGGTTAGCAGCCTTCGTCGGGCTGAAAGTCCGCACTCCGGCCAGGGGCGGCGTCAGTCAGTATGTTTTTGCAGCGGTGTTGTTGTTGATGCTTTTGCTTTGGTATTGGGTGGGGTGACACACCATTGGACATTTTTCAAATCCCATAGTTAAAACTGTGGGCTAAATCTCATTTTATCTCCAAAATGAGGCCTCAGCTTGCCTCGGAGCCGAAGCTCCGGGCTGTTTTTCCAAAAATGTTCAGGTTTAGCCCACGATTTTAATCGTGGGAGGGGTGAAAAACATTCAACCGTCCAAGCTAACCCCTTGGTGTTTCAAAACGTATGAATAGCCATCATCATTACTAAACTTCAAGAAGAAGATGGCCATACCATATTATTGCTGCCTAGGGGCACTTTTGTTTTTGTGTGCTTGTGAGCCGTCGGCAGAGCAACGGCAAACATCCATAGAGCACCTGATAGCATCGGGTATTGATTCGTTGCGTGCGAACCCTCCTTTCGATTTCGCCCAAATAACAGACAAGCTTACACAGATTGATGCCTTATGTACCCAAGGCAAACCTCTTGACAGTTTGGCTTGGGCAGCCAAACCGGTTACGCTTCCCTTCTGTGAGAGTAGTAGTGGTAGTTGTCGTTATGAGACAGACAACCTGCTCCTTACTATTCCCAAAGGATACCTCACTGGGGAGCCTGTATCCAAGGGCTATTTTAGTCGTTATGAGGCGGGCTCGGCCTTGATGCGCATCCATTACCTACAGCGGGGAACCTATCGCCCGATATATTTCCAAGACTCTTCTCCGGACTATGCCCGCCGGAATATGCAGGCCGATTTCAACTTGCTACGCCTCTGGCAGGATGTCAAGTGGTTGGTAGTGCTTGAAGTTACTCAGCAAACTTATCCTGAGCATTTACACGATGGCGAAGGGTTGATAGAGGGCAGGCTGCACATACTCTCGTGGGAACCCCTCCAATACCACGGTTACATCACGGTGAGCAGCCAAAACGCTGACCGGATTTACATTCCTGATTATAAGGAGAAAACAGTCGAAAAACGCCAGTACTATGGCAAACGCAGCACAACCAGAAAAGAAACCCAACGCGAATACCTTAGCGATAGTCAAAAACTAGGCTATGTACGCAAAGACCTAGAGGATAACTTTAAAGAGGCCATCAACAATACACTCGATTGTTTTTTTGTCAACCCAAAAGGAGAAAAACTCTATGGGTATTGAGCCTCAGGGGGTACCATCAATCAGCCCTCCCAATACTAAGGTGCTTGGAAGGGCTGAAAAGTATACCAAGATTTACTTGGTTTAAGGAGTCATAAGAGTTTATTCCTCTGATGCTCAAGTGATTATTATTGTTTCATCAGGCGCTCATTGAAGACCTGCTCTGCCGTAATCACCCGCACTAAGTAAGTGCCGGCCGGTAGCTGCGACAGACTTACTGTGGTCGACAGGTCTTGGCCGCTGAAAGTGCGCAAAAGAGTTTCTTGCACCAAACGTCCTTGGAGGTCATAAATTTCGGCCTTGGCCAGCTCGCGTTGTGTTTGTTGTAGAGCGATGATTAGCTCGTCAGTAGTGGGGTTGGGGAATAACACCAGCTTTTCTGTAGGTGCGTTGAGTGATTCTTCGATAGAAGTTACCAATATTTTACCCCCTACCTTGGCATTGAAAGCGCCTCTGCCGTGTGTGCCTATGGCCACAAGACCATCCTCGGCGCGAGTTCGTATCATCACCACAGGCACATTGCCGATACTGTTGGCACCCTCTTGTGTCCAGACAGTATTGAGGCCGTTGAGCTGAGTGGTGCTGTAGAGACCGGTGCTTGTCCCGGCATAATAAATAACATCACCTGATTCCTCAGGCCTATGGATAGCCACCCAACGCACCGAAGGGCCGTTGCCTGTTCCGTCAGGGTTCTCTTCGAGGTTACCGCTGATGTCCGTCCAAGTCTGCCCTCCGTTAGTAGTGTAAAAAACACTGCGGATACCATAGTTAGAAAATGCCACAAATACCCGATTGGCATCGGTTTCATCTACCGTAATACAGCTTACAAAGCCATCAGAAGGCAGTCCTCTGTCGCTATAAATATTGGTACGGGTGGGAGTGCTGCTTAGGTGCGCATTGTCGATGCGATAAATTTGACCGTTATTAGTACCATAGTACAAAACATTGGCCGGTGTTTTAGATACGTCCAAGGCACTAATACTGCCGCTGCTGAGAGAGGCTGTTGAGAGGCGTACCCATCCGGTGGTAGTCCCTTGGAAAGTAAAGCCTGACTCAATAGCAGCGAGGTCGTTGTTGCGCCACATCTCCAAACCAGCAGGGTAATACATCCTATTCGAGACGTTCTTATCCAAGATAAAGGGGTTGATAAAGCGCTGCCCGCTGGCTTGCGAAGGCTGAATGCCATCGATTTGGTTAAAACTAGAAGGGCTGGCGCTTCTATTGCGTAAGATACTGCCGTTTTGTTGGGAGAAATAACGGATATCTGTTCCGGTTACGATGGAATTCCAAGCCCCATCGCCACCACCACGCTCTTCCCCCCACAAATTATCAGGTTTAGGGCTAGTCGTAATCCAGTTGCCATTGTCTTGGAATCCAGCCATTAGTTTATCATCAAAGCCCTTGTAGGGGTCAATGGCAATGGCATATATTTGGGTGGTGAGATAGCCATTATTGAGGCTACGCCACTGTACAGGGGTGTTGCCGGTGGTGCCGGTGGTAATGTCAGTGGTGAGGCTCAAGCCGCCGTCGTGCCCACAAATAGCGCTGATATTACTACCAGGCAAGAAAACCAAGGTATGAATATCGGGGTGATGATCGGGATAGCTCGATACGTTATTGGCAGGGGAATAACCACCAATCCACTGGGTAGGCCCTGTGTTGGCACTTACTTGTTTGCTCTGAAAGCCATCTGATGAGCGGTGTAAGTTAGTAGCGCCAATAAACACGTACTCTGGGTTGTCAGGCTTTACTTTAATCACATAATTGTAGCCGCCTTGAGGATTAAAATTCCCCACACTACCACCTATGTCAGGCAATTGCTCGGAGCGGTCAGACCAATCACCGGCACTGTGTTGGTAGCGGTAGAGTTTGTTGCTGGTATTGCTTTCATAAACCAAAAACCAGACAATATCAGGGTTAGAGGGGGCAATAGCAATTTCTATGCGGCGGTACACATTAGGGAATGAGCTAGGCAAGGTGATAGGTGTCCAGTTGATGCCGTCAGTAGAGCGAAAAATGCCTTTTTGTGTTCCAAAGCTATGGGTGCTGGCATAAAAAAGACGGCTATTGGTGCCAGTAGAGACCACATCTAAGTGCGACCACTGCCCTGACTGAGAAATACTAGCATCTACTACTTGTGTCCAGCTAGTACCTCCATTCGTAGAACGATAAATGCCACGCAAATTGCTGACCAGTACCGCTCCACTGACAGGGTCTATCGCGATGTCATAACACTGCTGCCATTCATTGCGTGTGCCTGAGCCAAACTGTGTGCGGTTTACAGGGATAGTACTGCTCAATTGTTGCCAAGTACGTCCGTTGTCAGTAGATTTGAACACTCCTTGACCTAAGAAGAAGGCACTCCCACCCGAGGCGCTGTTGCCAGCGGTTTCGCCCGTAATATAATACCAAGTATCGCGGCTGGTGGGGTCTTGGGCAATTCCTGTAACCGAAGGGTGATCTCCAATGTTGGAGACCAACGTCCAGTTTTGGCCTTGGTCAGTTGAGCGATACATCCCACCCGAAGCCCCTCCTGCTAGGAGTATGTTGCTGTTGCGGCTATCGATACCAACAGCACGCGTACGTCCCCCTACATTGTAGGGGCCGCGAGAAGTCCAAGTAGCATTATTGCGTACTTCATAGCCATTAGCCCGTTGGATAGAAGGCTGTAGGTTGGCACGGCTAGAATAAACATAGTTTAGCTCTTGTAGCCGAATATTCTCTGGGATTTTGCCTGTATTGGGGTCTGCCAACATTTCCAATTCGTGCCTGATACGACCCTGAGGGTCATCAGGAATACGTAAATCTTGAGCTTGACCAAATGACTGAAGCCAAAGACAGCAGCACAAGAAACTCAAAAGGTGGCGGTAAGACACAAGCATATGTGGGGATGATAACATAAGTGAAATATAATGTCTGGTGGTTGAAAATAAGCCTTAGGGATTGATGCTATGAGATTGTATGGTATACTTGACAAGGTCTTCGTCTAACATAAGCCCCCCCTGAATGTCTGCCGTAAATATGGCACTGGGTTGTAAAAACAACTCATTTAGCCCCTTAGGGAAATAAACATCGATGTTCTGCTGTGGCGATACCGAACCCTCAAAGCCAGAGCCATAGCCTAGTATTTTCAAAATTTTAATGCTGACATTTTGCGGTGTATCAGGAGTACCTTCAGGCAAGGACGCAACCGTCAATACAGCCTGTACTCGCACAATGCCAATAGGCATTGGTTCTTTCAACATGGTTGTTTCTCTAAGATTGTTGACGACTGTTGTGGTATTGCTACTATCTTTTTGATTATCAGTTGATTGACCGTTAGTAGTATGTGTTGCTTGAGGCTTGCAAGCGCATAACAACCCAAAGAAAAAGAGCAGGAGTGCCCAAGGGATTTTTCGCATCATGATGACTGTGATTGATAGTATCGCTTTGTGTAATAATGGCCACAAAGATACAGCTTTTGTGAAGACATTATACGTATTTGTAAAGCACATGACCAACTAAGTGCAAGGAGATTGGCTTTTTATCGAAAAAAATAGTAGCTTTCGTAGGTAATCAACAAAATAAACTAACAAACTGCTAATGAAAGTCTTACGAACACCCGATGTGCGATTTGAGGGTTTAACAGAGTATCCCTTCGCCCCAAACTATGTGCAAATCAGCCCTGAGCTACGGATGCACTACCTCGACGAGGGGCAGCACCCTACCGAAACTTTATTACTGATGCACGGAGAGCCTACCTGGTCTTACCTTTATCGCAAGATGATTCCCCTATTTACGGCTGCTGGCTACCGTGTGATTGCTCCCGACCTCATCGGATTTGGCAAATCCGATAAACCCACTGAGCTGACCGACTACAGCTACCAAAATCACGTGGATTGGATGAGTACCTTTCTTCAAAAAATTGATTTACAAAATCTTACGCTTGTATGCCAAGATTGGGGCGGGCTGATAGGGCTTCGCCTCGCCGCCGAAAATCAAGAGCGCTTCAAGCGCATCACCGTCTCCAATACCTTTCTGCCCACCGGGCAGGGCAAGCCTAGCGATGCCTTCTTGGCTTGGCAACAATACTCCCAAACAGCTCCAGTGCTCAATATCGGCAAAATCGTCAACGGGGGCTGTGCGATACCATTGAGCGCTGAAGCCATCGCCGCCTATGATGCCCCCTTCCCCGATAAAGACTACAAGGCCGGCGCTCGTATTTTCCCCGCTCTCGTGCCCACCAGCCCCCAAGACCCGGCAGTGCCTGCCAACCTCAAAGCTTGGGAAGTATACAAACAGTGGCAAAAACCTTTTTTGACGGCCTTCGGCGACAAAGACCCTATCACACACGGCGGTGATACCTTTTTTCAAAAAGTTGTTCCGGGCGCACAAAATCAACCTCACATCACCCTCCAAAATGCCGGGCACTTTTGCCAAGAAGACCAAGGCGAAGCCTGGGCAAAAGCAATCATAGATTGGATGCAGGCTAGCGTTTGATTGTCCAAAAATAGACTACCATGACACAACAAATCAACACACCTCGTGGGTGCTTTGCCTTGCGCGACAGTGGGGGCGAGGCCTTCCCTGTTTTGATGATTCACGGGTGGCCCGAAACGTCTTATTGTTGGGAACATACACTCCCATATTTGCCTTCAAGTTTTCGCTACATCCGCCCTGACACACGTGGTATGGGTGATAGCGAACGCACTCTAGCACCCGAAGCCTACCAGAAACACGAGCTAGCCAAGGACATCCTCGTCCTAGCCGATACCTTGGGTTTGGGCGAATTTGCTCTCGTAGGGCACGATTGGGGAGGAGTCATTGCCCAAGAGATGGCTCTGCTTGCTCCCGAGCGGGTCAAAGCCTTGGTTGTGCTCAATATTTTCTTGCTCAACAACCGTAGTGGTTCGCTATTGGCACAGCAAAAAATCCGCAATCAAGGCGCTAGGGCTGAGTGGTATCAAGTGTTTCAACAGCAGCCAGTCTTGGCCGAAGCCATGATTCCGGGCAACGAGGAGGTCTGGATTCGCTACTTTGTCCGTAGTCCACTCAAGAACCGCCAACTCCCCGAAGACAGCCTTCAGGCCTACATTCAAGCCTACAGTCAGCCGCATACCCCCACCACTGCCGCCAACTACTACCGGACGATGTTTGAGGATGTACACCGTTGGAAGACCCTGCAAAATCAACCTTTTACAATGCCAGCCCTCATCATCTATGGCCAGCGCGACCCTGTAGTCATTCCGGAGTATTTTGAAGGACACCAAAACTGTTTTACACAGCTGAGGGGCGTTGTCAATATCGAAGCCGGACATTTTGTACAAGAAGAACAGCCTGAGGCTGTCGCAATGGCACTCACCCAGTTTTTGGAGGAAGTGTTATAGACATGAAACAGATACTGTCAGAAAAGTAGCTCGTAGCTCCAACTCCGAGACAGGCTGAGCCCTTACTTGAGCACAAAATAAGACCTAGCCCATAGTTTTAACTATGGGATTTGAAAAATGCCTATTGGTGTATCATTCGTGCATCCGTGGCACAACCGACGCACCCATCCTCACAGGCGGCATTAGCATTTGGTTATTTGACCTCAAAATCCAGCAGACACTCTTCGCCGATATAGGCCTGAAGGCGGTCGCCGACTTTGACAGCCGCCACACCTTTGGGTGTACCAGTGAAAATCAAGTCTCCAGTTTTGAGGGTAAAATAGTGCGACACGTGTGCCACGAGATAGTCAAAGTCATAGAGCATCAGAGAGGTATTGCCTTGTTGTCGCCATTCACCATTGACTTTGAGGCCAAAGTCGATATGTTGTTTGTCGGGGAAGTGTTCCATTGGCAGGAAGCCCGACACAGGTGCTGAGCCATTGAAGGCCTTGGCTTTCTCCCAGGGCAAACCCTTGGCTTTGAGCTCGCTTTGGAGGTCGCGGGCGGTGAAATCTATACCCACCCCGATTTGGTCGTAGTATTTGTGGGCAAACTCCGGTTCAATATGTTTACCTTCCTTACAAATGCGCAGCACTAGTTCCACCTCGTGGTGAATATCTTGGCTGAAGCTGGGGTGATAAAAAGGCGCATTGTCTTTGAGCAGCGCCGTATCAGGTTTGAGGAATACAACCGGCTCTGTGGGGCGTTCGTTTTGGAGTTCGGCTATATGTTCGGCATAATTACGGCCTATGGCAATGATTTTCATAAAAGAGATGCTAGCGTGTTGCGTAAATAATTGTATAACAAATCAACACAAAAGTGCGCAATTTTGCAAAACAAAAAAGCAGTTCAGATATTTCTGAACTGCTTCTGCCTCATTTTAGGGCGACCAATGGGACTCGAACCCACGACCCCCAGAACCACAATCTGGTGCTCTAACCACCTGAGCTATGACCGCCGTGTCGAATTGAGAATGCAAAGGTAACAGGTCGGTTGGTTTTGCGCAAGTGTTTGGAAGAAAAAAATCGAATAGAATGAGCAAGTGATTAAAAATCAGGCTAAAAAATTTTTAATCTGTCTTTTGGGGATGAGCGGAGTCTTTTGACAAAGCCACACCCATCCCGCTAAAAACTAGGCCATGCGATTGAGCAAGTCTTGGTGTCGGGCTTCATCCATCTGAAAAAAGCCACCACTGACACGGTTCTGGCGCAGGTTTTCGAGGATAAGTGCGTGCTTATCTGTTCCGATGTTGGCCTCACTGAGGCGTGTAGGAATACCTAAGTCATCGCGGTAGAACTTTTCGAGCATATTGATATAGTCTACTCCTTTGGCATCTGGCCCTAGCAAGCGTTGGGCTAAGAAGTCGAGCTTGGTACTGATATCGGGTTGGTAACTTTTGAGCCAGGCCGGGTATACAATCGAAAGCCCTGCTCCATGGGGAATATCAAACAAGACACTGAGCGAATGCTCGAAGCCGTGTACGCCCCAGTCACCACCACGTTTGCCGGCAGCCAAGGACCCATTGAGCGCATTGGTCGCCAACCACATAATATTGGCGCGAATATCGTAGTCCGTAGGGTTGTTCATCACGGCTCTGCCATACTGAATAGCCAATTGGATGATGTCGCTGCTATAATAATGGCTCAACGGGCTATCGCTAGGCTCAAAGTACAGCTCCATTACGTGAGAGATAAGGTCGGCTACGCCATAGGCTGTGTAGTCTAGCGGTACGGAGTACGTGTATTCTGGATCTAAAAAAGAGGCTTTGGGGAACAGGAGCGGGTGCCCATAGCCACTTTTGACACCAGTTTCATCGTTTTGCAATACCGTAAACATATTCATCTCCGAGCCGGTGGCGGCCAAGGTCAATACGGTGATGAGAGGCGCGGCTTGCGTAGGGGCTTGGGCTTTGCGGGTATAGAAATCCCAGACAGAATGTGCTACATACAAGCCGGCGGCCACAGCTTTGGCCGTATCCAACACCGAGCCTCCACCAACGGCAATCACCATTGTAGCGCCAAAAGCCTTTCCTTGCGCTACGGCAGCGTCTGCGTCTTGGTAAATGGGGTTTGACTTGATGCCTTCGTATACGGTACTGTCAATACCTGCATTTTTGAGCTGCGACAATACCTTATCCAAAATACCGTTTTTTTTGATAGAGCCTTTACCAATCAAAACAAGCGCTTTTTGACCATATTGGGTAGCTTCTTTACCAAGCTTATCTACACAGCTTTTGCCGAAGTAGAGTTTGGTCGGGTTATAAGCAACGAAATTTTCCATAGAGTAGTAGGGTTTGGGGTAAGTTATTTACAGGGGCTAACAAATAAAATGCGCGCCTTGTTCATTATCAATAGCGCAAGATAGGACTTTACCTAAGAGTTTATGGGATTTTCTGAGTTTAAGGAGGCGCTATACTGTAAGGCTCTCAAGGGAGGCTTTACAACTACCTTAGCGAGCAAATCACTAAAGAGCCAAGTTTATCAGTATATAGCGGGCAACTATAAGAAGCCGCAAAAGAGGCTAAAGTGGTATCAAAATACCCTAATTTACTTCTCATTGAGCACACCAGACAGCCGAAATCGCTTCAAAATTCGTTGTAATGTGTTTGTCTGTACGATATTCTTGCTAAATTGTGCCAAAATAAGTCCCAAGCAATGCAACAAACAGTCTAAAAGAATAGATGTACTTTTTGAGGTTTTTTTGCGATAATAAGCCGATGTAATTGCATTTTTCTTATTATCTGGAACAATTACATCGTATTTTTTGTATTTTTACATCATAGTGTGTATATTGCACGAAATTTGGTAGAACATAAATTTAATACTCATGCACATCAAAGATTACATCCGTGAGCTTTTGACTTCCGGACCATTCAACATTTCGGCAGTAGAAAAAGAAGCAAAGCTTCCTACCCGTACTATTCACAACTGGCTCAAAAACCTCCAAGATTTGCCTCAGAAGCACTTGGTATCGCTTTTGACCATCAGCTTGAAGTACGGTTTGCGCGTAGGTGATGCTCACCACGCCTACTTGGAAGGCGATATGCTTATCCTAGAGTACCGCGAGCGTACTAGCTTAGGTATCGACGACATTCCCATCGACAAGGTGCGCATCCGCCGTCTACCTTGGTTCGAGTGGCAAAACAGCCCTGATTTGTAGTCATCAACGCTCAAGTTATGAGAGCACCCTTTGCGAGAGGGTGCTTTTTTGTTGCCCATATTGTTCTTAGAGGTATCCCTTGGGCTCTTGTTGGGCTAGCAGCAAGTCATAGGCAAACCAGTAGATTGATTGCTTGACTATCAAGGGTTTACGGGGTTTTATGCCAAGATTCACAAGATTTGAGGATTTACAGGATTTGATTTTCTTGATTCTCAAGGATGCTTAGCACACATATTTCCCAAACCAATTTTGATTGAGTACAATACACACATTTCCTGAATGAATGCTGATTGGGCAGGCAGTCTTAGGCTGAGGCTTTGTTTGCTAAAATGATTTATTGGCAAAATAAATCCATAACTTCGTTAAATATGCTAAAAAAAAGCAACAACTTTTCCCGATAATTGCGCAGAAGTCTTGCGGACATTTAGAAGAATAAAAAAGCGAAGGATATGGGTACATACACCAGCTTTTGGCGTATTTTTATAATATTTTGTTGTGTGTGCCTGACCCTAAGGTATGTACCCTTAGTTTTGCGCAATGATACGAATCAAAATATACGATTGTATATTGAGCAGGCCGAAATTATGCTGCCTCCACAAACAGCTTATGAGCTAGATTACCCGATTGGAACGGTCATTTATGCGCAAAGAGGAGGAGAAATGCCTAAGGCTGTACTTACCATACAAGCCAATATGGCACACAAGACCTACAATTTGTCAAGTCTATTCTAGTCTTGACTATTGACAACACACCATGTAGCGGTGTATGGCGTTAGCCTCGAAGTTTGCATTACTTCAAGTTGCTAGTGCGATGGTTGGATTCGCAAAGAGACTGTTACGATAGTTCCTCGGCTAGGGTTGTTATCTAGGCGCAGTACCCCCTGATGCAGCTCGATGAGTGCCTTGGCCAAGTATAAGCCCAATCCCATTCCTTGTTGCTCGTATTTGGCACGCTCAAACTGACGGTAGGCGGTGATGTTTTGCATCTGCCAAGGCTCCATCCCGCGCCCATAGTCAATGATTTTGAGATGATAGAGGTCTTCGTGTTTTTTGCCCAATACCTGAACGATTTGGCCTTTTTCTGAAAACTTGAGTGCGTTTTCTACCAATTCTTTGACTATTTTCTGAGCGTGTGGGGCAGCAATGCGCAAGGTACTCTCTTCTAGTTCTACAATCACATCATTGTAGCGCCCATAATCGCGGGCTACTTGGTCGATAGTCTCCTCAGCCAGGCGCTTAAACCCTTGTGTCAGGCCACTGGCATAAAAAGCCCGTAGTTCCTCATCCTCTTTCAAAGATTCGAGAATATTGTAGAGTTGATAATTTTGTAGGGTATTGTTGAGCCTTTTGGCCGAACTATGGATGATATGTAATAGCTCTTTTTCTTCCTCTTTATTGAGGTTTCCCTGCCGCTTGAGCAGCAGATCCGTACTCATCAAAATCCCGCTGAGCGGAGTATTGATTTCGTGTGCTGATTTTTCGTGGAGGAGCATTTTGTTTTGGTCAGTATGGTGGAGCAAGGTCTGAGTGGTTTGGCTATCCTTGCGTTTGTTGATTTTGCTGCGGATGCTGTCGAGCAGCTCTTTTTCGTCAAAAGGTTTGATGAGATAATCATCAGCGCCCAACAACATGGCCGCACGAATATCCTTGACATCGGCCTTGGAAGTGAGGAAAATAAAAGGAATCCCGGCAGTATGTCGATTTTCTTGAAGTTTTTGCAACACCTCATAACCATTCATACCAGGCATCATCACATCACAAATAATCACTTCGGGGTGTTCTTGAAGTGCTAAGATTAACCCCTTTTGGCCGTTTTCGGCCTGAAGTACATCATATTGTTTCGACTCAAGCAGCTTGGTAATTCCTGTACGGGTCAATTTATCGTCATCTATAATGAGTATGCGCGGCATAAGTGAGCGTTCGGCGTTGGGAGAGAGGGTTTTGGTTTTACTAATCAATTACAATGCTAAACGTATGGCCGCCACAAAAAAAATTAGCCTCTAACACAGTAGAGGCTTGACAATGAGTGGCTAAGTATACACAATGAAAATTGGGAAAATGGCCACGCCACTGGACATTTTTGGAAAAATAGCTCGGAGCTCCAGCTCCGAGACAAGCTGAGGCCTTATTTCACACCCAAAATAAGACTTAACCCACAGTTTTAACGGTGGGATTTGAAAAATCTCCACTGGTGTGGAAACGTGTCAAATCAAGCAAATTTTGGCAGATCTTCAGGCTTTGCGTTTTTTCCATTCTTGGAGCACCCGCGCATAATACCATTGATAAGGGTAATTCATCCATTCATACAAAGCCTGAGGAAAGCGTAGCACCCAAAATAGCCGTGAGGGGTATATGGCCCGACTGTTGCGGCGAATACCACGCAGCATAGCTGCTGCGACCCGCTCAGCGGGTTGGCTGGGGAAAGGCACGGGTGTTTCAGAGGCGTGTGCGGCCTTGAAAAAGTTTGTTCGGGTAGCAATAGGGTAGACCAGGCCGATGCGCCCTTTATCGCGTACCTCAAAACGATAGGCATCCTCAAAACGAGAAAGAGCCCCTTTACTGGCCGAGTACAAGGCATAGCCCGGCAGGCTGAGTTTGGCCATGGCCGAGGCTGTCATCAATACATAATAAGGGCTTTGTGTGGCGCGGTGGAGTGCTTGCATCTTGGCCAAGGCATAGAGGGGCGAGAGTACATTGAGTCGCATCATCCGCTCCATCCGCCCCCAATCCGCATAATCGAAGGTTTCGTAATAAGCAAAACCCGCATTGGCAACAAAAATAGTAGGCCGAAGCCCTCGGCCTTCAGCAAAAGCAAATAAAGTATCGAGCGTTTCCGGAAGGCAAAGATCGCCTACGAAGGGATGTATCCGCGCCGGTTTTTCGCGCAACTCCTGAACCTGTTGGTCGAGCGCTCCTGCATCAATGTCGACTGCAATAATATCGGCCTGATAAACTGCCAACTTGGCCAATAGCTCTGCGCCAATGCCCGAAGCCGCCCCCGTCAGAATAATGTGTGCGTTGTGAAGTTCCATAATGATTGTGTGTAGGTTAGGAAAATAGCGCCCGACAAAGGCGACCTCTGATGATAAAATCAAAAATGAAGTAAAACACCCTTTGGCATAAGGCTTGCTGCAAAACTCTAATAAAACCTTTGGATTTCCGCCTAAATATCGTTCTTTTGTAAATAATAAATAGGTGGCAATATTATTTTTATCAATCCGGCATTTATCTTCTGATACTTGGCAGTACTTATGGAATACTCAGACGACCACATCATACAAGCCTATATTGAGCAGGTGCTCAAGATACAAAACCAACAAACAAACATCAGTGAGTTGGAGCTGGCACGTATTGCGGCTGATTTGGGGCTAAGCGATCAAGATCGCGCCAATATCAGGGCGCGATTTGATGAGTATATGCTCAGAGGGGCGGGTTATAGCCGATATGAAGACTGGGACAGCGCCATCGAAGAGCTGGGTCAAGCCGTAACACTTAGCCCCGCTAATGGAGAAGCTGTATATTTGTTGGCCAATGCATACAAACAGCGTTGGGCGTTGCGCAAGAGCAAGGATGATTTTAGTAAGGCCAAGACTTATGCCAAGCGCGCCGTGCATATCAATCCTGCCAACGAAAATGCCATCAGACTCAGCGCCGAGCTAAACCGGGGGACTGCTACCTATACCCGTAACCGCAAAGACCGTAAGTTTAAAGCCACACTCGGCAACGACAAAGACACGGTAGAGTTTAACTTACCAATACGCCCCCCTTCAGGGCATTTGCGCAAGTCGAGGGTAGACCGCAAAATTATGGGTGTTTGCGGCGGTATCGCCGAATATTTTGGCATTGATGCCGCTATCATTAGAGTCATCTTTGCCGCAGGAGCCTTTATGTCTTCAGGCACGCTGATTATTGTATACCTGTTGTTGGCGTATATTTTGCCTGAGAAATAATCATTGCGCAAGCGTTTATACCCAACCAAAATTGGTTTGGGAAATGTGTGCGCCCGAAACCCTTGAGAATCAAGAAAGTCAAATCCTGTAAACCCTCAAATCTTGTGAATCTTGGTATAAAAATAAACTTTTGTGAAACCATTTGGTGTAAAATCTGTTTTTATGTTAAGTGTGAATCAATTTTACCTGTCCACAACTTAACTATTACGAGTTTTGGCGTACTGTATTGCAAAGCTATCTCCTGATTCACACATACTTAATTGAGCTAGTTTTTTGATACAGGCGCAATCTGTTATGTCTAACATACACATACGCAAAGGTACTACCCACGATGTCGAAAGAGTACATCAATTGTTGTTAGAATCTGCTGTACACCACAACTACCCGCCCGAGGCTGTGAAGACCACACCCGAGCAAATGCGCAATGATGCTTTTGGCGAACGCCCGGCATTTTCGTTTTTTGTAGCCGAAACCGAAACGCAAGACGTAGTAGGAGCGGCTATTTTCTATTATACCTATTCCACTTGGCAAGGCAAAACCCTCTATCTCGAAGACATTATCGTAAGCCGCTCACAACGTGGCAAAGGTATTGGCGAACAACTCTTCGAGGTATTGGCACAAGAGGCAGTAGAGCATAGTGCCCAACGGATGAGTTGGCAAGTAGCGGAAGACAATGATGTAGGCATTGGTTTTTATGAAAAGATGAACGCCCAGTTCGACAATCAATGGATGAACTGCAAGCTTACCCGTCCGCAGCTTAAAGCCCTAGCCGATAATGCCGAGGCTGTAGCCATATAAGCCAAATATATCATTATCGATATTCAGGCCGCTCCAGATTTTCTGGGGCGGCTTTTGCCATTCATAGTAACAGGCATTTATACCCAACCCAAATTGGTTTGGGAAATGTGTGCGCCGAAAATCCTTGAGAATCAAGAACATCAAATCCTGTAAATCCTCAAATCTTGGTATACATTTGTTGCTTATGCCTTCATAGGCCTGGGATTGATTTTTGAGGCATATCGCTAAAACACACTTGGTGGGGGATTAAGCCTACTCGTCTCCCAGCGGGTGCAGGCTGTCTTGCATTTGATTGATGAGGGCTTCTAGCTCAGAGATGGTAGTGTGAAGGCTGGCCAATACAGCGCTCTTGCGAGCATCGTCAGGCTCCATCTCGTGTAAATAAAGCAGCCCCAACATAGTAGCTACGGGTGCGCGCATAATGTGAGCATTGTAAAAAGCATAGTTTTCGAGCTGCTGGTTGCGTTCTTTGAGGCTTTTGGTACGCTGCAACACCAGATGCTCTAGGTTTTGGTTGATATGCTCGATGGTTTCTTTCTGCTTCATAATCAGCGTATTGGTCTGATGTTCGCGGTGCCAACCTCGATATAGGTGTATCACAAAGCCCAACAACCCCAACATCACAAACAAAATGGTGTATGTCAAAATACTTTCTAGTCGACGGCCTTTTTGGAGTAGCTTTTGGTTTTTTTGGAGCAGGGCCACTTCCTGCTCAGCGCGTTCTAGGGCTGCTTTGGACTCGATATGGCCAATGGCCTTGAGTTTTTGGGCATCATTGAGGCTATCGCTGGCCTCCTGATAATATTCGTGGTATTGTAAGGCCTTAGAGTAATCTTTTATGGCTTTGTAGGCCTCATAGAGCACCTTGGCTGCCCGTTGTTTGAGATAAAGTTGCTCCAGTTCTTGGGCTATTTCCCAGCCCAAAAGACCTTCTCGGATACTCTTATCAAAATCTTGTTGTATAAGGTAAGCTTTGGCAAAACCTACGTGCAAATTACACGAAACCATAGGTTCGGACTGTATTTTGAGCAACCGTCGGCACTCGGTATATTGTGCCAAGGCCAGTGATACTTCATTCTGAAAAAGGTAGGCATTGCCCAAGTTGATGTAACTGTAAAGCAGTCCTTGGGAGTCCTCAGTGCTTTGGCGCACTGCCAAAGCTTCTTGGTAATACTCGATAGACTTGGGGTAGTTTCTTAGGTTTTGATAGGCCAAGCCCATATTATTGAGTACAATTCCGAGGCGGTATTTATTATCCAGCTGGCGTTCAATGCTTAGGCTTTTTTCAAAATATCGCTTGGATAGCTCAAAATCTTCTGTTTGGATATATACCAAGCCAATGCGGTTGTAGGTAGCCGCTTTAGCGCTTTCGTCTCCAATAGTTTGATGGATGCGCATAGCTTTTTGGTAATACTGCAAAGCCAACGGGTAATTTTCTTTACGAAAATGAACAATCCCGATTAAGCTCAAGCTGCGCCCTATACCTCTTTGAAAACCCAAGGCTTCGCTTTGTTCAAGCGCTTTTTGTACCAATATCAAACACGTATCAGGTCGGGTATTGTATTGGTAAGCAAGGTCTATAAGTGCCTGTATACGAACGGTATCGTGATAAGTTTTCTTTTGATAAATATGTGTTAAACTATCAACAATACCTTGGTTTTGGGCAAACAAAGAAACCAAAGGCAGCCAAGCGCTTACCAAACAAAAGAGAACGATAGAGGACTTCATCTGCCAAAAATTTGTCCAAAATACTGCTTTTTGAACAAACAACAAATGAAACGATGTTGAATTTTATGGGCAGGTTCAGGCTATGGCTGCCAGCTGGGTTTGTAGTCCCACCCATTGTGTGCTGCTGACTACCTCGCCAAACACCAAGATAGCCGGCGAACTAAACCCTTCGGCATCTGCACGTTGTACCAAGGTATCGGCAGTGGCAATAAGGCTTCGGGCTTCGGGCAAGGTACCGTTTTGTAGGATGGCTGCTGGGGTATGTCCGCCGCGTAGTTGGCTAAACAATCGGGTAATTTCGGGCAGATGCTGCACACCCATCAGCACCACCACCGTAGCCGTAGATTGGGCGGCCAGCGCGAGGTCTTGAGACAGTGTGCCCGCACGGGTAGTGCCTGTAACCACCCAAAAACTCTCACTCAACCCTCGGTGTGTGAGCGGAATACCCGCCGATGCCGGAACGGCCAAGGCGCTACTGATACCGGGGATTACCTGACTTGGAATACCGTGCTGGGCGGCATACTGTATCTCCTCCAAGCCTCGACCAAATACGAATGGGTCGCCCCCTTTGAGTCTAACCACATGGCCGTAGCGTTTGGCATAGGTTACGCTCAGTTCTTGGATGTGCTCCTGTGACCAAGAGGGTTGCCCTGCGCGTTTGCCCACAAATACACAAAGCGCCCCCTTGCGGGCGTGGGTGAGCAAATCAGGATGAACGAGGGCATCATAGAGCACAACATCGGCTTCGGCCAAGACTCTCAAAGCCTTGAGGGTGATTAGTTCGGGGTCGCCGGGACCTGCGCCTACCAAACTAAGGCGGGGGATATGGGGAGAAGTTGGCATTTTTTGGGGAATAAGGGTGTGTCAAGCCCCACGGCCTTGGCCGTAAGGGCTCAAATGATGTGAGTGGTTACAAACCTCTGGAGGCCTTGGCCTTAGTAAGGAAATCTACCGCTTCGGCCAGATAACGGGTGGCAAAAGCCTGCTCTGGGGTAAACTGATTGATTTGCAGGGCTTTGGTCTTGATACCTTCCGGCAACCCAAACGCTGTTAGTTCTTCAGCAAAGGCTTCGTCAAAGGCTTTTAGGATAGCGTATTGGCTATTGGTTTTGGCCTTGGTAGTGAGCAACAACGCTTTGGCGGTGTGCACGAAAGTGGTATAAGCGTGATAAATAGCATCGGCATAGGCCTGCTGTGCGAGGCTCTCGTGTGCCCAAGCCACCTTCTCATCGGCCTCGTAGAGCAGGGTAGCGACTAGGTCTATCACCACACCGGCACATTCGCCCACGCCTGCCGCCACGGCAAAGTCCTCGGCGTGCCCCCAGTCGATATAGTCGGCGGGCTGGAGGGTTGCCGTATCGGCCAAAGGTTTGAGGAGCTGATAAAAGTAACGCTCCTCTTGCGCTACTTGGCGGAGGTAATAATCAGTGAAATACTCTCCTTCGAGGCTATTTTGCAGATAATCTTCTAGCAGTTGCCGTAGGGCTTCAGGGCCTCGTTTGGCCGGCAACTTGATGACCTTGTCCGCCACACGGTCTCTGTTGCCTCCAATCATCACTTGTACCGCAGGCACTACCTTGCCCCCGTGCTTGAGTGAGCTGCCGTGGAAACCGATGGCGGCGATGCTGTGCTGACCGCAACCATTTGGGCAACCACTGATTTTGATGTTGATATCGTGGTTGTGAATCAGGTCGGGGTATTCCTTTCGGATGACAGTATCAAGCGCCTGCGCCATCCCCGTACTGCTGGCAATGCCAAGGTTGCAAGTATCTGTTCCCGGGCAGGCCGTGATATCGGCAGTACTTTCTGCCCCAAGGCGGGTGAGGTCGAGGGCGTGGAGGGCGTTGAAAAGCCCCGGCAATGCCTCCGTACGGACATAGCGCAGCAGGTATCCCTGTCCGATAGTGATGCGGATATCATCGGCGGCAAACTGAGGCACCACTGCCGCAAAAGCCCGTGCCGTGTCTGAAGTCATATTGCCCAAGGGTAAGCAGATACGCACTGTATGGTAGCCCTTCTGACGCTGGGCGGCTACATTGGCCTCCAGCCACTGGTGGTAGTAAGTTGTATCGGTAGGGGTTTCGGGTGTAACAGGCGGTGGCAGGGTAGGAGCTTCTACACGGCTGTCGATAGGATAATGATGGTGAGGGAGGGCAGTCTTTTCGGCATCGATAAGCGCCAGCAATTCCTCCAGTCCGAGGTCTTGCAACAAAAACTTGAACCGTGCCTTGTGGCGGCGTGCTCGCTCGCCATAGCGGTCAAACACCCGCAAGGTGGCTTCGGTAAAGGGAATCAACTCCTCTTCGGGCAAAAAAGCCTTAGCCAAAAGCGCCAAGTGCGGCTGTGCACCCAGCCCGCCGGCTATCCAGACTTCAAAGCCTCGCTGCCCTTGGGCGTTGAGCTTGGGGATAAAGCCAAGGTCGTGTATCTTGGCCAGAGCCGCATCTTGTGCATTGGCCGAAAACGCGATTTTGAACTTCCGCCCCATATCTTGGCAGACAGGGTTGCGCAAGAAATACTCAAAAGCAGCCTGTGCATAGGGCGATACATCGAAAGGCTCATCAGGACTTACCCCCGCCAGCGCATCGGCAGTGATATTGCGCACAGTATTGCCGCAGGCCTCCCGAAGGGTAATTTGCTCTTCTTCCAAGCGTGCCCAAAGCTCGGGGGTGCGGTCGAGACTGACATAGTGAATCTGAATATCTTGACGCGTGGTGGCATGCAATACTCCATTAGAATACTCATCCGCCAAATCCGCAATATGATGTAACTGGCGGGCACTGAGCTTGCCATAAGGAATTTTGATGCGAATCATCTGCACCCCTTGCTGGCGCTGCCCATAAACCCCACGGGCTAGGCGTAAGCTGCGAAACTTTTCTTCGTCAATAGTCCCCTCGCGGTAGGCGCGTATCTTGCGCTCCAGCTCCAAGATGTCGCGCTCCACGACAGGATTTTCCAATTCGGTTCTAAAACTTTGCATAAGACAGGAGAGATAAAATAATGGGATTCAAGGCAATAAAAATCATAGACCAAGGCTTCCTAGCCTAGCAGTAGCTAAACACAACACCAAAACCAACAAGCACAACGCCGACTGGCTAAGTCGAGCAAGGGGACAGAAAAGCATATTTCACTACTTTGCATATCTAATCTATTAGTTTGATAGATTATATCGCAATACTAAGTTGTTTGAAAACCGGATGCAAGCTCCCACTGCCGAAAATCCCGGCAAGGCGGTTTATTTTTCAAAAAATTGCACTATTCAAAGCTATACTTATGGTGTTTTTTAGACTTAAGGAGGTTAGGGCTTTTGTGCAAGCCGAAGACTTACACTACTCAGATGTATGCGGTTTAGGCATCCAAACGCGAGTGAGTGAAGGATGTGGGCGTTAGTCCTGTAACTAGCCTTGTGGCTTGTCGCAAGCTACTGGTGATAGCCAGCCCCCGCAGCACACGGCGGTGTGAAGCTGAAAAACGCCTCCTTATCAGTGATTTATATGAATTAGTGATGCAGTATAAGATAAGTCTTGAGTATATTGTTTGTGGTGTAAAAATATCATCATATGGCTAAAAAAGGCGTTTTTATTTATATGTATTTGGCTACTGTGCTTCAGCCTATGAGGCTATGCTATAGCTAATTTGCTTATTTTTAAGCATCTGTACAAAAGAGGCTGCCTGATATCTGGGTGGAAAGAAGAGCATCTCACAAAGCTTCGCCTTCAATGCTTGAAATCCAAGCCTGATTCCCTATCTTTGCACAATTTATGGTACGCTTGGTGGCGTGCTTTTTTATCATTGTTGACCCCCTGCACAATATAAAATGCCCAAAAAAACACACATTCGCTCGGTACTGATTATCGGCTCAGGCCCCATTGTCATTGGTCAGGCTTGTGAGTTTGACTATGCCGGTTCTCAGGCAGTTCGTTCGCTCAAAGAAGAAGGGATAGAGGTAATCCTGATTAACTCTAACCCAGCTACCATTATGACCGACCCCACGATGGCCGACCATGTGTATTTGAAGCCTTTGGAGAAGAAGTACGTGGTCGAGATTCTGGAAAAACACAAGATTGATGCGGTGCTGCCTACGATGGGCGGACAGACGGCGCTCAACCTCGCCATCGACTGTGAGAAAGCAGGTATCTGGCAACAATACAATGTCGAAATTATTGGGGTGGATATTGCGGCAGTAGAGACTACCGAAGATCGTGAGAAGTTCCGCCTCAAGATGCAAGAGCTTTCGCTAGGAGTATGCCGTGGGCGCACGGCCACCTCGTTTTTGGAGGGCAAGAAAATCGCCCAAGAGATTGGTTTCCCCTTGGTTATCCGACCTTCGTTTACCTTGGGAGGCACGGGGGGCGGCTTTGTCAACGACCCCGAGAAGTTTAACGAAGCCCTCACACGTGGCCTACAGGCCTCGCCCATCCACGAGGTATTGGTGGAGCAGAGTATCTTGGGCTGGAAAGAGTTTGAGTTGGAGGTGCTGCGCGACAATGTGGGCAATGTTATCATCATCTGCTCAATCGAAAACTTCGACCCGATGGGTATCCACACCGGCGACTCTGTGACGGTAGCCCCCGCCATGACACTGTCGGACAAGCTCTACCAAGAGATGCGCAACATTGCCATCAAGGCGATGAACGGCATCGGGATGTTTGCCGGAGGGTGTAATATTCAGTTTTCGGTACATCCCGAAACGGAGGAAATCATCGTCATCGAAATCAACCCCCGTGTATCGCGCTCTTCAGCCTTGGCTTCCAAAGCCACAGGCTACCCCATCGCCAAGATTGCCGCCAAGTTGGCCATCGGCTACAACCTCGACGAGCTACCCAACCAAATTACCAAAACGACCTCGGCCTATTTTGAGCCGGCCATCGATTATGTAGTTGTCAAAATTCCTCGTTGGAACTTCGACAAGTTCAAAGGTGCTGACGATAAGTTGGGCCTACAGATGAAGTCTGTCGGAGAGGCGATGGGCATCGGGCGTACGTTCCAAGAGGCGCTACAAAAAGCCTGTCAGTCGCTCGAAAACCGCCGTAATGGCCTCGGCGCTGATGGCAAGGAGCTGACCAACCAAGCCCAAATCCTCGAAAGCCTAGAGCACCCTAGCGCCGACAGGCTCTTCCACATCAAGGATGCTTTTATGTTGGGGGTGTCGATGCGAACTATCAAAAAACTGACACAGATAGACCACTGGTTTTTGCGCCAGATTGAAGACCTCGCCCTCACCGACCGCGAGATTCAACGCTATACCCTCGACACTATCCCAAAGGAGCTGCTCATCGAGGCCAAACGCAAGGGCTATGCCGACCGCCAAGTGGCACACCTCTTGCGCTGCTTAGAGAGCGAAGTATACCAAAAGCGTCAAGAGCTGGGCATCCAGCGCGTGTACAAAATGGTAGATACCTGTGCGGCAGAGTTTGAAGCCCAAACGCCTTATTACTACTCTACCTTCCATAGCGACTACAGCGAAGACCCACAAAACCCCATCAAGGCCAGCCTCAACGAGTCGCACCGAAGCGATAAGAAAAAGGTCATCATCCTTGGCTCCGGCCCTAACCGCATCGGCCAAGGGATTGAGTTTGACTACTGCTGCGTACACGGGGTGCTGGCTGCCAAGGCCGCAGGCTATGAGACGATTATGATCAACTGCAACCCCGAAACCGTGTCGACAGACTTCGACATTGCCGACAAGCTCTACTTTGAGCCGGTTTTCTGGGAGCATATCTACGATATCATCTTGCACGAAAAGCCCGAAGGGGTCATCGTACAGCTAGGCGGGCAGACCGCCCTCAAGCTGGCCGAAAAGCTCGATCGCTACGGCATTCCCATTATCGGAACGCCTTACGAAGCACTCGATTTGGCCGAAGACCGTGGCCGTTTTTCGACCTTGCTCCAAGAGTTGGGCATCCCTTATCCTAAGTTTGGGGCTGTAAAAACTGCCGAGGCAGCACTCGAACTCTCCAAAACGTTAGACTTCCCACTGTTGGTGCGCCCTTCGTATGTATTGGGCGGACAACGGATGAAAATTGTCATCAATGAGCAGGAACTAGAAGAGCACGTAGTAGATGTACTCAATTACTTTCCCGACAACAACATCCTGCTCGACTTTTTCCTCGACCAAGCCATCGAGGCCGAAGCCGATGCCATCTGTGATGGTGAAGATGTACACATCATCGGTGTGATGGAACACGTAGAGCCTGCTGGTATTCACTCTGGTGATTCACACGCGCTCTTGCCACCATTTACACTGAGCCCGATTTTGGTAGAGCAAATCGAGGACTACACCCGCCGCATTGCTGTAGCGCTCAGAACGAAGGGCTTGATCAACGTACAGTTTGCCGTCAAAAACGACATCGTATACGTTATTGAAGCCAACCCACGGGCTTCGCGCACGGTGCCTTTTATCTGTAAGGCCTACCAAGAGCCTTATATCAAGGCGGCTACTGAGGTGATGTTGGGTGCCAAAACGGTGAAGGACTTTAAGTTCAGCCCCGTAAAAGAAGGCTATGCCATCAAAATTCCAGTGTTTTCCTTCAACAAGTTCCCCAATGTCAACAAAGAGCTGGGGCCGGAGATGAAGTCTACCGGAGAGGCGATTTACTTTATCGACCGTCTGCAAGACGAGGTTTTCTTGAAGATATATGCTGAGCGCAACCTCTTCTTGAGCAAATAAACGGATTTGTGCCAACCCCAACCCGCGAAGTTACACTCGCGGGTTTTTTTGTATCATTGGTATAAATCAATGCTATATGTACCCAATCAAAATTGGTTTGGGAAATGGATACGCTGAAAATCCTCAGGCATCAGGAAAGTCAAGCTTAGTGAATCCCCAATGCTATCTTGGTTGTAACCAGAGATATTGAGCAACCCATTGCAGTAATTATAGGAGATTAGATGAGCAAAAGGCGTTGTTTAGGCCTTGATGGCGGCTTGGTTTTTGGCTTTTCGCAACACCCATACAATCAGGGCAAGCCCTCCCAATACTGCCGGAATACTCAGGATTTGCCCCATATTGAGGGTGTATTGGTCTTCAAAGGCTACTTGATTTTCTTTGACAAACTCTACCAAGAAGCGGAAAGTAAATAGTAGGGTCAAAAACACCCCTAAGAGCAAACCATGAGGAGTTTTGGCCTTTTGACGATTGTAGAGCCAAGTTAACAAACCAAACAAGGCAAAGCAGAACAGCGCCTCATACAATTGTGCTGGGTGGCGGGGCATCTTTGCTTCGATTAAGCTGAGTTCCATAGAGTTGACAAACACAAAGCTCCAAGGCAAGTCAGCAGGGCGGCCAATGATTTCGGAGTTCATCAAATTCCCCAAGCGGATAAAACCGCCGGCTAACGCTACGGGAATTACAATACGGTCTACCACCCACAGAAAAGGTTGCTCGGGGCGGGTACGAGAATAAAGATACAACACTATCAAGATGGCAATAGCAGCGCCGTGGCTAGCCAAGCCCCCTTCCCAGACGTACAAAATGCTGAGCGGATTATCAAAATAACCTTTTTTGTCAGGAGTAAAATAAGGCCCATAAAAAAGCACATGCCCTAGGCGTGCGCCCAATATCGTCCCTACGACCATATAAATCAATAGTTGCTCTAGGTCGCGCTCAGGTTTGTTTTCTTGGGCAAAAATACGGGTCATAATCCAGTTGCCAACCAAAAAACCGGCGGCAAAGAGAAGTCCGTACCAACGGAGAGAGAAAGCCCCAATTTTGATGATTTCGGGTGATACAGACCAAACAATAGCGCTGAGCATAAGGTATGAGGGGGTTAGTATGGCACAAAGATAAACAAACACTGCTAAAGCCACTATATTTTTATAGCAAGATTCACAGTATTTGAGGATTCAGAGGGTTGGATTTTTTTGATTATCAAGGTTTTTCAGCACATCTATTGCTTAAACCAATTTTGGGTGCGCATATTTTTTTAAAAAACCTCTTTTATGATGCAACCTTTTGCGCATTGTGCTTGTCTTTGTATTTGAAGGGGCTCATTGTTGTAACACACAACAAATTTGGCGACCTCAAATATTTGGGGTGTCTTGGCTTTTTCAAACCAACAGGTGTATGTCTGTTCACTTAAAACCTATATTGTTATGAGTATTTCACGTATAGCCGTATATTCCATCATTGGAATCATTGTCGGAGCCATTTTGTGGGCCTTTCTGAAAAAAATTATGTACTCCCTAGTCGGGTTTGCCGTAATAGTGTTTTTGGGAATTGCGGTATATCAGATTTTCCTAAAAAGACGCTAATTGCCTAAAAGGCTTTTCTTTTGTACCGCTTTAGAAAAGCCTAAAACTTATCATATACTTCCTTATTTGAACTTGTTACTTAACTTAAACAATACTCAAGATGACCTTTGTTTTGTTTACCCTTGGCTTTATGATTGGGATGTTTTTGCTACAGAGTGTATTTGCGAAGTAGCCACTCGTGGTTAGGATTTTTGCTGATATGCTGCTATTTCATCCCTGTATCGACTATATTCGACAATCTTGCCTTTATACTTACATTTAGGTGCGGCAAGGTATTGGTCAATAATAGGCCAAATCTTGGGGTTTACTTGCGCGCCTTTGGCCAGCAAGTCGGGCAGTATACCAATGAGTGTGCTTTCGGTAATGCAGTTGTTGCTGGCATCTAGTTTTTGATTAAAACGATAGTAACTACTATCCTTGTGTTGGTGTCTGGCCCAGGCATAGACATTGTATTGCAAAATGGTCTCAAATTGTACGGGACTGAGACTGGCATCGCAACAGATAGCGGCCAGCAAATCATTCAAAAAGACCTTGTTAGGTTTTTGCCGTATTTCGGCAGCTTTTTGGTTGGGGTGGGGAATCAGGCCGGTCAATGTGGCGATGGTGGCCTTCCACAAAAAAGCCACCGATACACCCTGTTGTACGAAATCCTCATCAAATCGCAAGATGAGTAACTCTAAACCATTGTGGTTGCCAAATTTTTTAGCACATAAATAACGGACAACAGCCCCCATTTTTTGCTGAGCGGCTATGGTCTGAAAATACGCTACAAGCAAGGCCTCTTTTTCGTCTGTCAGTCCTTCATTGAGCAACACCAGAGCAGCCTCGGCTAGTTGCAGGCTGCTGTCTGACTGAGGGGCGGCTTGATAGTGTTTCCACTGAGCGGTCAGGATATTTTCTTGAGGTAAATCCCATACACGTCCGGAGATGAGGTAAAAAACCAAACTCAGAAAGGCAGGCACAATGACCAAGAAAAAAATCAACAAACGTTTTAACATCCTGATAATGGGGTATGGTTACAATGTGATGTAAGGTATTGGGTAGCCCATAAGGGATGCCCCGAACATAAGAGCTTGTCTAAAATCCTCTTCATCGACACCAAAAACTGCTTTTTGGCTGCTACTTCGTTAAAAATGCTCGCCGTAGCCCTCCCACGATTAAAATCGTGGACTAAACACAAGGCCTGTGTTTTTTGTCTAGTATCAGCCCAAAAGCCAGCTGTTTTGAGCGCCGCGCTGAAAATTTAGACAAGCTCTAAAACTATGGATTGGATATGGAATCTGCCAAAACACGGGGATGGTTTTTGAGCAATTCGAATCCGATATCAAGATAAGCAAAGACATCGATTGGGGTAAAATCACGTTTTTGTTTGGCGCGGTCGTGGCCTAGGCGTACAAGTACCGCATTCTGCTCGCGCAAGACAAACACATATTGCCCCAAGATACCCCGCATATATGGAATCTCTTGGCCTTGGTGTTTGATAATCCAGAACTGAAACCCGTAGAAATGTACTGGTTGCCCCTGCTCATCGTCTACCAAGTGGGTAGCGGGTCGGGTAGCCTCAGCGATATAGGCCGAGTCGAGCAGGGACTTGCCCTCCCAACGCCCGTAGTTGAGCACCAACTGACCCAAGCGGGCAAAATCGCGGGCGGTGGCGTTGAAGCAGCAAAACGATTTTTCCGTTCCCCCTTTGCGGTCTAGCGACCACAACGCCGGATGTTCTGCCCCCAGTGGCTTCCATAGTTTTTCGGCGGCATAGGTGGATAGTTCGGTTTGGGTGGCTTGGCTAACAATTTCGGCCAGCAGCAAGGTACACACACCTTGGTAGCGATTGACCTTGCCCGGAGCTTCTTTGACAGGGATATGGTCTAGTAAGCTGGGCAAATTATGCCCATAGTAGGCCTTGGTCGTAATCGAGAAAAGGGAGCTATAGGTCTCATCCCACTCCAAACCGCTGCTCATCGTAAGCAGGTGGCGGATGGTAATTTTGTCATAAGGAGCTTCTGCAAAGCGAGGGAGGTAGTCGCCAATGGCTTGGTCGAGGGACTGGATTTTACCTTCGTGCAAAGCCACCCCCACTAAGAGTGCGACTACGCTTTTGGCCATCGAAAATGAGTTGCTACGGGTGGTATCGCTGCCCGTGTCGGCATAGTGTTCTAGGAGTAAATGACCATCTTGTAACAACACAAAAGCCGTTGTGCGGTATTTGCCTAGGCTGTCTAATGCGGTGGGGGAGAGCTTCACCTGTCCATAGCGGCTGTCGCGTGGCCAGACCTGCGGTGTAGCGGTGGGTACTTGGCGGTTGGCAAAGATATGGGCGTTGTCTATCTGTGCTTGACGATGATAAAGCGCATAGCGGATATACTCCTGACCCGGTACAAAAAAAACAATGCCAGTAACTCCGAGGCACAGAATGAGAAGAGAAAGGCTCAAGTAGCGAAAAAATTTCATATACGCTTAGAAGTTAGTTTGTGATATTTCTTAAATAAAGGCCAAAGCTAAACTTTTATTATACCCAATCAAAATTGGTTTGGGAAATGTATCTGCTGAAAATTCTTGATTATCAAGAAAATCAAATCCTGTGAGCCTTGGTATAAATGATAGGTAGGTTTTACTTTTGGTACAGAAAACCTAGGTTAGAGAGGGCTTTTCGTACATTCGTAAAAAAAGACGGCAGTTGATAAAGCCAAGAGGGTGGTTCGTTAAAAGTTACTAACTTTATGGCCGAACGAAGCGTATATCAGGAACACTGTAAAACAATAACCACTTAGCTTGGTATTACTAATAATTTTACAATTTATTCACATTAAAACCTAAAATATGCAACAAATGTTTTACCTCACAGGTAGGGCTCCTTGGCTTAGCCTTTTAAGCAAAAGCTTTTGGCTTTTGTTTTTTTGTGCCTTATCAGGGCAAATTTTTGCACAAAATGCTTTTGTGAACGAATGGGCATTACGCTTGGGTAGCAATGGCGCAGACCGTGTATATGCAGTAGCCGCCGATGGAGCGGGCAATGTGTATGTTGCCGGAGAATTCAACGGCACGGTAGACTTCAATCCCAACCCCAATGTAACCAACAACCTCACCTCTAATGGCGGGGTCGATGGTTTTGTGGCTAAGTACGATGCAAGCGGCAATTACCTCTGGGCTTTCAACATAGGTGGCGAGGGCAACGACTTTGTCTACAGCTTGGTCGTCAATAGCGCCGGAGAAGTACACATAGGAGGCTCTTTTAGCGGTACAGTCGACTTTGACCCCGGAGCAGGCACCACCAACCGCTCCTCGAACAACCCCGACGGCAGCAATGCCTTCGTGGCCAAATACACCACTGCCGGAGCACTTACCTGGGTACGCAGTTTTGGTGGCGGGGGTACGGTACAAGCAGGCGCGCCTCCTTTTGTTTTCTTCATTCCTTCTACTTCTAAAGCCTTAGCCTTAGCGCTCGATGCCAGCGACAATGTGCTTGTTACTGGGCAGATACAGGGCACCAACATCGACTATGGTAATGGAACGCCTGTCAACACCGTAGGTCGCAGCGATTTGTTCTTGGCTAGCTATGCCGCTGCTGACGGAGCACACCGTTGGAGCTTCAACACAGGCGGGGCTGGTAGTGATATCAATAACAACAGCCAAGGACTAGACGTGTACTTCAGAGGAACGAGTGTCTTCCTTACCGGAGAGTTTAAGGGAGCTGCAGTCAACTTCAACCCCTTGGGCGGGATAGGTAATGAGCGTAACCTTGCCTCTACCAACAACGACCGCTCAGCGGCTTTCTTTGCCCGTTACAATCCTGCTGACGGGATATTGGTAGATAATGACAAAGCTTTTGCTATTCCGGCTACTACTGCCAACCCTAACAGCGGCACCTTTGGTACAGCTATCCTAGGCGATGCGGCAGGCAATACATATGTGGCCGGCCATCTATTTGGCGAAGCCGACTTTGACCTTGGCGCCGGTACTGAAACACGCATCAGCGGCGACTTTGCAGGGATGTTTTTGGCCAAATATACCATTACAGGAGCGTATGAATGGGTGGCCTTTACAACCGGCAACAGCATTGACAAGATTGCCGCCTTGGCCTTTGATCCTTTGGATGATATCCACGTATATGGCTCTACCCTCAGCACCACCCTCAACTTCAGCTCGGCAGTAGGTGCGCCTAATACCCAAACGGTAACCCGCACCAGCGGACAAGATCTCTTCTATGCCAAATACAATGCCGCAGGTAGTTTGCTAAATGCCCAAACTGTAGCACAGGGAGGTACGGGCAACCGCAATACCGACAACAACATTGCTACCAGCATTGGTGCCAGCCCTGCCGCCAGAACGATGATGCTCCGAGGCAATAAGATCTACTTCGCAGGGGCGTTTAACAATACGGCCAACTTTGGCAAAAACAGTTGTGAACGCAACCTTACCTCTGCGGGCAACGCAGATGGCTTTGTGCTCCAACATAGCCTAGTACGCCTCAATCAGACCATTACATTCGGCCTTGGAGCCGATGCCACCAAGCCGGCCAGTGCGCCTGCCTTTACGCTTACTGCCAGCAGCACTTCGTGCTTGCCGATTACCTTCAGCAGTTCCAATGCCGCTGTCGCTACGGTATCAGGTAATACCGTTACCATTGTAGGACAAGGTACTACGACCATCACGGCCAGCCAAGCCGGTAACGACCATTTCAATCCGGCCACTGCCGTAGACCAAGTGTTGACCGTAACCCCGGCAACCCAAACCATCACCTTCAACGCCTTGGCCAACCGTTGTGTATTGGATGCGCCGTTTACCCTCAATGCCACCGCCAGCTCAGGGTTAGCAGTAAGCTATGCCAGCTCCAACACCGCTGTCGCTACGGTATCGGGCAATACCATCACCATTGTAGGCATTGGTACTACGACCATCACGGCCAGCCAAGCGGGCAATGCACAATTTGCCCCTGCGGACAATGTCGCCCAAACCCTGACCATCACCCGATGCGACCAAACCGTCACTTTTGAGGCTATCCCGGATAAATTTATCACCGATGAGCCTTTTACCATCACGGCCACGGCCAGCTCCGGCCTGCCGATAACTTTCAGCAGCAGCACTCCTGATATTGTAACTGTATCAGGCAATACCGTTACCATTGTTGGTTCGGGAACAGCAACTATCGTGGCACGCCAAGCAGGCAACGAGCAGTACAACCCCGCAGAGGCCACCCGAAGCTTTCAAGTATCGTTAGACGATCGCTTGCGAATGACCGATGTCTTTACGCCTAATGGCGATGGACGCAATGATAACTACAATGTTATTTTTCAGTTTGACCCGAGCCGCCTAAGCTACCGCATCCTTGATCTCAACAACAATGTGGTGTATGAAACCAACAATGTTAACGAAGCCCGCAACAATGGCTGGGATGGCACAATCAATGGCAAACCAGCCCCCGGTGGGCGCTACATCTGGTTTGTGGAGTACACCCGAGCCAATGGCAGCACCGCCCGCGAGCGAGGCTTTGTCTTGTTGGCTCGATAAGAACGGCAGCTTGTATTCGGTTCAATGAAAAACTTCAAAAACAATATTTATGCACTCATTTTCAATTAGACATACATTTTTGCTATTGTTGGCTTTAACAAGCCTAGGGCTTGGTTCGGCCTATGGCCAATACCAGCAGTATGCGCAGTTTCACCACAGCCCGCTTTTGGTCAACCCGGCCTTAGTAGCTTCTGACAACTACTTCAAGGTCAATTTTCACTACCGTCGGGAGTTGTTTGGCAATGGTTTTTCTTATACCAACCCGATGCTCTCAGTGGTGATGCCCTTGATTAACAAAAGCACGGGCAAACGTTTTGGTGGCCTTGGTTTGGGGCTGATGCAAGAACAGGCCGAGGTGTCAGGCACTACAGGGGTGCTGCAAAATACAGGGCTTAACCTGACCTATGCCCACAACCTCCAAGTAGCCGATAACCAATGGATTAGTTTTGGTTTGCAAGGAGGGTATTTCAATCAGGCCATCAATGCCT
Source organism: Eisenibacter elegans DSM 3317 (assembly GCF_000430505.1). Taxonomy (NCBI): domain Bacteria; kingdom Pseudomonadati; phylum Bacteroidota; class Cytophagia; order Cytophagales; family Microscillaceae; genus Eisenibacter; species Eisenibacter elegans. The sequence goes on along the minus strand of NZ_KE387153.1, from coordinate 419,706 downwards.
CCAACCTAAGCAGCCGCGATGCAGGTGATCCGCTGTTGGCCGATATGCAGTCGCGTGGAGTATTTTCGTTGAGCGGGGGGGCGCTGTGGTACCAACCCGGCATAAATGGTATTCTCAAAAACTACTTTAGCGTAGCCGGATACCACCTCAATCAACCTGTACAAAACTTCCAAGAAATAGGTCAGCGGGTGCGTATGCCCTTGGCCTTGGTAGTATCAGGGGGCTTTCAGGCAGCTGCTATTGGGGAGTCGATTACCCTACAGCCCAATGCTCGCTGGATTAACGTGCAAAACTCTAATCTGCTTAATATCGGAATGTTGAGCCGCTACCATATCAGCCCCGAAAGCCACCTCGGCATCGGTACTTGGTGGTCAAACCGCGCCTTGGTCATCTCGGCAGAGTATCTCTACAAAAACTTGGTATTAGGCCTAAGCTACAACCTGCCCACTGCTGACCAAGCCAAAGGGGGAATTCCGGAGCTGGTGGTAGGCTATCGACTGAATATGGGACGCAACCTGACAGAAGCCGAGCCAAAGGACAAATACCGTACAGAGGTAACAGAGGCGCAAGATGATGCCTATGATTATGAAATCACGAGCCGCTACAAGGGCAAGAAAGAAGTAGCCCGCGATACCACTGCCCGCCGATCTGTCATCACGACGGAGACCGTAACCAGCGAAGATGCCAACTACCGCTACAGCTATGAGGTAACCTACCGACGCGGGAAGGAAGTAAGCCGCCGCGAAATCAGCCGCGAAGCCAAGGACAACGATGGCGATGGCGTACCCAATATCGATGATGCCTGTCCCGATGAACCCGGCACGCCCGAAAACAACGGCTGCCCCGAAGGGGAAGCAGCAGAACAAGTAGGGGATAATACCAAGCAACCTGCCGACCAGACCAAGCCCAAAACAGCAGAACAGGAGCTGGCTCCGTATATGAGTCGACTGCGCTTTGAAACCGGTCAGCCTACGCTGCGGCCTGCCTTACAAAAAGAACTGGACAGCATCGCAGCGGTGATGAAACGTTATCCTGAGCAAAACTTTGTCATCGAAGGGCACGCCGATGCCGTAGGCAACCCCGACCGCAACCAAACACTCTCCGAAGCCCGGGCGCAGTTTGTGAAAGACTACCTCGTACAGCAAGGCATCGCCCCTGAGCGCTTACGCACGGTAGGCTATGGCCAAACCCGACCTATAGGCGACAACAACACTGCCGCCGGTCAAGCTGCCAACCGCAGGGTGGAGGTAAGGGTAGATTCCTCCAAACGCTAATCCCGTCTTTCAATCTCACGTTAAAAAGAGGCTGTCCGAAAAGGGCAGCCTTTTCTGGTTTAGTGCAATTTTTTCACAACTTTGTGATAACAAAATTATATTTTATATTCGCGTCAATATTCAAAATATTTTGCTAAAACAAATCTATTGAAGCGGATGAACGCAAAGCTAAAACCAAGGTTAGTGCTGCTATTGGTCTTATTTTGGGCCTGTCAGCCAACCCAAGTACGCGAAGTCTTGGAAGACCCCGTAAAAGATTTACAGGGTGATGTTCCCGAGCAGTTGCTTACGGCAGCGCTCGAATTCAAGGCCTATCAACAAGCCAGAGGGGCGAGTGATGGCGAGCACATCGGTACGTTACAGAGCGGCCTCTCGGCGGATTTCAACAATTGGTTGCAAGCCAACGGTTACGGTGGCTTTGATTTTGCACGTTACGGTCTGTCGGGCGGGAGCTATGGGGGGCGCAATTATGCCGGAGAGCCTTTGGGTAACCAGCCTGTGATTTTTATTCATGGCAACTCCGACAAGGCGCTTGGTAACGAGGCCGGGCAAACTGGATGGACAGCCCCCATAGAGTATTTCCTCTCGCAGGGCTACAAGCGGGCTGAGCTGTATGCCATCACCTGGGGACCGGCTAGTGCCTCGCAAAGCAGCAATCAGTACCATTCTTTGGCATATTTGATGCGTATCAGGGCTTTTATCGAGGCAGTCAAGGCCTACACGGGAGCTGCTAAAGTCGATGTAGTGGCACACTCGATGGGGGTTACGTTAGCCCGCAAGGCCATCAAAGGAGGCTCGGGCAACGATGCCGCCGCAGGGGGGAGTTATAACCTTGGCGCACGCCTGACCTATATCGATACCTTTGTGGGGATTGCGGGAGGGAATCGAGGGCTTGCCAACTGCTACAACACGCCCCTGTTGCCTACCTGTGGCGCTACCAATGGCTTTTATCCAGGGTACGCCCTTGGTGGAGTCGGATTGTCACAGTACTTGTCGCAGCTCAATAGCGCTTCTGGGCGTGAGGGGGATTATGTGTACACTATCTGGAGTACCCAAGACCAGCTGGTGGGCTATGGCGGCGTGGTTTGGGGTAACCTGACCTGCCAAATACCCGGACAGAATGGCGAGGTGCGTTTTACGACCATTCCTTATGGGCACTTTAATTGCAAGGACTTGACAGGCTATCAGCAGCTGCGGATGGTGAAATTTCACGTAACTAACTAGGGTTTAAAAATGCAGTCTACATCCCCCACATCCTTGGCTGTGGGGGATGTGCTTATATCATTGTATCATTGACTTCGGAGTAAATAAAGTGTAATATTTTAGAAAAAAATATTTTTTTGTTATGTTTGAATATGTAACGCACACCCTTACGTACCATCAGACGTAAATACGGGTGTTGGCAAGGGCTTTTTTGAGTGGGAGTGGTTTAGACCCTAACTTAACGCGAATGTTTTTATAACTGCTTGATAATAAGTTTTCTATGAGCAAGAAAAGGGGTAAATTTGAGAATTAACAAATAAGTGTTATTTTTTAATTGCACTATTCTAAGAAACACTTATTCCTATGTTACTCCCTTTCGGGCGATACACTCATATTTTGAGTGCTAGGCTTTCTATGTAAGCTAAAATATTGATAATATTTTTTTAGCCGGGAAATCAGGTTACTTGCAAAGTGCTTTGATACGTTCTTCAAACTCGGCTAATCCGGTTTTACAATTCGCGTGATGTAAAACTTTTTGCCCGACCAAATGAATGGCATATTCCAACATATTCAACTTGGGTGAATAAGCGGCTATAAAATGGAAATGCGTTTTTAATCTTCAAATCAGCACTGAATGCTTGAAATAAATGCCTCATTTTGGTTTTATGAGTGGAATTCCTATCCAAAAATATGTCTGATTGCTTATGGTCTTCTTGTTCATAAAGTTTGGCGACTTCTGCGAAATAGTGTGCCACCTGCTCCGAGTTTACCTTTTTGAAAGCGACACATTCTGACTCGCTCAGCAGACTTGGCTGAGTCCGAACAGCGGCTTTGCAGAGCACCTCAAACCCAACTCATAGTAGGTGTTGATGTATTTGCGGACACTCTGCTCTTAAACCCCAAAACAGACAGTCATTTCTGAAAACGCCTTGCCCAATTGATAGCGCTTCAGCACACATAATTTTTTACGTATATACTCGGCCTGATGACGACGAAAGTATCGCTGGTATTCTGATTGGTCAAAACCTCTGTTATCAAATTTTTTTCGTTGGTAGCCCATATGCAAATATACGGATTTATAAGCCTAAAGGAAGTAAGTCTTTGGGTGTCTGTATTGCCGGCGCAAAGCATTCGAGCGACCATTGACGAAGTACAGCTAGACCTCCCCGGCGAGCGAATGCTCATCACCTTTAGCAATCGAAAACTATGTACAGAACCTCTCCACGGTAGAATATCCCTGCACAACCCGCAGATGGGCCGTATCAACAATGTAGGCGACGAAGGCGGACAGTTTATCTTTATTCGGAAATAACCCCCATTGTTGACAAACTATCATAGCCACGGATGTACGAATGTTTGTGTCGTTCACTCGCGCATTCGTGGCAACCAAATACACAGTCCCTCAAAGCTGGTATAGCCACAGACGCATCTGTATCTCTCCTTGGTGGTGAAAATCGAAAATACCCAGTGGTGTACAGATATTTCGCAAACCAATGTTAATTGGACATAGTACAGAAGCACCAAGGTACGTAGTGTGTAGCCGTTTTTTCCCAAAATCAGATGATTTTTGTATCTTGCCGTGCTAAAACTGCCCTATGCCGACCATTCACCGCCGCCAAACACTAGAACTGATACTCATCATCTTGACCACACTCATCACTGACAGCCTACCTTTGATAGGCTTGTATTTTTGGGGTTGGACGAGCTTTGTGGTGATGTTTGTGTGGTGGGTAGACAGTATCATCTTCTTTTGGCTTTTGCAGCTAGGGTATTCAGCCCGCAATGGGGGGCGGATAGGCTCTAGGCTTTTCAAGACCACCTATGTAGCCGCCATCTTTTGGGTGTTTATGTTCTTACAGGCCTATTTGCTTTTTGTGTTTGTGGGGCAGATATATGTAGAACGCCTTAATCCGGCGGCAATAGTAGGGGAGGAGACGCTCTGGCAGACGGGTCAGCGCTTTTTTCAGAACTTTTGGATTCTTTTTCAGCGCAAGCTTTGGCATATGCCTTGGTTGGGGCTGGCCTTATTGATGCTCTTGGCCAATCATCTGTTTGAGTTTTTCAGTTCTTATCATAGTGCAGCCTTTGCAGGGGTATGGGGCTTTATCAAGCGCTTGGCCTTCCCGATGTTTGCAACCTTGCTGATGTCTATTGCCTTGTGGCTTTCGTTGGTGGTCGAAACGAGCACCCTCTTACAGACTGTCAGCCTGAGACTTACCGTTGCTTTTGTTTTATTGAAAATCTATTACGACATCCTGCGGCTTTTCAAACAAGCTCGCGCCTACAGCAAGGCTGAGCGTCGCCGAGACAAGGTGCGGATGTATACTGCGCGGCTTTCGGCCAAGTTGGGCGAACAAGAATAAGTCCTGATGTGTTTATTGCTTCAGTTTCAAATTATGTCTATGCTCTCAGACACCTACATCTTTGCCCAATTATTAGCACAGGTTTGTGGCGGTATCTTATTGGGGTACGCCGGGGTGTATGCGGCTCAAGCCTTGCGCTTCTGGAGTTGGAAGGCCAACGATGAGCGCCAACTGCGTCTAGAGCAACAAAACTACTTGATTGGAACAGTCGTGGCTTGGGTGATGGTATTTCAGTTGGTGGCGCTCCTTATATTTTTGTACACCACAAATCATTACCTGCCTCAAGTCATCAAGGGAGCTATGTGTGCTACAGGAGCCTTGCAGGCCAATGTATATGGCTATCCGGCATTGTATGTAAAAATAGGAGGTTTGTTTTGGTATGTGGTATTTTTATTTTTACAAAAACTGGACAACCAACATCCGTATTATCCGCTTACTCCATATAAATACTGGGTGTTGTTGCCTGTGATGTTGTGGGTTTGGGCAGATATAGTACTGAGTGTCAATTATTTTTATGGTATCACCCCTGATGTCATCACGACCTGCTGCAGTGTTGATTTCAGTGCCAGCAAGGGCGTAGGCAATATGGGAGATGTAGCACATAATAGCTTGATAGAGCGTGGGTTACAATTGTTTTACACCGGGTTTCTACTCCTCAGTATCGGACATATAGCCTTGGGCTATCTTGGAAGGAGCGCACGCCCTTGGGTGTTGTTGGCTCAGACATTGGTAACTTGGCTATGGCTGGCGCTGGCCCTTTGGGTCTTAAAGCAGCATTATGTAAAGTATATCTATGGCATCTTGACACATCACTGTTTGTTCGATATTTTTTGGTTTAAATACAATGGTATCGGATACCTCTTATGGCTAGGCTATTTTGGAGCTGGCTTAGGATATGCTTTATTGGCTATTTATGCGTGGCTGCCGATGCATTTACAAACAAAATTACCACTAAGCCCCAAGCCAAGAATATGGGAGTGGGGCGCATATTTAGGGCTGTGTCTCGCATTCCTAATTCCTTTGGCATACGCCTGGCTTTGGAAAGGGGGCTTGTAATGGGCTTTCAGCCAAGCTAAGCAAACCAGCTGAAAATCAGTGAGTAAATAACACCAAAAACAGCCCACACCTTGCAAATGATGCTCCACCGGTTGTATCAAACAATGGAAATATACGCAACGTATAGACCCTTTGTGTGCTTGGCACGTACTGTTGTAAGGCTGACTTAGATATTGGCAATACAAAAGCCTTTTGTCTCAGACATAGGCATCCTGATTTTTGGTTTTTCGCTGAAGTTTTTCGCTGAATGTACTTATTATGTCGATAGAATACTTTATTTTTATGATATTGGGTTTGTGCCAGCCGACACACATTGTTTCTTACTCCAAAAAGGCGTATTATTGCCCACACACACCGTTGAGCATTAAATCTTTTGAAAATTTATGAATTGTCTGATTGTAGAAGATGAAGAAATGTCTATGACAATGATTCGTCATTATATCGAAAAAACTAACTATCTTACCCTCAAACACGAATGCAATTCGGCAGAAGAGGCTGCCAACATCATTCAAGCAGACCCCGAAATCGATATTGTATTCTTGGATGTGGAGCTGCCCGAAATGTCAGGAATGGATTTGCTCAAACTCCTCGATACCAGCCATACTGCCGTCATTCTTACTACCTCTCAGATGGATTATGCCGTAGAGGCTTTTGAACACAATGTGGTAGACTATCTCGTCAAGCCTATCAAATACCCGCGCTTCTTGAAAGCCACTGCCCGGGCCAAAGAAATTCTCGAAAGCCGCAGGAATGATGAACATCCATACTTGTTTGTAAAATCAGATGGAAAAATAGTTAAGTTAAATTACGAAGAAATATTTTACATAGAAGCCCTCTCTGACTACGTCATCATCCATACCGAAGACAAAAAATTCATTGTACACTCTACAATGAAAGGCGTACTTCAGAAACTCTCACGCACCAATAAGTTTCACCGCGTACATCGTTCTTATATCATCAATACTTCCCACATTACAGCTATTCAGGATTGGTATGTGATGATGCACAACAAGCGGGTACCCATAGGGCGCTCTTACAAAACAGATTTTATGAACAACTTGGATGTGCTCTAACTTAGGGCGGAGCAGGGGCAATCAATTAATGGGGGGTTAGAACCATTTTTCCTTATCGGGCAGACGTACAAAAGTCTGCTTTTGCCCCGTAGCACGTTCTAAGGTAAACTGTTGCTTGTTGGTATCAAATTGTAGCACAATCTGGGCACTACTTTCGGCATCATTGGCTACTAGGCGCGCTTCTTTGGCATCGGCCTCAGCCACCTCCCACACCACGCGCTTTTGTGGAGTGGGTTGATATACAATTTGCAAATCTACACCACCAAAGCCCTCTATATCAATGCGTTCTGTACCTGCTGGGTTTTGATAGCGGCCTATGGGCGAGCTGAATGTTTCGCCCGTAAGCACAAAACGCCCGTCCGGATTCAGCCCAAAGGTCTGCCAAGTGTGTTTTTCATAAACTCCTTCGCCCAAAGGCTTTTGTGTGCGTTCGAGGCGATGGACGCTTATTTTGTCGGCTGCTTCGATGCGGGTTTGCCAAGTAATGGCATAGCCCGATTGCTCCGAGCGCCCACCTATGTGTAGGGCATCTATCAGTTGTCCATTGGGGCGGTAGGTGAGCAAATACGTATACATATAACGTCCGCCACCCGTGGGCACACACTTCACCACGACGGTCTTCAGCTCCGAAACCAATTCCACCCTAGCCTCATATCCCAAGTTAAGCACCTGTGGTGTACCTCTTGAAGGATAACGCGCCTCTAGGGCGGCCAAAGTTTTCTGCTGTTGTAAGCTATCTGCCCAAGCCAAAAACAGCTGTTTTTTGGCAGATGGAGCCAAGATATAATCTACCACATCCGATACGGCCAAGGTATCCTTCAGAAAATAATCATTGTCTAGGGTGTAGGGGAGAGGCTCTTTGCGAAAACGTTGGAGAAAATTGCGCCTAAACAGCGCCTCAGGGCTATTGTCGGTTACAATATTGAGGCTGTCTTCGGGAGGTTTGTCTTCTGATGGCTTGCTGCTACAAGCCCAAAACCCAGCCGACAATAAGCTGAGCGCAAAAAAATAACAAAACAGACGAGAGATGTAGGTAAACATAAAAACATTCGTGTTTTGAAGAGGCATAGCAAGATAGGCAAAAAAAAGCATAGGCCGGTCGGTTATACTGATTAATTAACGAGCTGGGGCAGTAGAAATGTGTATCCACAGGGTATGAGAGAAGATATTTTGCTAAAAATCAAAAAAAACAACCCTGCGTTGTAACGTTTCTCTAGCCCGAAGGGTAACCCATACAAACGCAGCAACCAAAGCTAGCACCAATGTCTGCATTTGTCTGATTTGTTCCCTTTTGCATCAATAGAAAAATTATGAAAGCACTTACCCAAACACTCGCCTCCATACTGATTGCCCTGTTGTTAGCGCCATTTGCTTGGGCAACACCTACACCTCCCTATATCGACAATGAGCGCAATGTGCGCTCAGAGGTGAAGGAAGTGACCGTATTCCTCAATTTTGCGCAAGTAACGAACAAGGCTACTATCAATCTAAGCGCCGGTACAACAGTCTTGATTTTTGAAGAATTATCGACTAAGATAGACAAAAACAGCATCCAGGTAGCAGCCCAAGGCAATATCACGATTATGGCCGTTAAGCCGCGCATCAACTTCCTCAAAGAATACCGCCACTCTAGCCGCCTCAAAGCGCTAGAAGATTCCCTAGAGCATTTTGAAGACCGCTTGGCGCGGGTGCAAATCCAACAAAACACCCTGCAAAAAGAAGAGGATATGATTTTGGCCAACCAAAAAATAGCGACCGAGGGCGTGGAAGTCAATGCCCAAAAACTCCAACAAATGGCGGAGTTTTACCGCAGCCGCTTGGTCGAAATCCAAAACAAAAAGCTCGACTATACCAAACAGGCGCAAAAACTACAAAACACTGTAGACAAGCTCAAAAAGCAAGTAACGATGGAAAAACAACAGCTCAACCAACCCACTAGCGAAGTGATGGTTACGGTTACGGCCAAAGCCCCTGTACAAGCACAATTTGAGCTCAACTATATCGTAGCCGATGCCGGATGGATACCGGTATATGACCTGCGCGCCATCGATGCTTCCAGCCCTATCCAATTGACCTATAAGGCCGAAGTATTTCAAAATACCGGGGTAGACTGGGAAAATGTCAAAATCACACTATCTACTGGCAACCCCGCTCAGAGTGGCCAAAAACCTACGCTCAGCCCCTGGTGGGTAGATTTCTACCGCCAACAAGTATACCAAACCCGTGCAGCGGCTGCCCGCAGTATGGATGTCAATAAAAAGTCGGGAGTGATGAGATCCTCCGAAGAGTATGCTGCTAATAGCGAGGATATGTTTGCCTCTCCCATTATGGAAGCCGAAAGCGTAGCCCAATATACCACAGTGGCTGAAAGTACCTTTTCTACGGAGTTTGATATTGCGCTGCCCTATACCATCCGCTCCAACAGCAAAGGCCAAATGGTAGATGTACAGGTCTACACCCTACCCACAGAGTATCACTATAGCACTGTTCCTCGCCTCGACAAAGACGCATTCTTGATGACACGTCTTACAGGCTGGGAAGAATACAGCCTGATGCCCGGCTTAGCCAATGTATACTTTGAAGGTCGGTTTGTGGGGGAGACTACCCTCAGCCCGGGGCAAACAAAAGATACACTCGACATCTCGCTAGGCCGCGACAAGCGTATCATCATCCAGCGCGATAAAATCCAAGATTTTTATACCAAGAAAACCCTAGGAGCCAATATCAAAGAAGAGCAGGGCTTTGCCATCAACCTACGCAATACCAAGCGCCAAGCCATTACCCTGACGGTAGAGGAGCAGATTCCGGTATCTAAAAACAACCAAATCACGGTAGAGCTGATAGAGGCCGAAGGCGCGCAATACAACCCCAAAACAGGAATGGTTACTTGGAAAGTAACCTTACAACCCAACGAGACCAAGAATCTTACCCTGAAGTATAGCCTCAAATACCCCAAAAACGAACAAATACAGTACTGATAACAAAACACTGCCCTGTCAAGATTAACTCCTGACAGGGCAGTTTCCGTTTTGGGAGCATCAAAAGTTACTCCATCTGCTTGTTACGCATACTTACAAACTCGGTATATCGACGTACGGAAGCGATGCCAAATCCAGCCATTACGACCAGCGTACCCAACCATAGTAGGTTGATCAGCGGTTTTTCCATCGCTTTCATAATGATATAGTCTTTTTGGGTTTCGTTTACCCCTAGCGTAAACACCGTAGCGCTAGGGTCTTCAGCAGGCTGGATGTTGCGCAGCGTCAGGCGTATGCCCAAGTCCTGAGAGATATCAGATTGTGTGGCAGGCTGCCCGTCTTTGATATAAAAGCGAGGGCGCATAGTATAGATACGGTTTTCGCCCATTACCCGCACTTCTGCCTCCAGCCCGGCATCATTGGCTGTAAGCTGCATGAGCCGGTCTTCACGGATGGGGTGTACTTTATCTAAGATGGCCACATAGTCATTCAAAAACAGCGTATCGCCTATACGCACCTGTTGTTCCTTCATTTCGCCCCAGTTGCGCTCTACCGTAGGGTCAGGGATAGACGACACGTGGGTGTAGAGGTCGCTGCCCCACTTGCGATAGATGTCGGGAGAGGCCAACAAGCCCATCTGTGGGTTGGCTTGCGCCCTAGGGAACAGCGTAAAGATACGCCCTTTGGCATCGCGGTATTCGACTTCGTAATAGGTGTTTTCAGGGAAAAGATGTACTGTATCGCCACGAGTAAAATATACCTTGCCTTTGTATGAGACCTCCTCAAGTGCCAGCGCATAGTAAGGGTCATCGGTAGGCATCAGAGCCGTTTTTCGGATATAATGTGGAAAATTGCGCGCCGCGATGTAGTCGCCCTTGTAGGTTACGCGGTAGTCTTGCATCTGGATGGGCTGGTTCATCCAAAGCAATACATTTTCGGCATTGGTTTCGGTAGAAAACTCCTCAGAATAAATCTTGCCGGTACGGTTGAGCGAAATGATTTTGGAATAGCCCGAGGAGAACAAAATTCCTATCAGCATCAGCCCCACACCGATGTGGGTTACAGCCCCACCCGTAAGCTTCAGCCCACTTTTGCGGGCGAGGTTGACCAACACAAACACATTGGCCGTAACGGTATACAAGCCCGCAGTGAAGAGCAGTATATACGATAGATTTTGTAAGATACCAAAGGCCAATACCACGCTGGCTGCCAACAAGGTAATCACCAAGGGAGGAACCAACGTACGCTGTAGCGTCTGGCTGTCTTCAACCCGCTTCCACCAGAAGAACTGCGCTGTACCCGAAAGCAGGGCTATCCCTACAGCAAACCATAGCTGCCAAGCGTTATAAAACCCTACCGCATCTTCGGGCGGAGCTAGGTTAAGGCTTAGCCCTAGGTTGTCAAAAATGACATTGTATACCGGAATAGAGGTAGCGGCCAATACCTGAAGGCCAGCCAAACAAAGCACCAATATCCCTAGCTGTATCCAAAACTCACGCCCATATTTGGCTTCGGACTTGCCGGCTGGCATTGCTGCCTGTACGGCCTTCCAACGGAGCGCCAAAATCACCACCGACAGGAAAGTAAAAAACAACAAGTAAAGCAAGAGCTGTCCCGAAAGCCCCAAATCTGTGAAGGAGTGTACAGAGGCATCGCCCAACACCCCACTTCGGGTCAGGAAGGTGGAGTACAAAATGAGCAGGAAAGTAGCCAAATTCAGCCCCAAGGCTGTCAGAAGCGCCTTACCGCTTTGTTTGTAGGCAATCATCGAGTGGATAGCCGCCACCATAATCAACCAAGGCACATAGACGGCATTTTCGACCGGGTCCCAGTTCCAATAACCTCCAAAGTTGAGGGTTTCGTAAGCCCAATAGCCCCCCATCAAAATGCCTAAGCCCAAAATACCAGCACCTACAATGGCCCAGGGCAAAGCCGGACGCACCCAAGCCTTGAAATCGCGCAGCCACAAACCCGAAAAAGCATAGGCAAAAGGCACTAAGGTCATCGCAAAGCCCAAAAACAAGGTAGGTGGGTGGATGACCATCCAGTAGTTCTGTAGCAGGGGGTTTAGCCCTGTACCGTCCTCGGGTACAAAATTGGGGTTGGTCTGAAAAATAGGCGAAGGCAGCGCATCACGCATTAAGATAAAAGGATCGCTACCAATCTTGAGCTGACCAATAACTACCCCCAAAATCATCGAAGTCAGAAAAGCCTGTACGGCGGCAAAAACTGTCATCACAGGTGCCTCCCATTTGCGGTTGGTATAAATCAAAATACCCCCCAAGAGACAGTGCCAAAAAATCCAGAGTAAGAAACTACCCTCTTGTCCTTCCCAAAAACAGGAAATCATATAATAAATAGGCAGTTGGTTGGAAGAGTGGCTCCAGACGTAGTGGTATTCGTAATGGTGATTGTAGATGAGATAAAACAATATTCCAATCACGCCCAAAATGGCCATACTATGGATGGCAAAATGGATGCGGGCAAAACGCTTCCAGCCAGTTGATTCGGCTTCGAGCGCAGGTTGGAGTTGGGTTTGGGCTGCTTTCCAATAAGCAAAAGCAACCACCAAAGCACTGACAAAAGATACAATCACCAAGAGATGACCCATATCTCCCAAGAATATATTTGGCATATCTGAAATCAAGTTTAATGCTACAATAGAGCCGTCAAAGTTACGCAATTAGGCATCGAAAAGCTAACCTTTCGTATGTGGCAATTGTTAGTTTGGCCGGAGAATTATGCCAAGATTCATAAGACTTGAGGGCTTGCCGAATTTGATTTTCTTGATTCTCAAGGATTTTCAACGCACATATTTCCCAAACCAATTTTGATTGGGCATATGTACCTCCGGCCAAGGCCGATAAGCCTCTCAGACTAGGTCTGCCATCCGGTTTTGTTGAATTTGTTGGCGTACTTCGTCCCAAAGAGCGATTCGGTATTCGAGTGCTTTTGCCGCAGCTTCTTTGGCTTCTTGCCAACACTGTGGATTTTCTCCACACAATTGCGCCACCATTTCCAAAGCCAAGTGACTGTGGTGCTCGCCATCTACTTCGATGTGGCGTTCTAGGTAATAGGCAAATTTGTTGATGCTGTCAGGGAATACTTCGCGTAGGTCTGCCACTAGGCTATGAAACATAGCCGGAATCAAGTCCTCACGCCCAAAAGTAAACACAGCCGCCTGTATGTGCGCTTGCCCGCTGGCAATGACTTCAAAAGTATAACGAACGAAATTGGCCGCCGCTGCCGGCACCTTGGCCGCTATCAATGCGTTTTCTAGGGACTTGGTGCTGCGCAGATGTTCCAAAAACGATTGGATAGCAGAGGTATCGGCCTGGCACTGTGTCATCGCAGCCAAATACATCTCAAAATGGCTCATTCGGCAACCTTGCTCATCAATATCTGATTCTTCGCCCGTAACAATTTCATTGATGAGGTAGCGGGTATCGGGTGCGCCTACCGGAAACCAAGGCGTGGTAGTGCAGGTGAGTTGCTGCTGTAAAGCTTTGAGCAAGGACATAAAATCCCATACTGCAAATACGTGTGACTCCATAAACAAGCGAAGGTCTTCTAAATCTTCAATCTCACGGTATACAGGGTGGTTTATGATGCGCTCACGCAAAGGCGCTATATGTGTTTGAAGGTTTTGGATGGAAACTTGATGAACATTGGTGGCTGACATAAATTTTGGGTGTTTTGTTGTAATTGATGATGGAAAAACCGACGCAAGGGCAATAGGCTACAAAGGTACGGTATTTTTAGATGATAGTATAACTATCATTTCAACAAAAACGTTTGTCAAAGTAATGATTTAGTACACCAAGGTTCTAGTTTTTAATACTTCCACGCCACGGGACATTTTCAAATCCCAGTGGGATGTACCGAGAGCCCAATAAGCATAATGTCCACAAAGAGCAAAAATTAGCAGACTCAATGATACACCACAGGGGGTAAAACAACGGATAGTATTTTTGAATATCATAAGCTCCCAATACTGATGACCTTGGGGTCGCGGATACTGGGGTGGTTTTCGGGAACCATAATCGAAATCGGAGCTGGCATACCGGCCTGCCCCTTTGCTTTGTCAATCCAGATTTTGTAGACCTGACCACTGATGGCACTCGGCCCAAAACCAGAGTTGCTTGGCCGCACATTCACCCGAGTAATGCGTATAGGTTGCGCATAAAACTTGATGTTTTCGTAGTCTTTCTTGAGGGAGTAAGGTTGAACGCTATTACGCAAAGTTTGGCCATCCTCATTGACCAAGGAGCCGCCGGCAATGGCAGCAAAGCGCTCGGCGCACTCGTTGAGGCTGCCAGATCCCTGCAAAATTTGTATATATGACTCCAAAACTTGCTTCACCTCCTTGGGGAGCTTCGAAGGGTCGATATTATCGCGGGTAGACTGCGCCCAAAGCCCAGCAGCCCCTAAAAAAACACCAAGACAAAAGACCCAAAAGACAGATATGCTGTTTCATGAGACCCAAAATTAAGCTTGAAAACCAAACAACTATAGTTACAAATACGAAAGCGCCTCCCTAAAGTTGAGCAAATGCCCAAGTAGCATCTAATCCTGAAAAAAAAGTACATTTACTACTTTTTTCACCTTTCTTGCACTATCTTGCGTGCATTCTAAAACTTTGTATTAAAATTTGACGATAACTATGTCCGAACTCACCCCTATTACCGTAGCATATGGAGATGGCATTGGGCCTGAAATTATGGAAGCGACCCTGCGCATCATTGAAGCAGCTGGCGCTCGTATCAAGCCTGAGGTAATCGAGATTGGCGAAAAAGTATACCTTAGCGGCAACACAGCCGGTATTGCCGAAAGCGCTTGGGAGTCTCTCCGTCGTACCAAGGTTTTCTTGAAAGCTCCTATCACTACCCCTCAAGGAGGTGGCTTCAAAAGCCTCAACGTAACTACCCGCAAGATGCTGGGCTTGTTTGCCAATATCCGCCCTTGCGTGTCTTATGCTCCTTATGTAGATACCAAACACCCTAAAATGGACGTGGTCATCATCCGTGAAAACGAAGAAGACCTTTATGCCGGTATCGAACACCAGCAAACCCCCGAAGTAGTGCAGTGTTTGAAGCTAATCACCCGCCCCGGCAGCGAGAAAATCGTCCGCTATGCGTTTGAGTATGCCCGCCAGTATGGACGTAAAAAGGTAACTTGCTTTACCAAAGACAACATTATGAAGCAGACCGACGGCCTGTTCCATAAAGTTTTTGATGAAATCGGTGCCGAATACCCAGACATCGAGCAAGAGCACTGGATCATCGATATCGGTGCAGCAAAGATGGCGGATACCCCCGAAATATTTGATGTCATCGTAATGCCTAACCTCTACGGAGACGTACTTTCTGACGTAGCCGCTCAGATTGCAGGCTCAGTAGGGTTAGCCGGCTCTGCCAACATCGGCGCAGAGGTAGCGATGTTTGAAGCCATCCACGGCTCAGCGCCCCGCCGCGCAGGCCAAAATCTAGCTAACCCTTCAGGACTACTCCTCGGCGCAGTACAAATGTTGGTACACATCGGCCAAGGCGACGTAGCCGAAAAAGTACACAATGCTTGGCTCAAAACGCTTGAAGATGGTGTGCATACTTATGACATCTTCAAAGAAAACGTAAGTACTGAAAAAGTAGGTACCAAAGAGTTTGCCGACGCTGTAATCGCCCGTATGGGTCAGAAACCTACCAAACTTAACCCTGTAGACTATTCTCAGGCCAAAGAAGCCATCAAAGTACAGCTCAAGCCAGTGAAGCCTGTCAAGATGGAAACGATTGGGGTAGACGTGTTCTTGTACTGCGATGACCGCGATGCCAACAAGCTCGGCAAAGGCCTCGAAGCCGCTACTGCCGGTAGCAACCTCGAGCTGACCATGATTACAAACCGTGGCGTTAAGGTATATCCCAACGGCTTGCCTGAGACTTTCTGTACTGACCACTGGCGCTGCCGCTTCAAAAATAAAAACGGAGACACGCCATACAAAGACATCTTGGCCCTGCAGACCAAAATCACAGAAGCAGGTTTTGATATCATCAAAACAGAAAACCTTTGCCGTTTTGATGGCGAAGATGCTTTCTCTGCCGGACAAGGTGCTTAATTGAGCATCAAATCATATTTGCTTACATATCAAAAACCGCAGCTCCCCTCAGGACTGCGGTTTTGGTGTGTTATAGGCTGTGTTGGGTAAGCAATCATTAGCTTGCGAGCTATGTTACAACGATGGTATAGGTTGTTGTGTAATGATGTTTGGAGCTAATCACACGCATTGGTCGTTTTGAAAAAGTAGCTCAGAGTTCCTACTCCGAGACAAGCTGAGGCC
The DNA here is from genome assembly GCF_000430505.1 of Eisenibacter elegans DSM 3317. Taxonomy (NCBI): domain Bacteria; kingdom Pseudomonadati; phylum Bacteroidota; class Cytophagia; order Cytophagales; family Microscillaceae; genus Eisenibacter; species Eisenibacter elegans. Next base: position 403,428 of record NZ_KE387153.1, on the reverse strand, counting down.
TTATTTGGGAATAAAATGAGACTTAGCCCACAGTTTTCGCTGTAGGATTTGGAGAATGTCCAGTAGCGTGGGCTAATCATAAAAGCGCCAGTCGAAGCCAAAGGCAAAAGTAAAGCGCTTGCCCGGATAGAAAGGAGAGACCGCATAGCCTGTGAGCGCTTCATTGCTGATGTTGTTGAGGTGTGTGAGCTTGAAAAACAAACGCGCATTCCCAATCTGACTACTCAAAAACATATCCACCAGCGGGTAGGCCTGTATCAAAAAATTGTTTTGTAGGTGGAATTGCTTGCTAACAGGCATATAGGCTTGCCCAAAAAAATCAGAACGGTAGTGGATATCAAAGCCTATCTGTGTGCTGATGATTTCCTTGAAGAAACAATCTTGACAGTAAATCAAGCTAGTAGCCCAGATAGCCGGTATGCGGAAAAGATCTGCGCCTAGGCTTTGGGTATAAATGGCCGTAGTACGGGTATGGAAGCGTCCCAACCGGTAGTGTAGTTCTGCACCTAGGCGCAGCGTACTAAATAGCTCATCGGCTTGTTGGGGGAGGGCTTGCTCGTTGTAGTAAATCATCCCACTAGTAACATTAAACACCGTAAATGGGCGCAAAACAAGCGCTTCATTGGCCAGCGCCTGCCGCCACGAGGCGCGCAGCTCTTGCGATAATGGATTGCTGAAAGAGTTGCGCCAGCGCAAGTGGTTACTCCAAAAGCGGGTTTGCAATAGGGTTGGGCTATGAGAGATGAGTAGATACGAGGCTTCTAAGCCTTTCCAACGCGCATAGACCTTGTTCATCAAATCAGGTGTATTGAGGCCATAGCTGAGGTGTGCCCCCAACTGAAACTCCTCCCCAAAGCGTATTTCGGCCTTACCACCAACATAAAGTTCCAACATAGCGCTCAAATTCCCAATTCCGTCGAGAGTATCTCGGGGGGTAAGTCCGCCGCGCACGTAGTCGGTCTGCCACTCATAAAACCGGCTTTGCAGATAACCTTGATAATAGAACACATCATCAAACAAGCGCCCTTTGAGCCCGAGGCGATTTTCGGTCAGGTAATAACGCATACCCTCAAGGGTCGTATCATTGACCAACAGCGGGGGTGGGGCAAACAGTTGGTAGAACGTAGCGCTATTGGCTCCCACATTGACATCAGTGTACGTATCACGCACACGCTTCCAGTCGTAAACATGAAACAAAACCACTGGCTTGGTCAAGCGATATTCTTGATAGGCGTGGAGGGCATTGTAAGTCTGCCAACTACGCACACCACTGAGGCGGCCTTCACTTTGCTCATAGCCATAGAGGCTGTCAGGAGCACTTTCGCTAAAACGCACCCCACCCGACTCAGACATTTCGCTTACCAAATGTGAATAATGAAAATAGCCCGAATAGCGGCTGTCTTTGCCAAGGTAAGCCGCCGATACTACCAAGCGGTGTTGATTGGCTCGTACTTCGGGGCTTTGTGTGAGGCCAAACTGCTTGTTAGAAAACATCCGCTTGTATTGTAGCGCAAAGTTGAAGTTGCGCTTGATATTGCGCGAAAGGGTAAAGTCAATAAATTGGTCGCCTCGAAAATCTTGGACATAATGTGCGCGACTGTAAGGCGATTTGGTATCGTAATAGCGCACATTTTCAGGAGTAAACCAAAATGGACTGTATACATCGTTGCCATATAGCATTCCAACCTGCTGTTGTATATCATAAAATATTGGCTGTAGTGGGGTGGCTAGCTCCCCTAGATCTTGATAATAAAACCCACGTTCTTGGACAGGCGTATAGCGATGAAACCCGTCCAGCAGGGTATCAAGGGCATAAGTAGTTGCTTTATGACCAAACTCTAGGTCTTTTTCTAGGTAATAGCGCACGGTCTTAGCACTATAGACCTGCTTGGTGCTATCGTCTATAATACGAGATTGAGCTACTGTCGAAAAGGGCAGGACCAATGCCAACCCTACACACATCAACCACGGCCAACAGGCGTTGGGTTGAGACAAAAAAGCCGTTGGATAAGGCATAAAAAAAGCTATGATAGAAATCGGGCGAACCTTGTTAGGCCGGCAAAGTTAGAAATTTTCTATCTGCTTAGCGTACTTTTTAACTTGTTTAACAATCAAGGCATCAAACTCCTCTTTATCAGCCAAAAAATCAATCTCTATAGGGAGGTAATATACAGGGAGTTCTTGTAAGATAGCGGCCAGTTCGGGCGATTGCCATTTGACGGCATCTTTTTCGGTAGTCAAGATAATATCAAAAGAAGAGGCCAACTGTTTCTGGAAGCCTTGCTGTATGTTTTTGAGGTCTTGGGGGCTGTAGTGGTGGTGATCTTTGAAGCTAAAATGTTGTTTGATGGTATAATGTTGTCGCAAAAACTGGGTCAAAGGTTGTGTATGGGCGATTCCTGTTACAAGCGTAATGCGGAGTTGTTGGCTGTCTTTTACGTGCGACAGGTATTGCTCTATGGCTGGGGTTTCGGTCCATAAGGGCAAAGGCAATCCATAACGGATATACGTAAAAAATACAGGGGTTTCGGGGGGGGTATAGGCACGAACTTGCTTCTGAATATCGCAACGTTCGGAAGGGCTAAGGTGCGGAGGGCATTTGGTAACCACTACCGCGTTGGCGCGTTTGGCATGGCGGCGGCTTTCGCGCAAGCGCCCGGCAGGCAACACGAAGTCTTGGTAAAACAAACGCCGGTAGTCTGTCAACAATAAGTTGAAATGAGGCTTCAGCGCCCGATGCTGGAAAGCATCGTCCAATAAAATCAGCTCTACATCAGGGTGTTCGTCGGTGAGCTGCACCAAGGCCGGCACGCGTTTTTCGCCCACAGCCACATACACCTCTTGGCCAAATTTCTGGTAAAACTGCATTGGTTCATCTCCCAAATCAGCCGCATTGAGGGCAGGAGAGGCTAGCAAAAAGCCTTTGGTCTTGCGCCCATAACCTCGACTGAGGGTAGCCAGCTTGTAGTGCGGCTTGAGGAGCTGTATGAGGTACTCTACGTGTGGGGTTTTGCCCGTACCGCCCACAGTCAAGTTGCCTACACAAATAGCTGGTTTGGCAGCTTTGGTAGATTTTTTAAGCCCAAATTCATACAATACATTGCGCAAATCTGTTACACATTGGTATATCAAGGCCAATGGGAAGAGCGCTATCCTTATCAGTGCCATAGCGTGGGGGTAGCGAGGTTTGAAAAAGGGTTCAGTTGTTTTTAAAGTCATTGCACACCTCAAATTTTACGCCATAATACCATAAACTTGTATTTTTATCCCTAACAATGACTTATACCAAGAAAATCAACGGTTATAAATCCTTAAATCGAGTGAATCTTGCCACACCATCGGATATTTTCTAATTTGTTCTTGATTCATCACATAAAATCTTCCGAAGAAATCCACCATATGGAATGTTTCTTTGTGTATACTTTGTGTTTAAATATACACCAAGAACAGGGGGGAAATACGCCTTAAAACCACAAAAACCAAAAATGTCTAGCGGTGTGAAGTTTTCTTGAGAGGGCTTAGGCCTGCTTCAGAAAATCAGCCACAAAACCAAAGGGCATCAAGGTCTGCACACGCTCAAAGCGGTAATATACTTCTGGCTCTGCCAGAATAATCAGGCCAATGTCTTGTGCTTGCTTTTGTTCATATTCTACCATCACTTGCCTACAGCCGCCACAAGGGTTGGCTGGCAGGTGTTTGCCCGATTGGGGGCTATAAGCGACCACAGCCGCTTTGAGAATGGGAACATCCTTGTAGCGGCTGCTGGCCTGAAAAAAGGCCACACGCTCGGCGCAAAGCCCCGAGGGATACGCCCCGTTTTCTTGGTTGCTACCACTGACAATCTCCCCGTTGGCCAACAATAACGCCGCGCCGACCCAAAAGCCCGAATAAGGCGCATAGGCAGTATGGCAAGCAGCCTGAGCTGCACGTATCAGGGTTTGTTCGTCTGTTGGAAATGCCTCTATGCTATGGAGGCGCTCGTAGGTAAGGGTAAGGTGCTGTTGAGTCATAGGCAAGAAAAGGGGCAAGAGCCCCTTTGTGAAAGTGTTAGGAATAACGTAAGCTTAGTGCATACGGTCTGCACGCATCTCAAGCCCTTGTATGATTTCGGCCTCAATACCGAGTAGCTCTTCCAGCCTTTGTTTTACTTCGGCTTCGGGATAATAGCTTTTGGCCAAATCTACAAAATTGACATAATGCCCGGCCTCCGAAATCATCAAGTCGTGATAAAACTGCTTTAGTCGCTCGTCGGCAATATGCAAAGACAAGAGCCGGAATCGCTCGCAGCTACGGGCTTCTATCAGGGCACAGACCAAGAGCTTGTCTAGTAGCTGAAAGGTGTTGCCTTTGCGGATATGTTGGGAGAGCTTTACAACGTACTCATCTGTGCGTTTGGGGCCTAGCGCATAGCCTCGCTTCTTGAGCTCATTGAGCACCATCCGAAAGTGCCCCCATTCTTCCGTAACGATAGGCGTAAGCTTTTCGACCAACTCAGGATGTGTAGGATATTGTACAATCAAGGAGATACAGGTCGAGGCTGCTTTTTGCTCGCAGTAGGCGTGGTCTACCAAAATCTCTTCGATATTTTTTTCGGCGATATTGACCCAGCGTGGGTCGGTAGGCAGTTTGAGTCCTAGCATAATGTTGAGAAATAATGCTGTACAGGAAGCAAATATAAAGCTTTCTCCTGATAGTCAAGTGAGTATAAAAGCAAAAAGTCTCTCAAGCGTGGCCTGAAAGACTTTTCAAAAACTGGTGATCCCTCTGGGGCTCGAACCCAGGACCCTCACATTAAAAGTGTGATGCTCTACCAACTGAGCTAAAGGATCATCTTTTATTTTGATGATTTTGGCAACCGTTGTTGTCGTTTGGGATTGCAAAGGTAGGAACTATTTTTGAAAGCACAAGCATTGAACGGAAAATTCTTAATTTTTTTTCAAATACTTTTCCCAATCCAATTGTCCCAAGGCCAATTGTAATACAATTTACCCAAGGCAATTGTTTCTTGCTGGTACTAAAAAAAGCAGGTGATTATGGCAATCTTCTGTAAATCAGTGCGCTATACCCTGTCCTTTCTACAGGCGAAAGGAGTCTGGTACTTTCCAGTTTTTCGGCCCAGAGGCTAGGGGGGAGAAAGAGGCTATCGACCAATACAAAATCGGCTTGTGAGAGGTAATGCGCTACAGTTTGAGGGTCGCGCCACCGAAGGTGTTCGGTAACGATGAGGTATTCGTAGTCGAACTGTGTTCGTTGCCGTGCTTCGCGGCTGTAGAGATTTTCAAAATAGTTCATCAACTGGAGCTGTGAGCCGTTTTTTTGGAGCGCATAGTAGTACATCGGTTCGGCCACTACACGGCTACCCGGAGGGATGTTTTTGGCAACAAATGCTTGGGCAGTGGTAGGGTTGCGTTGGCTCAGGGAACTGAGTATTTGGGCGTTTTTCAAGAGTGCATAGGTTCCGTTGAACACAAATAGCAACAACAAGGGCAAGACATACCCTCGGCGGAAGTAAGCACCTTGAGAGGGGGAACTCAGCTGCGCCAAACGCAACAGCGGCCAATAGAGGCTGGGGAGTATAAAGATAGCATAAGGCCCTACGTCGTATACAATGAGGTAAAAACAAGGGATGCTCCCAAGCAGCTGCCAGTCTAGCAAGGTTACCGTGCTTTTGCTGCGCCCTAATACGCCCAAGTAGCCTACCCAAGCCATCAGGCTTAGGGGTATCAAAAGACCTTGCTGCCTAGGGATGTAGCCGCTAAAGCCCAAAAACTTTTGGTACAACCGCTCGCCGTCGTGCCAAGCTTGTGGCTCGCGCAGGTAGGTCAACAGTGCGCCAAATCCCCCAAAAGAAATGACAACCCAAAGGGCATACCCGCCTACAATCAGGCCTGCCCAAAGCAAAAACCCGCGCCAATGCTGCTTGAAGGAGGGCCTATCAACCCCTAACTTCAGCCCCAATAACAAGGCCAGCGGAACGCCCATAAAACCAACCCTAGGGGTAGTCAGTAGTGCCAACAAAAACCAACAGGCGCTGCTAAGCCAAGCACGCTGCCCACCGTGCTTTAGGGGCAATGCGGCCAGCCCAGCCAACCACAAGGCCAGAGCCAGCAAATCCATTCGCCCTTCGTGCATAGAGAGGTTGAAAAACGGGTCTAACAAGACCACCAACAAAGCCCAAGCATACCAAGACCAAGAGAGGGGGCGCTCACGGTGGAGCAGCCGCGCCAAAAGATATAGCACAGCCAAAGCTCCCAAGTAACAACTGAGCCGATAGCTGACAATCCCGAAGCCCAAAAGTTCAAACATAGCCGCTGACAGCCCAAAGTGTACAAAGCCGTAGATATACAGAGGTCGGAATACTGCCACACTTGGGCTGAGACTGCCTTTCTGCCAAAATTGATAACTCATATCGGCAAAAAACACCTCGTCGAACCAAGGTAGGGGGGAATAGGGCAGCAGGAACAACTGCAAGCCAAAATACCCCACCCACACGAGAGCAATTAAGGGCTTGGACAAAAAAATAAGGTTTGGGAACTCTAAGCGCATAACGCAAAAGTATCTTTCCCAAACCAAATTGACAACAAATCACGCAACTAGCATGGTGGAGACGGCGCAGCCTTAGCAGACAATCCAGCGTTCGGCATCTGCGCGGTTTTCGAAAGCTACTTGTTCAAAAGGCAATTGAGCACTCATCGCCTCAAATTCTTCAAAAGATAGATGAGCAAAAAATTCTTTACTGACAACTATTGCCAAGCGCTGGAAGCCTTCTTTCAATAGCTTTGGAATGTATTGAGAAATCAACCATAGGTTGACTGCATCGAAGCTGCCATCGTATGCGCTGATGTCCGACAAACTGTTTGCGAAAGGGATGTTGTGATTTTTCTGATATTCGAAGATTAACTCATAGATGCTTTTGATTTCTTCTTCAGAGGCAAAATCAAACCAATTGTTTTCAGAATAGCCCTTATCTGCGTGATAACGATAGCGAAATAGTACTTTCTTTTCTGATTTGACCTCGAAAGAGGTCGCTCCAATAGGCTCATAACGCAAGCTTTCGAATAGTAACTGCTGCATATACACAAGAAGTATAGGTAATAAGATAAATTACAGAATCTCAACCGTGTAGTCGATAAAGACTCCTGTGCTTATACTTACAAAATGGCAACCAAGTTTAAGAAATACAGCACTTGCTTAGAGTATTGTACTTTTTTTAGATGAATTGCAGCGATAAGGCGACTAACAGCCGCTATGATATGGCAAAAAACATCCTTAGAACCACTTGATTATCTATCTCAAGGACTTCGGGCAAGACAATAGAACTGTTGGTAGGTGTCTACTCTTCTTATTGGGCTACACCGCTGGGTATTGTCTGAAAATCTATAGTTTATACCCAATCAAAAATGGTTTGGGAAATGTGTGCGCTGAAAATCCTTGAGAATCAAGAAAATCAAATCGTGTGAGGCTTGGTATAATTGAGTACCGTTCCGGCTGGGGAATTTCCTTCGAGCGCGAGCGCGTGGCCAATCCAAACGGCTTTTACCCCCTTTTGGAGGGTGGCAAAGGCGTTGTCAAGTTTGGGAATCATGCCGCTGTGAATGACTCCTTGTGTTTTGAGCGTTGCATAGCTTTCCGGGTCGAGCTGGGGGTAGTAATGGTCGGGTTGTTGGAGGTCGGGCAAAACTCCTTTTTGCTCAAAACAATAGCGCAACACCACCTCGTGGGTGGGTGCCAATGCTGTAGCGATGGCGGCAGCGATGGTGTCAGCATTGGTATTGAGTAGTTGCCCTTGGCCGTCGTGGGTGAGTGGCGCCACAATAGGAACCAGCCCTTGTTCGAGCCAAGCGCTTAGCGCAGCGGCATTGACCGAAACCACATCGCCCACAAAGCCATAGTCTATCGGAGCAGCAGGGCGGCAGACAGCACGGATGAGGTCTGCGTCGGCCCCACAAAGGCCAAGCGCTTGCAGGCCGCGTTGTTGGAGCTGGGCTACCAAACCTTTGTTGACCAAGCCTGCATAGACCATCGTTACGACTTCGAGCATAGGTGCGTCTGTTAGGCGGCGGCCTTCGTGCATACGGGCGGCAATCCCTAGCTTGGCAGCAGTTTGGGTGGCTATTTTACCCCCTCCGTGTACCAATACTGCCGGGTACGGGCGGCGGGCAAAGAGGTCTAAAAATTGGGTCAATACTTCGGGCGCATCTAAGACATTGCCCCCGATTTTGATGATTTCTATGGTTTGAGACACTGGGCTTCGACTATTTTTTGGGGAATAATGGTATTTAGTACTGCGTACGGTCTTGCTTCATCGTCCAAGCCTCGAAGGCCGTCATACAAGCCTGATGGCCTATTTGGGTCAGGCTGACCTGCTGTACCTTGGCCGTTCCTTGGATGACTTCGTAGATGTAGGCATCGTCGAAGCCGATGGCCGCCGCATCTTCACGGGTGCAGCCGTAGTAGAGGGTCTCCATTTTGGCCCAGTGTACAGCAGCATAACACATCGGACAAGGCTCGCAGGTAGTATAAATCTCACAGTCCGATAGGTCGAAGCGCTTTAAGTAAGCAGAGGCGCGGCGGATGGCCAACACTTCGGCGTGGGCGGTAGGGTCGTGGGTCTTGAGTACTTCGTTGTGGGCGCGGGCAATAATCTGTCCTTGGTGGACAATCACAGCGCCGAAAGGCCCGCCGTCGCCAGCCTTGATACCCTTGAGGGCTTCAGTAAGGGCTTCGGACATAAAAGTGCTATGGTCGGGGGTATTCATTGTGTGTAGCCTGAAGCTCCCGCTTCGGGAAAGTTATGAAATAAATGAGTTGATATAACGTGCTAGCTTTGCATTACTAGCGGAGTTGGTCGTACGTTTGGAGTTTTTGCCGCAGCAGTTCCGGCACTGCCTCCGGTCGACGTGTTTGGGCATTGGTATGTACGTATACCAGCGCTCCGCTCACGAGCAAACGGATACCCTCTTCATCCTGACGGGTAATGGCGAGGGCAAATTGTAGGCTGCTGTTGCCGATGCGCTCGGTGCGCACACGTACTTGGAGCCAGTCGTCGAAGTGGGCGGGGGCGTGGTATTCTAAGGTGGCCTTGCGTACGAAAAGCTCCCCTAAATCTTGATTGCCAGTACCAAAAGGCAGCCCGAGCGCACGGAAATACTCCGTTATTCCGATGTCGAAATAGTGTAGGTAATTTCCATTGAACACAATATTTTGCGAATCCACTTCTGCCCAGCGCACACGCAGCTCGTGTACAAAACGGAAAGCCTGCCGTGAAAACTCTTCCATAACAACGTCAAACGGGTTAGTGTAGAGGGCGCTTTTTGATGACTCCGCCCTTGGTGTCACTTACTCGGGTTTGGATGACAAAAGCCTGCTCATCGATTTTTTCGACTTCGCTAAGTAGTTTGGAGATTTCGAGGCGGGTAACAATGGTATAGACAATAGTGATGTCACGGCGGTTGTATCCACTTTGGCCTTTGTAAAGCGTAACACCCCTGCTAAGCTTTTGGATGATGGCGTGCCGAATATCATCGCTGCGGTTGGAGATAATCGTAACCCCGATGTATTCTTCAATTCCCTGTACAAAAAAGTCCACCATTCGCGAGGCAGCCATATAGGTCAGGATAGAGTAGAATGCTGTTTCGAGGTCAAGCATCACAGCAGCCACAGCAAAAATACAGATGTTGATAAGCAGGATAATATCTCCGATACTCAGCCCTGTTTTGCGGGTAACATATACGGCCAGCACCTCTGTGCCGTCAATCACACTCCCGCCACGCACAGCAAAGCCAATACCAGTACCGAGGAAAAATCCGCCGAACACTGCCACCAACAGCTTGTCGTGGGTCATTACGGGGAAGTGTACAAAAGTAAGCACCAAGGACAAGCCCGCGATGGCCAAGGTAGTACGTAGGGCAAACATAGGCGACATTTGGCGGTAGCCTATGATGATAAAAGGTACATTGATGGCAAAAATCAGAAACGGCAATTTGATATTGGTAACAGAGGCTACTAAGAGCGAAATACCCGTTACGCCGCCGTCAATAAATTTATTGGGAAGCAGGAAGCCTTCTAAGCCAAGCCCGGCGCTGAAAATGCCTAAAATGATGAATATGGTACTTTTGATGGTCCGTCTAACTGCCATACGGCGAAGCCTTTTTTCGTTTTTTACTGCCTTTTCAGCAGAAGTATCGGTAGGGGTCGCCGTTGTAGGGGCAACAGCGGGAATGGTAGTAGACGTTTCTGGGGCGACAGTAGTTGCTTTCTTGGGCGTACTCATATAAATTTTCTGAAATCAGTGTGGTGCAAAGGGCGCAAACAAGGGTAGGTTGGCGTGTAAAACCTTTGTACGGATACGAAGCGATGAGCACAAAGTTAAGCTTTTTTGCCCAAAACCCCACGTCTATAACCTGCTTATATTGGATGTTAGAGGCTAAAAGCCAAGTTCATCTGAGTTGTTGTTGGGCAAAAAGTATGCTGATTTGGTCAAGAAAATATGTCTGTTGGGCAAAAAACAGCTATTTATTGCCTATAGGCGTTAAACATTCACCTCTCAATGGAGTCTAAACCTAGATTGAGCGCACAAAGGTTGTGCAGTAATTATATTTTGAATAACGCATTTATGAAAAAAAGCATTTTACTATTATGCCTAGCCCTAGCCTGCTACTTGGGGGGTGTGCAGGCACAGGCACAAAACTATCAATTGACGGGCATCGTGCTCGATAGTACTTCGCAAGAGGGGCTTCCCGGAGCGACTGTGATGCTGGTCTCACCACGCGACACTAATGACAAACGCATTACTGTTACCAATGTCGAAGGACAGTTTTCGTTTAGCAACCTGCCCCATCGGTTTTATATGATGACTATCCGGTATGTAGGATACGAAACCGGTATGCAGCGCGTAAGGCTGGAGCAGGCTGTTACGCGCTTAGGCGACATCAAACTGCGAAGCCGCACCCTTGATGAGATAGAAATCAAGGGAGATGTAATTATGACAGAAGTAAAAGGGGACACTTTGCAGTACAATGCAGATGCCTTTAAGACCAACCCCGATGCTACCGCCGAAGATTTGGTGCGGAAAATGCCCGGCGTAACCGTAGAAGGAGGGCAAGTACAGGCACAAGGCGAACAAGTGAGGCGGGTATTGATAGATGGACGCGAGTTTTTCGGAGAAGATGCGGCGGCGGCGCTGCGCAATCTGCCTGCAAATATGATTTCGGCAGTGCAAGTGCTTGACCAACAGAGCGACCAAGCCCGATTTAGCGGCTTTGATGATGGCAACACAACTAAGGCGCTCAATATTGTTACCAAACCCGAATACCGAAACGGTACTTTTGGCAGGGCTTATGCCGGATATGGCACAGACAACCGCTACCAAGCAGGGGGCAACCTTAATAACTTTAGCGATGCGCGCCGGCTGTCGGTCATTGGCTTGAGCAACAATATCAACCAACAAAATTTTGGCGCAGAAGACCTCGCCGGAGTAGCCGGCGCGCAGTCGGGCGCAGGGCGTGGCCGCAGGGGCGGAGGCGGCCCCGGAGGGTTCAACTTTGGTAACCAAGGGGAGGATTTTAGCGTGGGGCAGCAAAACGGTATCAATACCACCAATGCGCTTGGCCTCAACTATACCAATGAGTGGAACAAGAAGCTCAAACTGACGGGCAGCTATTTTTATAACCAAACCCGCAATGTGAACGACCAGCGGCTGTTTCGCACCTTCTTCCTCGAAGGCAACGAATCGCAGCTCTACAGCCAAAACAGCATCGAGAGCAGCAACAACGAAAACCACCGCCTACAGCTGCGCCTAGAGTATGCCCTAAGCGAAAAAACTAACCTGATCTGGACGCCACGCGCTACCTTGCAGCTCTTTAGTGCCCAAAGCCGCATCGATGCCTTCAACACAACCCCACAGGATGTCTTGCTCAATCAGTCAGTAAATACTTACCGCCAAAACAACGAGGCTTGGCGGCTCAACAACGACCTGCTCCTACGCCACGCATTTGCCAAACGCGGACGTACCATCACCCTAAACCTGACAACGGGCTACAACAATAGCCAAGAGCAGGGCGCGTTATTGTCCGAAAATCAGTTTTTTGAGCGACCAAGCCTAGTGGCTGATTCGCTCAACCAACAAAACCAACGCCTCAATACAGGCTTTAGCTGGAACACCAGCCTGACCTACACTGAGCCAATGGGCAAACAAGGGCAGCTACAGTTCAACTACCGCATTGGGAATACCTTCAGTGCCGCAGACCGTGAAACCTTCAACTTCGACCCCGTTGTGGGGCGCTTCAACTTGTTGGATACAGCCCTGAGCAACCAACTGCGCAACGACTATTTTGTACAACAAATAGGGGCCGGATACCGCTTCAACAGCCAAAAAGGCATTGTCAGAGGTGGTTTTGGGGTCAATTGGCAGTATGCTACCCTCAGTGTTGATGAGCGCTTCCCCAATGCGTTTGCCCTCGAAAAAGACTTTATCAATTGGTTGCCTTATGCCAACTTGGCGCTCAACTTCAACAAACAGAGCAACTTACGCTTGTTTTATCGTACCAATACCCAAGCTCCTAGCGCCAGCCAACTACAAGGCGTGGTAGACAATACCAACCCCTTGTTGTTGCGCGCCGGTAACCCCGATTTGAATCAGGCCTTTAGCCACAATATTTTCACACGCTTCCGCTATGCCAACCCTAACGGGCACAGCTTTTTTGCACTCTTGGGAGGCTCATTTACCCAAGATTTCATAGGCAACAACACTACCATTGCTGTCCAAGATGTGTTCTTGCCTGAACGCGGCATTACCTTGAACCAAGGCACACAGCTGACCTCCTTCGAAAACCTCGATGGCTTCTACAGCCTACGTTCTTTTGTAACCTATGGTCTGCCGTTGAACAAGCTCAAGGTCAATCTCAACTTCAATGTCGGAGGTAGTTATAGCCGCACACCCAGCATCATCAATGGCATACAGAATCAGTCTGAGTCATACAACCTCTCGCAGGGCCTGACCCTGAGTAGCAATATCAGTGAAAAAATAGACTATACCCTCAGTTATACTTTTGGTTACAATGATGTCCGCAATGCCATCCAGCCTGCGCTCAACAATACCTTCTTTACCCAAACAGCCAACCTCAAAACCAATGTTATTTTTTGGAAAGGGTTTGTATGGCAGCAGGACTTAGCCGCGCTTGACTTTCAGGGCTTGGCCGAGGGCTTCAATCAGCAGTTTCTGCTTTGGAATATGGGGATTGGGAAGAAATTTTTGGCCGGGCAAGCCGGAGAGCTACGCCTGACAGTCTTCGATTTGCTGGGGCAAAACAATAGCATTGCCCGAAATGTAACAGATGTCTTTATTGAAGATGTGCAAAATCAGGTGCTTACACGCTACTATATGCTGACTTTTACCTATAACCTGCGGAAGTTTAAGGAGTAGTGTTTACTACCCTCCTTCAAGTGCCTTAAACCCTTGAGGGAGGGTGTATTCCATTAGCGGTCTTGTGAAGTTTGGTATAAAACGCGCATTAACGGATTATTTGATGTAATACAGCTCCATAAGAGGCTTGACACTCGTCGCCTTTGGTAGCGTTTGCCAAACAGTGGTAGGGGTGAGGGTTTGGGTTTTGCCATTGATTTTAGCCTTTATAGGCATCCGGAAATCCGGCACACAGTTCGCCCAACGGTAGCGATAGCCTTTACCTTCAAGAGCCTGTATTTCGAGCTCGGGAAGCTTGGCTTGATAGAGATATTGGTCAAAAAAGTACTGATAATCAGCGCCTAGTTGTTTGCTCATAAAATCAATCAGCTGCTGTGTATTGATGACTTGATGGCGAAAATGGCTTTGGATATTTTTGACAGTGGCCCACCAAAGCGCGTCGTTATCGACTACGTGGCGCAGGGTATGCAGCATCAAAGCACCTTTGAAGTAAATATCTCCGGGGGCATCCGCATTTACGCCCAAAGGTGCTATCAGCGGCTTGCGGTTCTCCACTTTGTAGCGATAACCATTGACATAAGCGTCTGCCGCAGCTTTTCCAAACATACATTCTACATACACTACTTCGCTGTAGGTACACCACGATTCGTGAATCCACATCTCAGCGTGGTCATCACAGCTGACATTATTGCCCCAGTATTCGTGGCCACTTTCGTGGATGAGGATGTAGTCAAACTTCAGCCCTACACCTGAGCCGCTAAGGTCAGAGCCGAGGTAACCATTTTTGTAGCCATTCCCATAAGCGATGGCGCTTTGGTGCTCCATACCGAGGTAGGGGGTTTCGACTACTTTGTAGCCATCGTTCCAGAAGGGATATTTGCCAAAATACTGCTCAAAGCAAGCCAACATAGGTTTGGTTTGTGTGCCAAGCTGTTTTTGGGCTTTTTCTAGATTTTTGGGCAATACAAAGAAATCAAGGGTAAGCCGGTCGCCATCAGCAGCCTCATAGACATCCTCAAAATGTGCATAATTGGCAATATTGAGTGTTACGTTGTAATTGTTGATGGGATAACTCACAAACCAATCAAATTGCACCAAATCATTTTCAAGCTGCTGCGTACCCCTTAGCCGGCCATTGGCCACACACATCAGCCCTTGGGGCACGGCGCAGCGGATGCGCATACTGTCCGGCTCTTCGGACAAGTGGTCTTTGTTGGGCCACCAGAGGCTGGCACCGATGCCCTCACACGAGACCCCTATCCAAGGCTTGCCCTCTGCGTCTTGAGCCCAAGTGAAGCCACCATCCCAAGGGGCATTGATGGCCACCGTAGGCTTGCCCTCATAGGCTACCCGAATGACCGACAGGCTCCCCTGAGCCAGAGGGCGAGGGAAGCTGACAAAGGTTGCATTGCCTTCGCGCTCAAAGGAGAGGCTTTGCCCCTCCCAAGTGATGGCGGTGATGGCCATATTTTCAAACAAGTCTATTTGCAGGGTTTCAAAACTAGTGTTAGCTTTGAAGTGTATATCATTAAAGCCTTGGATAAACCGCTGGTCTGGATACACAGTCAATGATAAGTCATAATAATGCACATCATAGCAAGTCCGTAGCGCTGAAAGGGAGCCTCTAAGGCTGTCTTGGCGTGTAAACTGCGCTTGCGCGGTGTTGGCAAGGCAGCATAATAGACTCCAAAAATAAAAAAATGCTCTCATCATAAGTTTTAGGGATTGATAACCAAAGTAAAAGTGTCGAAAATCGTACATTTTCGCAAGGCTTATACCCGCAACAATCATCTTCTCCCTTCGTATACCTTGATTTAACCCATCACCAAACCCTAACCAAACCCCATTGTATGAAAAATTTAATGCTGTTCTCTGTTGCCTTGTTGCTATGTGTTTTTTGTGTGGCTTGCGGCGGCGGTGGCAACACAGAGGCTTCTGAGCAAACTCAGAATGATGAAATAACCAGCGCAGACGAGCTGTTGGAAGGCAATCCTTTGAGTAATTTTAACTTGACTCAAGGCCACATCAACAGTTTGATCGCTATGTTGGAAGACCTCAAAGCCAATGAAAAGACTTTTGACTCTAAAAATGTATTGAGTGAAATGGCTTCGTTACAAAAATATACCATCAAACACGGCTTTCAGGGTGTAGAAGAGTTTGCTCAGGTCTATCAGAAAATTTTTGCCGGCGTAACCCTCATCACTGCCGAAGAGGAAAACGAAAAACAGAACTTTGATGAGCAGTTCGAAAAAGCGGTCGTAGCGTTAGAGGAACAACTCAAGGACCCCAATATCTCGGATGAGCAGAAGGAAGGTATCCGCCAAAGCATAGAACAGCAGAAGCAGCTACTCAGCAATGGAGGAGCAATGAGCCAACTGCGCAATAGCTATGGTAAACTGATTTCGGACAAGGAGGTGAGCCTCATCAAACAAAATATCGACAAACTCAGAAAGGCTTTTGAGCGAATGTAGAAACGCCACGCCACTGGACATTTTTGGAAAAGCAGCCCGGAGCTCTAGCTCCGAAACAGGCTGAGGCCTTATTTTGGGTGTAAAATGAGCCTTAGCCCATCGGGATTTGAAAAATGTCCAGTGGTGTGGAATGTTTTCTAACCTCTAGTTTTGCATCAGCAAAGGATGTTTTTTTGATACAGTGTTACTCAAGGTTTTTGGCCTTGAGAGTTGATAGCGGCTTGGATGGCAAGGTCAGGATTTACCTCTACAAAAGAGCGCACCATTCGGTCTATTGCGGGTAGGTATTGCTCACGTTGGTGGCGGTAAGTCCAAGCCAAAACTTGGTAGAAATGTGTAGGGCTTTCGACCACAGCCAAGTAATAGAAAATCGACATATCGTCTACCCTACCATAAACCTCACTTAGCAAGGCCGGAAACGAGCCCAAAGTAGTACTGATTTGCTGGGCGGCTCTGAAGCGCTTTAGCTTGGCTTTTAGTTGTTTATGGGCAAAATCTTGATGATCTACCAAGCTGTGTTGTTTTTGCAGATTGGCTTTATAATCACTGATAACGATGAGATAAATATCGTGGTTTTCGTCCTGAAACTGCATACAAGCCCCACCATTGAGCTGCTGCGTGCCTTGCATTTGTGTCATCACTTCTATACCACAGAGCCTATCAGGCGTGATACGCAGGCTATAGTTGAGGCTGTCGGGGGTGCTGGCATTGGTTACGACGGCTTTTTGCTCTCCTTTGGGTTGGCACGCGCCTAAGAGCAGCCAACCCAACAACATCAGGTTATAATTCTTTGAAAGAAGCGATGATATCTTCAAATTGTTTTTCATAGCGGCTTAGATTGTTTTTGTGTGTCCAGATAAAGAGCTGGTACCAGCCCTTTGGGGTTTCGATAGCTGCTATTTTGTAAAAAATACCTGTATTTTGAAACTGCCCCAAAATAGTACTGCTTAACGCCTTGCTATTGCCCAAGATGAGCGTATCTTTTTTGGTAATGTCGATATCCTTTATGTTTTCGTGTAGATTTTGCAGCATCAAATCATAATGTCCCTCTACGCTGTAGTCTGATTCGATTTCGCTTTTGTCATTGTCAATCACAATTAGGTAGATATTCTTCTTCTTGTGTTGATATTGTATAGAGGCGTGTGGATTGAGGTTGTCAGTTTCTTCGAGGTATTGGGGAATAGAAATCGAAAACTTGCCCGGTGCCGTAACCTGTTTCATTTTGGCTGTGCTGATGTCATCACAAGCAACACAAGTTAAAAACAGAAAAACACCCATCAAAAGATGATGGTAGGAGTATCGAGCTTGTTTCATAAGGGTTGGTAGTTAAATATTGGAATAAAAATAAACCTAAAAATCAGGGTGTCATATTACAGTATCAGTCCTCCTTCTTGGTATGCAAAACTAAGTGCTTTGCAGACATTTGCAAATATTTTCTACCAAATTACCAATATCGGGTACAGATAGGCGACGCCATACCCCACTATCGAATACGCGCCCACCGATTTACAAACCACTGGGCATTATAACAAAGAAGCCATCCCGAAAAAATCCGAGATGACTTCCGTGTCTACACC
This sequence comes from Eisenibacter elegans DSM 3317, assembly GCF_000430505.1. NCBI lineage: Bacteria > Pseudomonadati > Bacteroidota > Cytophagia > Cytophagales > Microscillaceae > Eisenibacter > Eisenibacter elegans. Next base: position 385,957 of record NZ_KE387153.1, on the reverse strand, counting down.
GAGAGATTGGTAGCTAAGCTACGGCCAAACTATATCCAAGGCGTACGGATAGTTACTTGACCATTACACGTACCATCGCTAGGGCAGCCTTGGCTATACCGTCCACATCATAACCGGCTTCGCGGTATAGTTCCATTTGTGTACCGTGTTCAAAAACACGGTCTTCCATTCCTAGGCGCTTGATTTGGGCGCTGTAGCCGTGGTCAGCCATAAATTCGACCACTGCCGAGCCGAAGCCTGCGGGCAGGCAGCCGTCTTCAACGGTGATGATTTTATTGAATTTCTGGAAAATCTGATGGAGTAGCGCTTCATCCAAAGGTTTGGCAAAACGCATATCATAATGAGCCGCGCTGATGCCCTCGTTCTCTAGCTGTTGGGCAGCTTCGAGCGCTAGGTTGCCGATATGGCCTATAGAAAGAATGGCCACTTCTTCGCCTTCACGAATACAACGCCCCTTGCCAATCTCAATAGTTTCGAACGGGGTGCGCCATTCGGGCATTACTCCTTCGCCACGGGGGTAGCGGATGGTGATGGCCGATTTGAGGTTTTTGAAGCTATCGAGCGAGGCAGTGTACATCATATTGCGCAGCTCTTGTTCATTCATTGGCGAAGCTACAATCATATTCGGAATGGCGCGCATGTAGGCGATGTCATATGAGCCGTGGTGTGTGGGCCCGTCAGCACCGGCAAAGCCGGCACGGTCAAGACAGAAAATCACGGGCAACTCCTGAATACAGACATCATGGACGACCTGATCGTAGCCACGCTGCATAAATGTAGAGTAGATATTACAGAACACAGTCATCCCTTGGGTGGCCATCCCGGCAGAAACCGTAACGGCGTGTTGCTCGGCAATACCAACGTCAATGGCACGCTCGGGCATCGCCTTCATCATAATGTTGAGCGAAGAACCCGAGGGCATCGCAGGCGTTACGGCCATAATTTTTGGATTTTGCTCGGCAAGCTCCAATACCGTGTGGCCAAACACATCTTGGTATTTGGGCGGCTTGGGCTTATCGTCTACTTTCTTGAAAATCTCGCCCGTAACCTTATCAAACAAACCCGGGGCGTGCCACTTGGTCTGGTCTTTCTCGGCAGGGGCAAAGCCCTTGCCTTTCACAGTTACGCAGTGCAGGAGTTTGGGCCCCGGAATATCTTTTAGGTCATTGAGTACACTCACGAGATGATCCACATCGTGGCCGTCGATAGGGCCAAAGTAGCGGAAGTTGAGCGCCTCAAAGAAATTGCTGTGCTTCAGGACAAGACCCTTGATAGTGCTTTCTACACGAGAGGCGATTTTTTGGAAGCGGCCAATATGATTGAATTTACCCAGCACCTTCCAAACCTCATCTCTGAACTTGTTGTAGGTATACGAGGTAGTGATGTCGGTCAGGTAGTCTTTCAGTGCGCCCACATTTGGGTCAATAGACATACAATTGTCGTTCAAGATTACGAGCAGGTTGGTATCGGACACCCCGCCGTGGTTGAGTCCCTCAAAAGCCAAGCCGCCTGTCAGTGCTCCATCGCCGATGATGGCCACGTGTTGGCGGTGTAAATCTCCTTTTTCTTTGGAAGCCAAAGCCATCCCCAAAGCCGCAGAAATAGAAGTAGAGGAGTGCCCCACGCCAAAAGCGTCATATGAGCTTTCTTTGCGCTTGGGGAAGCCCGAAATGCCGCCATACACGCGGTTGGTATGGAATTGGTCGCGGCGGCCAGTCAAGATTTTATGTCCATAAGCCTGATGCCCCACATCCCATACAAGCTGGTCGTCGGGGGTATTGAAGACATAGTGCAGCGCTACGCTCAGCTCTACCACACCAAGGCTGGCACCAAAATGCCCTCCATAAACCGAAACCACATCGATAATGTATTGGCGCAACTCATCGCTTACTTGGCGCATTTTGTCGGCAGGGAGGCGGCGCAAATCTTCAGGGGTTTGGATTTGGGCTAATAGGTCTTGAGGTTTGATCAACATCTGCTTACTTTTTGAATGTTTTAAAGGGATTGCAAGAGCGCGGTTGGGGCGAAAGATAAATAAACTATGGCTTTTCTAACACGCATACTTACTTTTTGTTGTATAAAATCAAAAATTACCTACAAAAACCTTGGTTTGTCCTAATGTACGACCCCAAAAAAATTGGCTACAACAAAATGACAAACTGCGCAAGATGCGGGTAATACAGTGGAAATAAGCTATATTCGCGTATAATTGTTTGCAATATAACCGATATTTTCGAAAAAAGTTGGATTTTGAGATAAAACTACCGCTCTTCGAGGGGCCTTTTGATTTGTTGCTCTTCTTTATTGAACGCGATGAGTTGGATATTTATGACATTCCGATAGCCAAAATCACCCGCGATTTTGTGGGCTATACCCAACAGTTGGAGCGCCTCAATATGGATGTGGCCGGGGAGTTTATTGTAGTCGCAGCTAGCCTGATGCGCATCAAGGCCAAGATGCTGCTCCCCCGCGAAGAAGGCGCAACACCCGAAGAAGACCCAAGGCAGGAGCTAGTGCAGTACCTGCTCGAATACAAAAAATACAAGTCAGTACTGCCACTGTTTGAACAACTGGAAGAAGAGCGCAATCAGAAAGAGAGCCGTGGCAACCTCATGGACGAGCTGGCGGTGGTCTCGTCACAAAACGAGGTAGAGTTTGAGCTCAACAACCTAGACCTCTACCGACTGATGAAGGTCTACGAGCGGGTGTTGAACCGCTTTGAAGAGCGCATCGACCACGTGCCCCATACCGTAGTGCCCTATCCCTATACCGTATCGGGGCAAAAAGAATATCTCTCTACCAAGCTGCGCCAACAGAAGCGCCTTAACTTCAGTCAGATTATCCGTGATTACCCCGACAACCCCAAATTGGCTGTTATTTTCAACTTCTTGGCCATCTTGGAAATGCTCCAAAATCAAGTTATTGATATCCACCTCGAAGAAGAAGCAAATGATTTCTGGATCGAATACCTCGAAGAGCAGCCTAGTTATGAGGCATAAGCCTATGTAATTTGTAAATCAAAACAACAGAAGTGCTACGGCTTACATCTCGAAGGGATGATATGTTTTACAGCACATCAAGGTATTGAGGACGAATACCTTGTCTATCGTTTGGCTATAAACATCAGCCCCCTGCGGGGTCAACTAGCCCCGCTGCATTAAGCCTTCCGAGGGGAGTCTGCCCTTGGTGACACCTGTCGGGTTTTGAAAACCCCGGCAGGTCTTTTTACGAAGAACGAAACTACACCAGCGTATGCAGCATCAAGAAAAAATCAGTGTGTTATTGATTGTCAGCAGATTTAGTGCTAGATTGGCCTTGTAGCGCTAAGATAGCCTGCTTCAGGATGTTTGTGAGACCTTACCATCACCAAAAAATGCCACGTCCACATTTACTTGTTTTCTGTACGGTATATGCTTTGTTGTTGCTGCATTATCCGGTCTTGCAAATCTTCAATGTGGAAGGTTTTTGGCAGGGCTTGCCTGCGATGTACTGGTATGTGGCCTTGGCTTGGGGCGGGATAGTACTATTGTGGATAGTATTGGTAGAGCGCAAATCTCCCCCCAAAAACCCTTGATTGGTATGGCTACTTGGTTGATTGCGTTGTTGTCTTTTGGATATTTGCTGTTGCTTTTTGCGGTAGCATACTGGGGTGAATGGCGTGCGCGTCAAGGGCGCAGCCTGCTCAACCGCTCGTATATGTATGCGCTTTCGCTGGCGGTGTATTGTACGGCCTGGACGTACTATGGCAGCGTGGGCAGGGCCGCCGAAGGAGGCTTGACTTTTCTGACGACGTACATAGGCCCGACCTTGGCCATGCCGCTTTGGTGGATGGTGATGCACAAGATTGTACGCATCTCTAAGGTGCGGCATATCAATACTTTGGCCGATTTTGTGTCGGCGCGCTATGGCAAGAGTGTCAGCATCGGGGCGCTGGTAACCTTGATTTGTGCTTTTGGCATTACGCCTTATATCGCCCTGCAAATCAAAGCCATATCGAATAGTTTTTTGATTTTGACAGAGGGCGTTGTGGAGGCCGCTGCCGCCGGGCAGCAGGTCGCGCTGTTAGAAGACACCGCTTTTTACCTTACCTTGGGTTTGGCCTTGTTTATCATTCTTTTTGGCACCACCAATATCAGCAACGATGAGCGCCACGAGGGGATGGTAACGGCCATTGTGTTTGAGTCTATCATCAAGCTGGTGGCCTTTGTATTGGTTGGTATTTTTGTAACTTACGGGCTTTTTGGAGGCTGGCAGCCCTTGTTCAAACAAGCCGCAGAGATTCCGGAGTTGGCTCAAAACTTTACCTTTCGTACAGAAGAGCACCTAGAGTGGTTTTTCTTGAATTTGGCCGCTGCGATGGCCGTATGGTTTTTGCCGAGGCAGTTTCAGGTCGCCGTAGTAGAAAACACCCAAGAGCGCCATCTGAAGCGGGCGGTGTGGTTGTTTCCGCTGTATTTGCTGGTGATTAACCTGTTTGTGTTGCCGATTGCTTTTGGGGGGCGTTTGTTTTTTGGTGCCGGAAGCCCTGTCGATGCCGACACCTACGTGCTGTCTATTCCGCAAGCGGCGGGCTATCCTGCTTTGGCGCTTTTTGCCTATGTAGGTGGTTTTTCGGCGGCTACAAGTATGATTATCGTATCGACAATTTCGCTGAGCACGATGCTGAGCAACAACCTCATTATGCCCATCTTGGTCAGCAAGGTGGTATTGCCCAAACAAGACAGCCGCCGCTGGCGTACGGTGCTGATTTATACGCGGCGGCTTAGTGTGTTGGTGGTGTTGTTGTTGGCCTATCTGTATTTTGAGTTGGTAGGCAAAGACTTCTCCCTAGTGTCTATCGGCTTGATTTCTTTTGTGGCCGTATCGCAGTTTGCCCCTGCCGTTATTGGGGGTATTTATTGGAAACAGGGCACACGAGTAGGCGCGTCCTTGGGTTTGCTTATCGGGATAGGCATTTGGGCCTGGGTGCTGGTATTGCCCACCTTGGTCAGCCCCGAGGCCTTGGTGCTGTTCTCGTGGCTGCGCCCGGAGAGCTTTACGGGTTTGGCAGGGCTATCGTCCATCTCTTCGGCCTTGTTTTGGAGCTTATCGGGCAATGTATTGGGATATTATGTAGGCTCAGTATTGAGCCGCCAAGGGCGCAAAGAACGCCACGAGGCCGAGCTTTTTGTCAATATTTACAAATATTCGACCTCCTATGAGCAATCCGTTATCTGGAAAGCCAAAGCATATATGCCTGATTTACGCTCGCTTTTGAGCAACTTTTTGGGAGATGAACGCGCCAATCAGCTGTTGGAAAGTTTTGCCCAACAACACAATATAGATTTAGAATCAGCCCCTGTCGATACGAGGCTCATTAGTTATGCAGAGAAAATATTGGCGGGCACTATCGGTGCGGCTTCTGCCCGTATTATGATTAACTCTGTCGTAGATGAGGCGGATATTGGCCGAGCCGAGATTGTCGATATCCTCAAAGAGTCGCAGCAGCTCGTGTACCTCAACCGAGAGCTGAGTCGCAAATCTAAAGCCCTAGAGGTGGCCTCGCAAGAGTTGCAGCGCAATGATCGGCTCAAGAATGAGTTTATTTCGACCGTAACCCACGAACTCAAAACGCCCATTACTTCTATTCGGGCTTTTTCAGAAATCCTGCATGACAATCCTGACCTTGAGGAAGACGAGAAAAAGCAGTTTTTACACACCATCATCAAAGAAACAGAACGAATGGAGCGCCTGATTTTGAGTGTATTAGACCTAGAGCGGTTTGAGTCGGGCAAGCAGTTGTTACACTTTCAGACCATACAGCTCAATGACCTCATACGCGAATCGGCAGCGTCTATGCGGCAGGTATTTCAAGAAAAAGGTGTACAGCTCTTGATGCATCTCGACCCTAACCTCCCCCGAATAGAGGCCGATGCCGACCGGATGCAACAGGTGATTCTCAATTTGCTATCCAATGCGCTCAAGTTCTGCCCGGCAGTGCGTGGCAGGGTCATCATATATGCTACCTATGACCTAATCAACAGACACGTACAGATAGACATCGAAGACAATGGCAAGGGGATTCCTGAAGGATCTAAAGAACTGATTTTTGATAAATTTTTTCAGGTCGAAAACCAGACCATCCGCAAGCCACAGGGCAGCGGGCTAGGCTTGGCCATCTGTCGCAACATCATCACACATCATAAAGGGAAAATTTGGGTACAGGTCAGCCAGCCCGGACGGACGGTCTTGTCGTTCAGATTGCCATTTTCTCCCCAAAAAAAAGAACCAAAGCCTGCTGATTCCGTTGAATGAAACACCAATATCGGGTGTTTCTCGATTTTTTTCGCGGGCTTTGTACTAATTTTACCACAGAACCATTGTGCAGCACATCGTCTGCCCTCTTAAACGAAAGCTTATGGACAAAGTACTGATTGTTGATGACGAACCCAATATCTTGCTATCTTTAGAGTTTTTGATGAAAAAAAACGGCTTTACCGTCTTTATTGCTCGAGACGGCTCCGAGGCCTTAGAAATTCTCAAAAACGAACAACCTGATATTGCCATCCTAGATATTATGATGCCCCAAGTAGACGGCTACGAGGTGTGTCAATATATCAAAAACACAGAAGGCTTGCAACATACCAAGGTGGTGTTTCTGACGGCTAAGACCAAAGAATCGGACATTGCTAAGGGCTACGAGATGGGGGCAGACCTGTACCTGACCAAACCCTTTTCGACACGAAACCTCGTAACCCAAATCAAAGGCCTGCTGAGCGATGTGAATTTATAACACCCTCACCACGCTGTAGCCCCCTCGCAAGAGGGGCAGCTACGCGCCGGAATATTGGAGAGGTGTTTTTTGGTCATTCCCTTTTTCTTCCCTACAGACATTTCGCTCATAAGGCGGCGCTGGGTAGTTTCGTCCCAATCGCCACTTCGAAAGCGCAAAGCCACACAAGTCCGCACTAGGTGCTCCAATTCTTTGCATTGTACTGCGCCATTCTGCCGTTTCCAGCGTTGGTATGCCTCTTGCGCTTCTGCGCCTTCGGCAGCCAGACCCTCGGCCAAGTAGCGGCGCATACCGGCTTGTACTGGCTCACAAATAGGGCATTCGGGTACAAAAAACAGCTCAGGGTTTTGCAGCATCTCCGCGACAATAGCTGCCGGAAAAGCCTCCACCTGAAGTCCTTCAAAAATCGCCTCCTCCAGAAAAGCTTCCAAGCCAATATCTGAAGAGGTGTTGTTTTGGCCAACCAAGGGGAAGCCCCTCAAACAAACCAAGAGCAGAAAGAAGTACCAGTATTTCATGTGGTGTGATATTAGTTTGTTGCTCTATACGTGTACAAAGCCTTTGAGGGTTTGTTTGGGCATTCGCCCAACATTCCATAACTTTGTCAGCACACGACCTGACCGTATTATTCACGCTTTGATATTTCTTGTTTTTTATGAGTTTGGAAAAAGCCCGCACCACTGCCGAAGCCATCGCGCAATACAGCCTCGAAACCCCCGAACAGCTAGAGCAGTTCCGATTACAATACCTCAGCAAAAAAGGGGTGATTACAGACCTCTTTGGAGCGATGAAAGACCTTCCCGCCGAAGACCGCAAACAGTTTGGGCAGGTAGTCAATGAGCTGAAGGAGCAGGCTGTTGCCAAATTCAAACAAGCGCAAGAAGCACTCGAAGCGGCGCAGACTGCCTCGGGGGCTACTGCCCCGCTAGACTTGAGCCTGCCAGTACTGCCGCATAGCTTGGGTGCACAGCATCCCATCACGTTGACCAAAAACCGCATTATTGAAATTTTTGAGCGCATTGGTTTCAATGTAGCCGATGGCCCCGAGATAGAAGACGACTGGCACAACTTTACGGCCCTCAATTTCCCCCCCAACCACCCTGCCCGCGAAATGCAGGACACCTTTTTTGTGGAGCGCAATGGTACCAATGATGTACTCCTGCGGACACATACCTCCAACGTCCAAATTCGGATGATGAAGGAGCAACAGCCGCCCATTCGCAGCATTATGCCGGGGCGCGTATACCGCAATGAGGCCATTTCAGCGCGTGCGCACTGCCTCTTCCACCAAGTAGAAGGCTTATATGTGGCCGAAAATGTAAGTTTTGCCGACCTAAAGCAGACGCTCTACCACTTCGTGCGGGAGATGTTTGGCCAAGAGACTGCTGTTCGTTTCCGCCCTTCGTATTTTCCTTTTACAGAGCCTAGCGCCGAGGTAGATATCTCCTGCCACCTTTGCCAAGGCAAAGGTTGTAATGTCTGTAAGTACACAGGGTGGCTCGAAATTTTGGGTTGCGGAATGGTAGACCCCAACGTGCTCGAAGCCTGTGGCATCGACCCGGTACGGTATACCGGTTTTGCCTTCGGAATGGGCATCGAACGCATTGCGATGCTCAAGTACCGAATCAAAGACTTGCGCCTCTTCACCGAAAACGATGCACGCTTCTTGAGACAGTTTAGCGGGGTCTAGCGAAGACACCAATTTTTGGAATGAACTATAGACACACACCCTGAGCACCTCTTGAGGCCTTCAGGGTGTGTTGTGTTATCTGGCTTGGCTAACAATAGATTTACACCACCGGATATTTTTCAAGTTCTAGTTAAAACTGTGGGCTAAGTCTCATTTTATCCTCAAAATGAGGCCTCAGCTTGTCTTTGAGCTACTTTTCCAAAAATGCCTGGTGGCGTGGCCTCAAGCTAGAATCCGAAGCCCACACTGAGTTTGAAGAACGACGGTTGTTCAAAGCTGCTTTTGGCTACTTCGGCATCTGAGCGGAGGTCGAAGCCGGAGCTAAACCGAGCGAAAGCCCCCAGCTTGGGCGCACTAAACTGTATATAAGGCCCTAAGGCTTGATAGAAATCAAAAGCCTCTCGTGCGGGGCCTTCATCCTTACCCCCTGTAAAGCGCAGTTGCTCAAAATGTAAGCCCAAAGACAAGAAGGACGAGATTTTGTAACCCCCATTGATCCAGTAATGTAGGTAGTTGTTGGTAGTGGGGTTACCGTGGTCTAGCCCCATATAGTATCCCCCATATAGTTCCCCTTCGAGCGCGTCAGTGCCTAGCCCTACGGTTAGGTTGGGCACTAAGCCCTCGGCCAATACAGGAGTCCCTAGGCCGGAGGTAAGGCTACCGTTGAGCAAGCCTACCTGTGGGTTGATATAGAGCGCATCACCTACCGGAATGCCAATACCAATGCCAAACTCTGTCCAGTTGCCCCAACTGCCTCCGGCAGCGCCCCCCGACCAGAGGATACCATAGAAGGTAAAGTCGACGCTACTGCCCTTGTAAGCACCTGAGAAAAAGGGGTAAAATCCAAAGAAAATATCAGAGTTGAGCGAGATATTCAGGCTTACCTTGCTGTCTTCTTCTTGTGCGCGAAGCGGAGCGCTCAACAACAGGCTTGCCAGCCCAAATACCAATACTGTGCGCCATAGCGTTGCAGACAACAAGCCATTGGCTGCGTAAATTGTAGTTTTTTTCATCGAAGATTTGTTTTTAGATTAAGATAATGGGTTGTTGTATGCCAACAGTTCGAGTATTTGAAAACACACAACGGGTTGAAGATACAGAATGCTTGAAATAGTCGGGAAACAAAGATTGCAAATTTGTTTGTTTGGCAAAATTTTTTTTTCGTTTTTTATAATAAATCAAAATATATTTGCATTATTTCGAAATTTGTCGCAAAAATCATTGGGGGGAAGGAGGCTTCCGCAAGGGGCTTAACAAAATTTTAACCTAGGGTATCGGTACTTTATGAGATAATCTTTGTTTTTTTACGAAAATTTAGCGGCTATACCTACTTTATACAACCAGCTTCAAGCCTCACATACTAAGCCTAAAATATTCATTATCAGGCAGATAACACACCTTGAGTATAATAATCTATGAAGCAGTATTTCTACCATTGGCTAGTAGGGGTTTGGTTGTTGAGCGCCGGCGGGCTTTATGCCCAAAAAGGCAATGACCCTGTGGGCGCACGCGCCGTGGGTATGGGCGATGCAGCCGTTACTTTGCAAGATCAGTGGAGCGTTTTTAATAACATAGGCGGCTTGGCAGGCGTAACAGAGATGATGGTCGTGGCCGGGTATGAAAACCGGTTTGGGATAGCCGGATTTCAGACGTTTAGCGCCGGAATAGTAACTCCGCTGAACAATATCGGCGTAGCAGGGCTTACCTTGGCGCGCTTTGGCGACGAGCTGTATAGTGAGCAAAAATATGGACTCGGATTTAGCCACCGCCTCGGAATAGTCAGCCTTGGCCTCAAAGTCAATTATGTACAGGTAGCCGTACAGGAGCTGGGTGGCACGGGTGCAGTGGTCGTCGAGTTTGGCGGGGTAGCAGAAATTACCCCCAACTTGTTTTTTGGAGCGCACATCTATAACCTCAATAGGGGCAAATTTCGCACTTTTTTTGAAGACGAGCTGCTGCCTGTAGTGCTCAAGACCGGCCTTTCTTATCGGCCTTTCAGCTCATTGATGATCAATATTGAAGCGATGAAAGACCTAGAGCAAGAGGCGCGCTTCAAAGCCGGATTAGAATACCTCATTATCCCCAAAGTACAACTGCGTACCGGCCTGCAAACACAGCCTGTAGCCAATTTCTTTGGGGTAGGGTTTACACCCAAACGCTTTCAGGTAGACTATGCGATGGTCATCAACCAAAGGCTTGGCTTTATGCAGCACGTGGCCGTTAGCTATCGCTTTGGGCAATAAAAACCCACTGGATAGATACAAACTAGGCTTGATTTTCAGAAAAATATATCCGTTTTATTGTGGACAATACCAATACACAAGCAAGATACAAGGCACTAGTGAGGTGCGTGTGCGGCCTCTTCTTTTTGTTTTTGGGGGCGATATCGATGCCCTTACAGGCACAGAAAAAGCCCGATATCGATGTAGATGCCCTTATTTTGGACCTACTCCCCAATCCTGATGGAGAGAGCTTCAGCGATGAACTGCTCAATGATATTGTCGATGTGTTGTACCAATTGTACCAGCATCCGCTCAACCTCAACCAAGCCCAACGCAGCGAATTAGAAAACCTGTATGTGCTGAGTCCTTACCAAATCAATGAGTTTTTGAAATACCGGAGCAAAATGGGCAAGCTCCTGTCTATCTATGAGTTGCAGGCCATCCCTGGTTTCGACCTGACCACCATCCGGCGGCTGAAGCCGTTTATCATCGTGTCAGAAACGGTCATCACCAAAGATGCTCGCTCACTATGGAGACGCATACAGGAGGGAGACCCTACACACTACCTTATCTTGCGCAACAACCAGTTTCTGGAAACCAAACGGGGCTATACCCCTGCCGATACCAATAGCCGTGGCTTGCCCAATGCACGCTACCTTGGAAGCCCGCAGCAGTATTTTGTGCGATACCGATTGAGCCAAACTGGCGACTATAGTTTTGGATTTACCTTAGAGAAAGACCCGGGCGAAACGATAGAGTGGAATCCGGCGCAGCGGTATTATGGGTTTGATTTTGTTTCGTTTCACGCAATGCTCGAAAACCAAGGGCGCTTCAAACGGATTCTCATAGGGGACTACCAGCTAGGGATTGGCCAAAATCTGCTGCTTACAGCCGGTTTTGCTCTGGGCAAAGGCTCAGAGACCATCAACACCGTGCGTCGTAATGACTGGGGGGTTCGCCCCTATACCTCCACCCTAGAGTCGGGCTTTTTCAGAGGGGCTGCCGTAACTTATGAGCTGATGCCACGCTTGGAACTGACAGGTTTCTATTCGAGAGTGCGCCGCGATGCCAATGTCCAAGAGCGTCTGATTGCCATTGCAGACTCCCTGAGCGATGGAGTCAGCTTCGAAACAGAGTTTAGCTCCGAAAATTTTATCGAAAGCCTTCAAATTACAGGGCTACACCGCACCCCGTCGGAGCGGGCAGCCCGCCAAACCATCTTAGAAGAAAATTTTGGAGGGCATCTCAATTACAAAAATCGCAGCGAAAACCTCAGCGTAGGCGCAACTTTTCTAGCCACACGCTATGGGATACCGCTTCAACGGGTGGAGCGCAATTATAATCGATTAGAGTTCAACGGCCAGCAAAACTTGAATGTAGGGCTGAATTTCAACTATTATTGGCAAAATTTCACCTTTTTCGGAGAAGCTGCCCGTTCCCAAAGCGGAGGAGTAGGGGTTGTAGGCGGGTTTTTGTCGAGCCTTTCGCCCAAAATCGACTGGGCAATGTTGGTGCGCAGCTATGACCCTAATTTCCACAGCCTTTATGGCTCGGCTTTTGGCGAAGGCTCTCGCAATATCAACGAACGTGGGATTTATACCGGGCTCAAGGTGCGTCCATTGCCCAAGATGGAGTTATCGTTTTTCTATGACACCTTCACCTTCCCTTTCTTGCGCTTCAATGCCGCCGCTCCTTCGCAAGGCTCAGGTTATTTTGCGCGAGTTACCTACCGCCCACAGCGTGGTACAGAACTTTTTGTGCAATTTAGAGACGAAACCAAGGAAATCAATCAACGAAACAACACCGCCATCACGCGCCTTATCACGCCATTTGTGAGGCAAGACCTGATTTTTTCTATCAATATGACTACTGCCCAAGACCTAGTGCTCAAGAGCAGGGTGCAGTTCAACAGACAGGAGCAAGAGGGGTTTTACAGTGAGGGGTTTATGATTTTTCAGGACATAGCCAAGAGCTTTGGCAAGCTGAGGCTTGATGCCCGGGTAGCTATTTTTGATGACAACACCCGCCGCCGTGCCGATAACACCCTCAGCGCTACTTTCATTTATGTATATGAGAAAAATGTGCTCTGGGCGCCTACCTTGGTGCGTTATTCCGGTGCAGGCTATCGGTATGTCTTGTTGGCCAAATACAAACTCACGCGCAATATTGACTTCTGGGCACGCTGGGCGCAGACTTTCCGAACAGACACCGACCGCATCGGTACAGGATTAGAGCAGGTGGATGGAAATGTACTTTCACAGCTTACGTTTCAGCTGAAGTTTGATTTCTAATTACACCACTGGACATTTTGGAAAAGTAGTTCGTAGTTCCTGCCCCGCGACAAGCTGAGGCCTTGTTTGGGGATAGCTGAGCCTTAGGTCACAGTTTTGGCTGTGGGATCAGGAAAATGTCCAGTGGTGTGAACAAAAACTATTTCTTAGCGCTCCAAGCCTGTGTTGCCTCGTTCATACGGCCTTTGTAGCTGTCGTAGAAGCCGGAAGGGTTGGCATCACCAATTTTTTTGGCTTCATTAATGGCCTCAAGTGCTTCCTTATTTTTGCTTTGGGCAGCAAGCGCACGGGCTTTAATCCAGCGGTTGAAGAAGTGTTTGTCTTGCATTTCGATAGATTTTTCGGCCCAAGCCAGCGCTTGCGCAGCATCGAGGTTGTTGTCGAGATAAAACTCTGCCGAGGCGGCGTAGCTATACCAAGCGCCATTCATCTGACGCATAGCGGCCTCTACGTTTTGTTTGCCAATGCTGACAGGATCCGTAACGACTTCAAAGGGGATTTCGAGTTTTTCCCAGCGCAACGACACAATGCCTACCTTGTTGTCTGCATCGGCTTCGATACGGTAGCTGAGGCGTTCTTGGCTCTTGCTATGTACTACAGGGCTTACTTCTACACGCGCCACATCGTCGCTTTCGAGGTAGCTGAAAGCACCGTTGCCCTTAGAGTCTGTATTGATGATGATTGTCCATTTTTGCTCGCCAGGAATGCTAAGCAAGGTATATGTGCCGGCTTTTACGGCCTTGCCACCAATGCTTACGTCGTGGCTGAAGTGGATTTTGGTAGGGGCATTGGCTCCACTACGCCATACTTGGCCATAAGGCACTAGCCCGCCCCATACTTGGCGGCCCTTGATGGCTGGAGAGGCGTAGCTAATCTTGATTTCGGTAAGGCCAACTACTTGACTCACATTGGCCGCAGGGCTGGGCTGTGGGAGCTGTACTTGTGCATAGCTGATAGTACTGAGGCTTAGCATAGCGCAGGCCAAGCCAAGGGTACGAAAGAATGATTGTATCATTGTGCGACAAATTTTGGGTTTTGAAAATGGGAGTAAATCAGATTTGATGCGGCTAAAATACGTAATTATTTCAAAAACTGGCGTTGCAACAGCTTTCAAATTCTCAAAGATACTCGCAGCAGGCAAATAGTACAAAAACTTGCAAAGACTTGATTTTTTTTCCAAATTGACACGCCTAACGGTGGATGCTTACGTATGAACTTCAAACACGAAGCCCAATCAAATTCCTTAAGGCATATTGAATATCCTTACAAACAAGCACCAATGGCGTGTGATTATTGTGTATGTACTTTGAGCCGTATGATAACATCGTTTGCAGGTTGAGAAGCTTGTGGATATTGTTTTGGGTCTTGGGAGGAGTGCCTTTGTGGCCGCAGATGCCCTTAGACTCAGGCCAATATACCGCGCCATTTGTCATCATTGAAGAGGTAATCATTCAAGGCAATCGCCTGACAAAAGAGCGCATTATCTTGAGAGAGCTGGATATAGCGATAGGCGATACCTTGTGGGCAGCCAAACAAGACACGGTTTTATTTAGAAATAAGAACAAGATATTTAACACCGATCTTTTTACCCAAGTCAAAGTAGAGTTACAAGAAGGGTCGGTTGCGGGTCAGAAGAAATTGCTCATAGACCTTCAAGAGCGTTGGTATATTTTTCCTATCCCATTAATTGACCTCGTAGACCGCAGCCTGAACGAATGGTGGTACAACCAAGGGGGCGACCTCAATCGGCTTACCTACGGGATGGTCTTTACCCAACGCAATCTCTTCGGCCTCAATCAAACTTTGGAAGGGGTGATACAACTAGGTTTTCTAAAGCGCTTCGGAGTCAAATATGCCATCCCATACCTGAACCAAGCACAAACCTGGGGGATGCAAATCGCTACGGCCTATACCCAGCGCATTGCAGTACCTTATGAGACGGTAGAGCACCAACTCCGATTTGTGGAGGCTTCTGATTTGGGGCAAAGCCTCGAAGACCGCTTCAATACAGCTGTGAGCTTCAGCCGGAGAGGCGCTTTTTATACTTTCCATAGTTTTGAGCTGGGCTACAACTATAACCAAGCTGCCGACACTGTCATTGGCCTCAACCCCAACTACTATCTCAACGGGCGCAATCACCAACGCTATCTGACATTACGCTATCTCTTCAAGCTAGAGTTGCGCGATGTCGTTGCATACCCCTTGCGGGGCAGTGTATTGCTTTTGGGCTTGACAAAACTAGGCCTGCCACCCCTCAACGATGTAGATATGCTCCATATCAATGTAGGCTACGGGAAATACTGGCAGTTGGGAAGCAAGGCCAGCAATTGGTTTGTGGAGACTAACGCCTTGGGACGGTTGACCTTTCTCAATCAACAGCCTTATGCCAATGCCTTGGGCCTGGGCTATCAGAATGCTTTTTTGAGAGGTTATGAATTGTATGTGATTGATGGCCAAAGCTATGTCTTGAGTAAGAACGCACTCAAATACCGCCTTTTTGATGTAGTCAAAACCCTGAACTTTATCCCCTTGTCTCAGTTCAAAAAAGTCCCGCTGGCCGCCTACCTCAACATCCATACAGACCTTGGGTATGTGCGGGATGATGTGTTTAGGCGCGAAAACAACCGCTTTTCTAACCGCCCTATCTATGGCATTGGGGCAGGGCTTGATGTTGTGAGTTATTACAACTCCGTCTTCTCTTTCAATTATTCGATGAATATAGCCCAAGAATGGGGGCTTTTTGTCAACTTCTCGGCAAAGTTTTAGGCGGCATACTGTCTGCACTAAAATTCCATAAAACTTGATTAACTTGCAAACAGCAGATGACATCTTGTATTTCCTGACATCGGACACCTTTTTTGTATGACACAAATCACCCAAGAAGAAAGCAATATCTTACGCCAGCTCAGCCCCCGGCGGATTATCATCCCTACTTTGTTGGGGTTGGGCATTACAGCGTACTTGTTCTATACCAGCGTAGACTTTGACACCTTATTGCCCAGCCTGTCCAAGGCCAGCGGGGTTTGGATTGTGTTGGCATTGTTGACCTTGTTCATCAGAGACGGCTTTTACATTTACCGCATCCGATATCTGACGCAGAAGGAGCTGACTTGGACGGGCAGTTTCTATACCATTATGCTCTGGGAGTTTTCCTCGGCCATCAGCCCCTCTGCCGTAGGCGGAACAGCGCTGGCTAGCTTGCTATTGACCAAAGAGGGCATTCCCTTCGGCAAGTCCTTGGCCTATGTAATGGTTTCGGCAGTGCTCGACAACCTGTTTTTTGTCATCGTAGGAGGGGTTGTACTGGCCTTGCATTGGAGTAGGGTATATCCTGTGGCGCTTTTCCCTACCGTCGAGGGTTTTGCTGTCCAAAACCTGTTTTTGGTAGCCTATTTTAGTGTGGCTGCTTATAATTTTTTGATGATGTATGGGCTGTTTTACAAACCCGAGGCTATCCGCTGGCTCTTCATCAAGGGTACTTCTTGGGGCTGGATGAAGCGCTTTCAGGCGGCAGCCCAAAAACAAGGGGATGAGCTGGTCATTGCCTCTGCCGCCCTCAAAAACGTAGGCTTGGGCTACTGGATGCGCGCCATCGGAGCCACCTTTGCTGTCTGGACTTCGCGCTACCTCATTGTCAATTGCCTCTTGGCAGCCTTTGTAGGGCTGGCCTTTACAGACCACCTGCTGATTTTCTCCCGTCACGTGTTGCTTTGGGTAATCTTATTGATTGGCTTTACACCGGGGGCTGCCGGCTTCGCCGAAATTTCTTTCCAAGCCTTTTTTGGGAACTATACCGAGGGTATTGTGGCCATCACCATCGTAGCGCTGATGTGGCGCATCGTAACCTACTACCCCTACCTCATTACCGGGGCTATTTTCTTGCCCCGCTGGCTCAAAAGGGTGTATTAGCCGATACGATGGGAAGGCATCTGAATTATTATGAACACAAATCTATCCCAATATATGCACACACTACTTGACCTGTCGGGCAAACGCGCCCTCATAGGCGGAGCCAGCCAAGGAATTGGCAAGGCCGTCGCCCTGCTCTTGGCCGAAATGGGGGCTTCGGTTACCCTACTGGCCCGCAACGAGGCGATGCTACAAACGCTTTGCAAGACCTTGCCCAACAATGGCAACCAAGAACACCACGTCTTGGCTGCCGACCTGCAAGATACCGAGGCCTTGGCACAAATCATCGACCGCTACGCCTATCAACACAATATCCATATCCTTGTACACAATACCGGTGGACCACCCGCAGGGCAGGCACACTTGGCCGATGCTGAAGCCTATCAACTAGCCTTTGCCCAACACCTCCTCAGCGGCCAGATTTTGGTGAAAGCCCTGCTCCCGGCGATGCAGCAGGCCAAATATGGACGCATTATCAACATCATTTCTACCTCTGTCAAGCAGCCCATCGCCGGGTTGGGGGTATCCAACACCATCCGAGGGGCAGTGGCCAACTGGGCCAAAACCCTTTCCCTTGAGCTTGGAGCAGAAGGCATTACGGTCAACAACGTATTGCCGGGCTATACCAAGACCGCCCGCTTGTATGATTTGATAGATTTTCGCGCCGAGCAAAACGGCAAGCCCAGCATAGAGGTCGAGCGCGAGATGATTCGGCAGATTCCCGTAGGGCGCTTTGCCGAGCCCGCCGAAATTGCCCAGGCCGTCGCCTTTTTGGCCAGCCCGGCAGCAGCCTATATCAATGGCATCAACCTGCCCGTAGATGGCGGGCGTACCGGAAGTTTATAATAAAATTTATATTGCAATTACAATGAAAAAGAAACTAGCCTATTTTTTCCTCATCCTCATTGCTTTGTTGGCCGCCGCCTTGTTGTGGTTTGCCAAGGCCGACATACCCGTCGAAACACTCAAGGAGCGCTACACCAACGAAGCCTCGCAGTTTGTCCGCATCCAAGGGATGGATGTACACTACCGTGTGGAAGGGCAGGGCGCGCATACGGTGGTGCTGCTACACGGCACAGGGGCCTCGCTACATACTTGGGAGCCTTGGGTAGATAGCCTAAAGGCTGATTTCAAGGTGGTTACCTTAGATTTGCCTGCTTTTGGCCTTACAGGGCCACACCCCAAGGCGGACTACTCCCTAGATGCCTATGTCGCGTTTTTGTATGAGTTTACACAAGCGCTCAAGCTAGAAAGTTTCCACCTCGGAGGGAACTCCTTGGGTGGGGGCATTGCCTGGAACTATACCTTGGCACATCCCGAGCAAGTGCTGTCGCTGGTTTTGGTAGATGCTTCGGGCTACCCCTCCAACCGCAAGTCGCCTTGGGTCTTTAGGCTTGCCCGGCAGGGAGGGCTGAATCAAATCGTAAGGTATGTAACGCCCAAGTTCTTTTTTAAGAAAAACTTACTCGATGTATATGCCGACCCCAACAAGGTTACCGACGCACTGGTGGAGCGTTACTATGAGCTAGGGCTGCGAGAAGGTAACCGACAAGCCTTTATAGACCGCTCCAAAACCACCTACACCAACCGCGCCGACCAAATTCCCAACATCCGGCAACCCACGCTTATTCAGTGGGGGCGAGAAGATCGCTGGATTCCCCTAGAACATGGGGAGCGCTTTGCCGAAGACCTGCCCAACGCCCGTTTGGTTGTATATGACAACGCCGGACACGTGCCGATGGAGGAGATTCCTGCCGAAACTGCCGCCGATGTCAAACGGTTTTTGAAGGCACAAGCCAATCTCAAGTAAACAACCTGTCCTTATGTGTATGCGAAGCTACACCTGCGTACGCAGCGCTTTTGGGAAGAATAGAATATGAAGTATGAACGATGAAGTAAAGGTTTTGGGCGTTGTTGTGCGAAGCTATACCCTCCAAGGGCGGCGCGGGAAGAAGCCCAAGAAAACGTCAAAACACTTTAATGTCAAAATCAATGCAAGTTTTAAATCTTACCACGGCCAGCGCCCAAGATTGGGCACGCATCCAGGCCCTTGCCCACGCTACTTGGCCTGATACGTTTGGAAACATCCTGACGCAGGAGCAGATTGCGTATATGCTGGATTGGATGTATAGCCAATCCTCACTCTTGGAGCAGATGCAGCGGGGCGATGTGTTTTTGATTGCCCACGATGCTGCGCAAGATCTCGGTTTTGCCGGATATGCCCTCCATACCCCGGAGGCAGGCTATTGCAAACTCCACAAGCTCTACATACACCCACAAGCTCAGGGCAGGGGCCTAGGTCGAAAGCTGCTCGATGAGGTCGTGGCTGCCACCCGAAAAGCAGCCTTACACACCCTCTCGCTCAATGTGAACCGCTACAATCAGGCAGCCATCGCCTTTTACCAACACTATGGCTTCCGCATTGCCAAAGAAGAAAATATCGACATCGGGCAGGGCTTTTGGATGGAAGATTTTGTGATGGAAATGGATATGTAAAACTAGATAACCCTTGCGCCCCTCTCGGTGTCCACACCAATAGCCGGATGTACCCCGAACACACCACTGGACATTTTTGAAAAAGTAGCTCGGAGCTCGAGCTCCGAGACAAGCTAAGTCTCATTTTACCCCAAAATGAGACTTAGCCCACATTAAGCTGATATGTTGTTTGTATGGCCTTGGCCTTGAACTTTGGCCGTTATTGCGCCTTCTTGGACATCTACCTGTAGCACTGTGCTCTTGTTGGTGTAGCTCCTCCCTCTGGGGAGGCGGTTGCTGAAGTCAGTTTTTTCTAATGCTTGCAGCGCTATTGTATCCCCCACCAAGTTTGGCCACAGGTTTTTCTGCTCATAATGGTATCTATTGTGAATCGTTGAGTATTGATTATGGGTGGTAATGGTTTTAGCACTTTCCCCACCAAAGAGGCAAGTGTTAGGCCACCCACACCGGCAGCCGTTTTTATGCCACCTCCACCCCCAAACTTCTGAGGTCATCCCAGAAGCCGGGATAAGACTTGGCCACGACCTGAGGGTCGTCTATGAGTACTTCTGCAATGCAGGCTGCCAGCGGGGCAAAGGCCATGGCCATCCTGTGGTCGTCGTAGGTATGTATTTGTAGGCGCTCTGGGAGCGGCTGTGTTGGTGGCACAAGCGCCCAAGTATGGGCATCAAGTGCTTGCAAATCAGCACCTAGTTTTTGGAGCTCGGCTTGCATCGCTGCAATTCGGTCTGTTTCCTTGATGCGCAGGCTTTCTAGCCCGACAATGCGCGGCATTGCTACTCCTTTGGCGGCGGCGCAGGCCAATACCGTTTGGGCGAGGTCGGGGCAGCGGTCAAAATCCCATACTTGGGGCATTGCAGCCGCAGGATGGAACGTGTGTTCGAGCAGCATTCCGTCTGCGGTAGGAGTTGTATTGACCCCTAGGGGCTGCATTAGCCGGCTGATGGCTTGGTCGCCTTGGAGGGAGCGGGGTTTGAGACCTTGGAGCTGTAGGCGGCTGCCCGGGCGCAGCGCCACTAGGCTGTACCAGTAGCTAGCCCCAGACCAATCGGCTTCTACGGCAAAATCAGCCTCTTGATAAGTTTGGGGTTGGATGTGGATGCTGTCGCCCTCCCATTTATGATTGACCCCAAAAGCCTTCATCTGTGCCAAGGTCATTTCGAGGTAGGGGCGAGAGGCAATATGCCCGACCAAGCGTAGGCTCAGCCCTAGAGGCAGGGTAGGGGCTACCATCAGCAAGGCCGATACAAACTGACTGCTGACGCTGCCATCGATGCTCAGTTGCTGGGTTTTTTGGGTGAATGGACGCGTTGCATTCAGCCGTATGGGGGGGTAGCCGGGCTTGCCGAGATACTCGATTTCTGCTCCTAATTGCGCCAGCGCTTCTGTCAAAATACCGATAGGACGCTCTTGCATCCGTGGGGTGCCGGTCAGGGTTTTGTTGCGTAGTTGGGTGGCAGCATAGGCCGTCAGAAAGCGCATCGTGGTTCCGGCATCCAATACATCCCACACTGCTGCCTCAGGCGTTTGGAGCAGGCGTAAGAGCGTTTGGGTGTCGCGGGCGCTGGCTAGGCGGCGTACCCTGCCCACACGAAACGCTTGGCCGCTCTGCGCACAAGCCAAGGCCTGTAGCAGCAGCGCACGGTTACTTTCGCTTTTGGAGCCTGTGAGGGTAAGACTTCCCAACAGGGGAGCACCTGCCGGAATATGGAGTGTATATAGGTCTTTCATCGTGATACCCAATCAGAATTGGTTTGGAAAATGTATACATTGAAAATCCTTGAGAATCAAGAAAATAACTTCCTGTGAATCCTCAAGCCAAGTGAATCTTGGTATAAAAAACGTATTGGACGCAGAGGCATACAAGGGTCAAGTATATTAGGGTGTTGAGCGTGCAACCCTTATGGCGATGAGGCCAGCTTTTTTTGAATGCCCTCTAAAAATACAGCATCTGCTTTAGAAGGCCAAACCCATACCCCGATTTTCTGAAGGGGGTGAAACGAATGTGTGGGTTTATTTTGCTTAAAATCAATGATTTATATGCTAAAATACTATAGATTAGCACCCAAAGTCATTTGATTTGTGCTAAAAACATGCTACCTTCAACTCGATAAAGTTGCTTAGAGGCCGGACGTGTTTTTGGCCGGCGCTTATGCATCAATAATTTGACATTTTAAACCTCATCTATCTCTCCCATGAAAGAAGTATATGTAGTATCCATAGCCCGCACGCCCATTGGTAGCTTTTTGGGTGGACTTTCTGACCTGAGTGCCACACAACTTGGCGCAGCCGCCATCAAAGGGGCTATAGCCCGCGCCGGTATCGAAGCCTCACAAGTACAAGAGGTATTTATGGGCAATGTGGTAGCGGCAGGCCTAGGCCAAGCCCCTGCCCGTCAGGCGGCGCTGTATGCCGGTATTGGCAATCACGTGCCCTCCACCACCATCAACAAGGTCTGCGCTTCGGGGATGAAGGCCACGATGTTTGCCGCACAATCTATTATGTTGGGGCATCAGGACATCATCGTGTCCGGTGGTATGGAGAGTATGTCCAACATCCCGCACTATGTGATGAAGTCGCGCTTTGGTTTCAAGTATGGCGATGCTAAGTTGGTAGACGGTCTGGCGCACGATGGCCTTACCGATGCCTACGACCACAATGCGATGGGTGTATGTGCTGATGCGACTGCCGAAAAGTACAAGTTCAGCCGCGAGGCGCAAGATGAGTTTGCCATCAACTCTTACAAGCGCGCTGCCGAAGCTACGGAGAAGGGCTATTTCAAGCAAGAAATTGTGCCTGTTGAGATTCCTCAGCGCAAAGGCGACCCGGTGCTCTTTTCGGAAGATGAAGAATACAAGAACGTAAAATTTGACAAGATTCCCAGCCTTCGTCCGGCTTTTACTCCCACCGGAACCGTTACGGCGGCCAACGCCTCTACCATCAACGACGGTGCGGCAGCCCTCGTACTGATGAGCAAAGAGAAGGCCGAAAGCCTTGGCCTCAAGCCTATCGCCCGCATTGTGAGCTTTGCCGATGCTGCCCAAGAGCCTAAGTGGTTTACGACGGCGCCTACCTTGGCCGCCCCTAAGGCGCTAGATGCCGCCGGACTGAAAGTGAGCGATATCGATTATTTTGAAGTCAATGAGGCTTTTGCTGCCGTTACGATGGCTTTCTACACAGAGCTCAACATCGACCCTGCCAAAGTCAACGTCTTTGGCGGAGCTGTTTCGCTAGGCCATCCGCTGGGCTGCTCTGGAGCGCGTATCTTGGTTACTTTGCTCAATGTATTGCAACACAAACAAGGCCGCTATGGCTTGGCTGCTATCTGTAATGGTGGTGGTGGTGCTTCGGCAATGGTGGTAGAGCGCCTCTAGTGGAAGGATGAACGATGGAGTTGAAGGCCTCTGGCTGGCGTACGCTTATGCATGCGTAAGCGGCTTAGGGGCTGAGGCAAGTAGCTCCCTTGCTCACGGCTGTGTTTCACAGCCGGGGGCAAGGGACTACAGCCGAAGACCCGACCCCGAAGGGGAAAGCCCCAAAAAATCATCCATACAGTTCGTCAAAAACAAAACCCTCTGAGCACAAGGCTGAGAGGGTTTTTTTACATTGTTGGGTGAAAGGTCAGTGGCCGAGCCGCAGTAGCGGCATAGCTGGTTGTCAAGCCAGACAGTCTCTAAGGCTGTCGGATTGTCAAAAGGATTCGGCAATAAGCCCCAACACACCTAACAATACCTCCAACGAACTCAGTCTACTGCGCTTTCGGCCTGTAGCTGCTTGTCGTGCAAAGCTTTATAAAATCCGTTCTGCAACATCAGCGTTTCGTGAGTACCATACTCTACCACTTGGCCATCTTCTAGGACGAGGATTTTGTCGGCGAGCTTGGCCGACGATACCCTGTGAGAGATGATGATAGAGGTACGGCCTTCCATGATACGCTTGAGGGCGTTGAGAATGGCGTTTTCGGTCTTGGTATCTACGGCAGAGAGGGCATCATCCAGAATAAGCATACTGGGCTGTCGGATAATGGCTCTGGCAATAGAGAGGCGTTGTTTTTGCCCTCCGGAGAGGGTTATTCCCCGCTCGCCGAGGCGGGTTTCGAGTTGGTGCTCGAAGTCCATGACGTTGTCATACAAGTCGGCATCTTTGAGTGCCTGTACGATGGCTTCTTCCGAGACTTCGTCGGGGTTGAGCCCGAAGATGACATTATTGCGGATGGTGTCTGAAAACAGAAACACATCCTGCGGTACGTAGCCTATTTGGCTGCGCAGCGAAGCTAGGCTATAGGCTTGGATGGGCTGCTCGTCTATCCAAATTTGCCCCTCGCTACTATCATACAGACGGCAAATAAGGTTGGCAATGGTGCTTTTGCCGGCACCAGTGCCTCCCAAGATGGCAATACTTTCGCCCGGATGTACTTCAAACGAGACTTTTTTCAGGGCCTCTATTCCCGTGTCGGGATAAGTAAAATCGACGGCCTCAAAACGGATATTCCCGCTGATGGGCTGGTCTAGGTTTTGGGTAGAATGGAGGTCGCTATGGGTTTGCAAAAACTCATTGATGCGCGCCTGCGAAGCGGCTGCTCGCTGGGTGATGCTGGTAATCCATCCGAGGGAGGTTACCGGCCAAGTCAACATATTGACATAAATCAGAAACTCAGCTACATTGCCGGCGGTGAGGTTGCCACGCATTACTTCCAAACTCCCTACATAGACCGTCAGGAGGGTGCTGGCGCCAATCAAACCCAAGATCAGGGGGAAGAAATAGGCTTCTACCCGTACCAAGGCCAAAGACTTGTTGCGGTAGCGCTCGCTTTCGTCGGTAAACTGCCGGAGGGAGTCTTGCTCACGGGCAAAGGCTTTCAGTACCCGCACCCCCGAAAAGGCCTCTTGTGCAAAAGTAGACAGGGTGGAGAGTTGCTTCTGGATGCGGTCGGAGCGGCGATTGATGGTATTGTTTACAAAATAGATGCTCAGCGAGAGTACCGGAAGCGGCAACAAGGCATAAAAAGACAAGGTGGCGTTGATGCTAAACATATAGCCAATGACCATCACACTCAGCGTAATCATATTGATGCCATACATAATGGCAGGACCGAGGTACATCCTGACCATACTCACGTCTTCGGAGATGCGAGCCATCAGGTCGCCGGTATTGCTGCGGCGGTAGAAGCTCAGAGGAAGGCTCTGATAGTGGGCATAAATCTCGTTTTTGAGGTCGTACTCTATCAAGCGAGACATCACGATGATGGTCTGCCGGACAAAAAACAGGAATACCCCCCGCAGCAAGGCCATCAGCACAATCAAGGCACCATAAAACAAGACTGTCTGGGCAAACAAACGATAAACCCCCTCGCGGGCTTCCATCCCCTCGGTTACAAAATACAAATCCAGCGTTTCTTTGATAAGATCAAAGGCATAGCGTACCAGTTGCGCCGGAACAATACTGAAGTAATTAGAGATAATCGTGAATACAATACCCCAAAAAAGATGATACTTGTATCTGTAGAAGTATTTATTGAGATAACTAAGTGATTTCATATCAGCGTGTTGCAAAGAACGATAAAGCTGCTCCCCAAAGAGGCAGCAGCCACAAAGATAAACTATTGGCAAGAAAGCCACTGCTTCATAACGAAAAAATGCGAAAAATAGTTGTTGTAACACGGAAATAAAGCTTTTAAGGCTCACAAACTCATTTCGATGGTTGGCAAACAAGTGCTAGCCTTGTCAAAGAAATGATGATCCAAATGATGGGAAACCTCGAATGGACGTTTGAGGATGGAGGTACTTATGAGATAAGGGATATTGTAGGGAACGAGAAAATATTTGAGGATGTCTCTAATTGAAGTATTCAAGGAAATATACTCACTATCGAAAACTCCAGATCAGGTGTCAGCAACCTGACCATCAAGGAGTTTTCAAAAACAAAAATGGTGTTGTATAACCCTGAAGATAGAGGATTAAAAACCAATGTCTTTGTAAGAACCAAGTAACAATGCCGATTTGGTAATTTTTTTGGTTTTGCTGTAGCTACTACCAATGTTCCCGCTATACGTTGCTAAAAAGCCCCAGAGGGGGATACCGTGTTGGCCGTTGGTGTTACTAATCATCCAGCGGCTGCTTGGGGTCAAATTGGTAGACTGTCGTTCCATCGGCTTGGAGCAGGGTTTCGTCTTTGCCCGGATAATCAAATTGCCGTAGCACATAGCGCATCGATGCCAGTCGGGCTTGCTCCTTGTCGTCGGCTTCTACGACAATCCATGGGCTGAAATCGAGGTGGGTATGGGCAAACATCTCGCGGCGGTAGTGGGTGAAGGTTTCCCAACGGGCTTGGGCTTCGAGGTCTACCGGGCTGAGTTTCCACTGTTTGAGCGGGTTTTTCTTGCGGTCGCGGAAGCGCTTGGCCTGCTCGCCTTTGCTGAGGTGAAACCAAAACTTGATCATCAGCAGGCCGTCTTCGGCTAGGAGATGCTCAAACTCGGGCACTTGGCGCATAAAGCGTTGGTATTGTTCTTCGCTACAAAAGCCCATCGCGGGCTCTACCACGGCGCGGTTGTACCAACTGCGGTCAAAGAACACGATTTCGCCCGGGCGGGGTAGCTGGCTCACATACCGCTGGAAGTACCACTGGCCGCGTTCTTCTTCGGTGGGTTTGGGTAGGGCGACAATGCGCATCTGTCGGGGCACGAGGTGTTGGGTAAAGCGCAGGATAGTCCCCCCTTTGCCGGCAGCATCACGCCCCTCAAAAATGATGGCCAGACGCTGGCCTGTATCTACGACCCATTGCTGCAACAAAATCATCTGTACTTGCAGCGCTTCTAAGTCTGCCTCATAGGCTAGGGTGTCGAGTATGCGTTTGAGGTTGATTTTTTTCTGGCGCAATAAGGCGCGAAGCCCAGCGGGCGAATTGAGTAAGCGCAATTCTTCAGCGCTTAGGTTGGCTTTTTTGTAGGGCATATAACAAGGTTTAGTGTGTGTGTATTGAGGTATGCAGTTTGGGGGCTGTGTATCGACAATCTGCTTCACCAACAACAATACCTCTTTCCTCCTATGCGTTGCCCCCTCATCGCATTTGTCAGTGTGTTGGCAATCTGTGTATAACACCAAGTTTTAGCCTAAACGACAACACAATATAAACCTATATTGGCAATTTTTCCAAATTTTTGACGATTGTAATTGTTGCTCTTTTAAAAAAATCGCAATTACACAGCTAAAATGTGATTTTTGTATGCGTTATTAAGCCGTTGCCCGCACGTGTAGGGGCTCTAGGCCAGCTGCAACAATCCCTTTTGAGGGTTACTCAAAAACTGGATGGAGACTTGGTTAAACATTTCGGATTGGTCGATATTGACTACGTGCCCACAGTTGGGCAAGACAATCAGGCGGGCGTGGTGATGTACCTTGACTACTTGCTGTACTTGGGGCAAGAACATATGGTCTTCATCGCCCATAACGTAGAGGGTGGGTATGGGAATTTCTTTTTCGTTAAAATAACGCAACAGGGGATTTACTTCGCTAGTTAGTTTGTACCACCGGAGAAATTCTTTTTGATAGAGGCGCTTGGCTTCCCGGATAAAGAGCAGGCGCGAATGGCGGTGGCGGGCGCGGGGCATTATCACCCAAGCCAAAAAGCTATAGAGCCACATATAGGGTACAAAACGCTTCACACAGTTGCCAAACCACATCAGGAATTTAGAGCGCACATTGAGGCGGATAACGGCACCGCCCAACACCATCGAACGGATGCGCGAAGGGTCGAGCTCGCCCAAGGAGCGGATGATGATAGAGCCTAATGAGATACCTACAAAATGCGCCTGTTGGATGCGTAAGTGGTCAAGTACTTCGATAATATCGCGGCTAATATCCTTGAAAGTATAGCGGTCTTGCATATACTCTTGGATAAAATGTTTGGAGCGCCCGTGGCCACGCAAATCCAACAAAAGGACATTAAAATGCTGTTTAAAATCACGGATTTGCTTGAACCAAATAGAGGAGCTGCCACCGGCTCCGTGTACAAACACCACCCAATCTTTACCTTCTTCCAAGAAATATTGTTTGTAGTAGAGCATATCAGAGCTTAGGGCTTTTTAGAGTTGTTGCTAAATTACGATTTTATATGATTATATTACTGCCAAAAACAAAAATTTGTTGCCATCTTTCTCAATAAGGGCTTTCAGCTCCTGTATGGCGGGCAGTTGCGCCTCGTGTGCTTCTCCTACAATAAGCACGATGAGGTTTTGTTGTTGGTAGCGGCGCAGGGCATAGAGCTGTATTTGCCCAATCAGGCGGTTACGCTCATTGGTGGCGCGTAGGCTTTTGGCAAGCTTGATTTCAATCCCGATCTTACCATTGGCGATGTCGAGGTCGATGCGCTCGCGGCGTGTACCCTGTTGTTCGTTTACCACAGGCACCTGGCGCTGTACTTGACCCGGATACAGGCGGTCTACATACTTGTGTAATATAGGCTCCAAATCAGCTTCTTTGGCCTGAGCCAGCCACTGAGCCGGAAGTTGGAGGCGCTGTAAGTGCGCATACACCCGAACGATAGTAGGGTGGCGGCGCTGCCAATGGCGGTATGCCTCTAGGCCGCTGTAAGTACTCAACAAGGTCAAAACAAAGACCAAGGCATAGGTCATAAGAGTGTCATTTTTGGTAAAAAAATTGACACAAAAATAACTAAACCTTTGCGATATTGCTACTTTTATCGACTACTTTGCCTATATCATTGAAAGTTAGTTGATTTTGTTGACATTCGAATAGCTTACAAGCCACTGGATATTTTTGGAAAAGTAGCTTGGCGCTCCAGCTCCGAGACAAGCTGAGGCCCTATTTTGGGGGTAAAATGAGACTTGGCCCACAGTGGGATTTGAAAAATGTCCAGTGGACTGAACCCACTCTATCCCTCACGCTCAAACACCTGTCCTTTGATTAGCTTCCCGAAGTAGTGCCTTGGTTTTTGGGCTTGCAACAATGGATGTGCTAAGAGAGCTTGTTCGTAATGATAGTAGCGCCGGTGGGGCAGGGGCGCAATGCAATGGCAGAGCACATACATCAGTCCAATCAGCAAGCGTCGCCAGCCATAAGCCTGTTCTCCGGCGCAAAAATCAGTGTAGCCCCAGCGCCCCCCAACGCGCAAATAGGTTGCCCATTGGGCAACAAACAGTTTGTTTTGAGGAGGCGCAAACAAGTCTAGCACGAAGCAAGTCAAAACAGCGTCATAGGGTTGCCGGGGGATAGCCGTAGGTCTTGCTATCCAGTTACAGCGGTCTTTTTGAACAGCGTTACACTGTTGTTGGGCACGGCGCATCATTCGCGGTGCCGGCTCTACATAGACTATTTCGGCCAATGGGCAACACTGCCAAATAGGCTGCAATATCGCCCCAGAACCACCTCCAATGACCAACACGCGGCTGTTGGCAGGTAGGCCGGACAAGGTCTCGCGCACGGTTGCGCGGGTAGCACGCCCTAGCTGCCCCCAAAACACTACCCACATCATCAGATCGTAGACAGGGGCTAGGCGGTCAAAGGCCTTGCTGCTGTTTGGTCTTGGGGAAGGGTTCATAGAGGAGGTGTATAGGATAATAGCAGAGGCACACAAAACACCGCATCAGCTAGTAGGCGGTAGCGCCAGCGTTGCTCCAAAAAATAAGGCCTTCGATAGAGCCACAGCATCGTCCCCCACATCACAGCTACGCACAACAGCACCGGAGTGGTTTGTATTGGATGAAAATGAATCAAACAGCCAGCCCAAATCGCCCCCAAGAGACCTGAGAAACCCAACAGTGCGCTCAAATACCGACGTGTGAGGGCTTCGCCCCAGCGCAAAGGACTGGAAGGGCTGTGGTCTTGTTGGTCGGCGGCGGCTTCATACCAAGCGATGAGCAAGAGGTTGAGCCACGCCATACTGCCCAACCACAAGGCCCAAACCAAGTGTATCTCCCAAGCCTCGGGATGATAGCTCATGGCCAACAGCCCAAGCCCTAGCGTATAGAGTATGGCAATGCGTAATTCTTTGGAAATGAGTACATTGGTTTTCCTGCTCCAATACTGATGCATCCCTACAGGCACTAACAACAGGCTACCCCAACAAAGCAGCAGCCAAGAGCGCATTTGCCACAAAAAATAGCTTTGTATCAAAGCCACCAGCAGCCACGCCGTCAAGAAGAGGGGAAAATATTGCTGATGTAGCTGATGCCGTGTTGTGGCCGCAGGCCAAGGGATATGAAAAGCATCCCAAAGCCGGTCGGCAGTATAAATCAGCCAAACACTCAATACCAGTACCCCGAAGTCTATCGAGCGAACAGGCGCAGCCACGCTCAGGCTCCAAGCCTGCGCACAGGCATAAGCCCCTAGACACACATCAAAGCTGAGATGATGCCCAAGGAGATAGCCGCGCTCCAAGAGCTTGAGTAGGGAAATCAAAGGAGATGTGGGCTGTGGCATAGCCACAAAGATAGTAATTCTGCACACCACTAGATATTTTGACTTTCGTCGTTGTTGTGCTTATTTTGCTCCCTTGTGATGGAAACATATCTAACCGCAAAGGATGCAAAGTTCTAGTGCCCGTAGCAGCGGGGGCAATCTTGTTCGCCGTGGAGCTTGCCATCGTCAGGGTTGAGGTGGTAGCTACAACAGTCCGCAAACTTTTGCTTAATCAACTCCCGCCCGCGTTGTAGACGCGACTTCACCCCCGAAAGGCTCAAGCCCAACTTTTCGGCAATTTGAGCAGCTTTTAATCCGTCATACACATTCAAACTAACCACTTCTCGATAACCTTCAGGTAGCTCGTCGATAAACGGGTGCAAACAGCAATATAGCTCCTGATGGCCTGCCTTGCTCTCTGCACTCACAGGCACAACAGCCACCAAGCGCTCACTTTCTGAAATATACCGTTGCCGCTGCCGATGATAATCAGTGATTTGATTGCGGGCAATCTGGTAGACCCACGCTTGTAGTTTGTCTTCGCTTTGAAGCTGGTCAAGATGAAGGTAAAGCTTGATAAAAATCTCCTGATGGATGTCTTTGGCATCCTCGCTACTGTCTACGCGATGCTCCACAAAGCGTAGTAGCTTGTCCGAAAACTGATTCCAGAGGTGTTGGAGGGTAGGCATTTGCGGGGGATTTTTTGGGGAAATCAAAACTAACCAAACACAAGCGCGCACTGCTTTGGGTATAACAGCGACACGCTTGGCTAGGTTCAGTAGCGCAATATTATATCAAAATTGATTTGAGGGTTTTTAGCGCCTTATTCTATTGATTAGCAGAGGAATAAAGCAAACTCATTCTTCAAACCAATGTTGATAGACTATGCTTATTGGCAACAGGTTTCGTTGCAGTTGCTGCATTCACACTTCTCGCAGGTGCAGTTTTCGGTTTTACAATCCTTGCAGTCGCAATTGGGGCAGTTACAGTTGGTGCAAGTGCAGTTTTGGAGTGTTTCTGAGTTTTGCATATCGTCAAGATTTTGGGGTAAATAAATTGCGTTCTATAAAGGAGACGACACAACACCCAAAAAGACGCAAGGCAAGCGCTTTTTTTTGAAAAAATATTCCGCCAATATTGGTTTGGGAAATGAGCGGTAACATCGGTAGCAAACGGTATCGCGCTGAGGTTTTTTCAGCAATATAGCATTAGCCTAAAAAGCTTCTGCAAAGATGATGTAGAGACCGCTGTTGTCGTCTTTACCGACGGCGTAATCTACGCGCACATTGACGCGGTCTTGTTTGTCAATCATCACCCGCAGGCCTGCCCCTACAGCCAAGTTCCAATATTGCCACTGTTGGGTATCAGGCTCAGTTACGCTATGTACATTGCTGAATACTGCTGCGCCAAGGCGTTTCCAAAGGCGGGCGCGGTATTCCAATTCTGCCGTTACGAAGCGTTGTCCACGGTATCGGGAGAGCACATAGCCGCGTGTAGTGTAGTTTACCCCCGTCTGTGGGGAATCGATAAAGGGAACTTCACTGCTGGCAAAATCGCCATACAAGCGAGCCGCAAGGATGTGGTCGAGGCGCTCGAAGAGTTTGCGATAAGCCCGCAAGTCGACTCTAAGGGTATGGTAGGCCAATGTGCTGCCCAGCCATTGAGGATACACATCAAAAGCCAGCTCGGCATACACACCTTGGTAGGGATTTAGGATGTTGTCGCGGGTATCGTAGAGGGTATGGATACCCAACCCAGATGACCGAAAACCTTGGTTGCCTAGTCCGTCGAAAGAGAAAAACTGGCCCACACGCTCAGGTACAATTGGCCAGGGGGGAGTGCTAGTGCTAGGCGCTAAGGGCGACGATTCTACACGGATATTACTTACTTGGTAGTAGCGGTACTGCATCCCCACAAACCAATGCGGCTTTACTTGATAAAGCGCTCGCTCGCGAAAAGTGATGGCCTCATAAGAAATCTGCTCTTCATCTTCAATACTGCTGTTGCCACCAGAGCCATAAAAGTTTTGGGGAAAATACCGATATTCCAACAATCCACTCAAAAACCAATGTTCATCTCGGGTAAAGGTGGCGTGGTCTATGGAGAAGATGCTTTGCTTTTTGGTGGTATATACCCCATACAAAAAAGCATTGGAGTTGCGCGTAGTTTCCTTAGGTCCCAGTCGGTAGTTGAAAGCGATGTTTGCCCCAAAGCCCGCCCCAATGGCAGGGTCTACCTGAAATACAGGCAAGGGCAGCACTGTCAGCTTCCGTTCTTTGGGCGGTATGCTATCCTTTTGGGCAATTGCGTTAAGATGGAAAACACAATAAAGGAATGTGAGGCAAATTAATCGAAAGGAAATTTTCATAATCTAATGGTACAAGGGTGTGCAGTAGTCGTTAGGTGATGATAATGTAATGAAATATACGCAAACGCAAAAATCCTTGTTTGGGTTGTTACGCCAAACAAGGAAGATAAGGTATGCGATGAAACAATAGATTTTTGAGCCCTACCCAGCGGGCAATCAATACACAAAAGTGCCGTTAGGGCTATACAGCGTTACTTGCGCTTTGTCAGCAGCTTCCACACGGCCTACGATTTGGGCTTCAATCTGAAAACTACGGGCGATGTCAATCACAGTCTGGGCGTGATTTTCGGGTAGGTAAATCTCCATCCGGTGCCCCATATTGAAGACCTTATACATTTCTTGCCAAGGGGTTTGGCTTTCTTGTTGGATGAGTTCGAACAGGGGGGGAGTAGGGAAGAGCTTGTCTTTGATGATATGCACCTTGTCTACAAAGTGCAGCACCTTGGTTTGTGCGCCACCGCTACAGTGTACCATCCCGTGGATGTGTGGGCGCAACTGTGCCAATACCTGTTGGATAACCGGGGCATAGGTGCGGGTAGGGGAAAGGAGCATTTTACCTACGTCCAGTCCTTCGGGCAGGGCGTGGCTGGGGTTTTGGAGGCGTGGTTTGTCAGTGAGACGATAGCTGCCGGTGTAGGCAAGATTTTGATCGAGGTGATCGGTGTCATAGCTTTCCGGAAACTGCTCAGTGTAGTAGCGGCTGAGTACGTCGTGGCGGGCGGCGGTAAGGCCATTGCTGCCCATTCCGGCATTGTATTCGGTTTCGTAGCTGGCTTGACCGAAGGAGGCCAGACCCACAATCACATCTCCGGCCTGGATACGGTCGTTGCTGATGACCTCGGTGCGGGGCATACGGGCGATGAGCGAGCTATCAACGATGACCGTGCGGACAAGGTCGCCTACGTCGGCGGTTTCGCCGCCGCTGCTATGGATTTCGAGTCCGTGTTGGCGGAGCATGGCCAGCACCTCCTCGGTTCCTTCGATGAGCGCTGTGATGACCTCTCCCGGGATGCGGTGTTTGTTGCGCCCAATGGTTGAAGAGAGTAGCATTGGGTGTACACAGCCCACGCAGAGCAGGTCGTCTACATTCATAATGATGGCATCTTGGGCGATGCCCTTCCACACGGAGAGGTCGCCCGTTTCGCGCCAATAGAGGTAGGCCAAAGACGACTTGGTGCCTGCGCCGTCGGCGTGCATAATGTTGCAGTAGGCAGGGTCTTGGGCGATGATATCAGGAGTTATCTTACAAAAAGCTTTGGGAAACAAGCCCTTGTCGAGCTTGGCAATGGCTTGGTGTACATCTTCTTTGGAGGCCGAAACGCCGCGTTGGTCATATCGCATCATAAGGCGGTAGGGGTTGCAGTTGAGCCAACAAAATTACACAAATCTGCCCAAAACCCCGTTCGCAGATACAAAAACTCGCTTCGTAATTTTATTGAGGGGATTGGTGAAATAAACGTAACACTAAGGAAATGGCTGCGTATATTGGGTCGATTTTCTCAAAACCTTATCTCAGAAGTATATGTATTTCAAACAAACCTTCGCTTTCTTGCTCTGGATGGCCTTTGGCCTTGTGAGCAGCCTTTACGCCCAGCAGACCGTCAAAGTCGCTACTACCGAAGATTTCCTCAAAGCTTTGGGCAGCAACCGTACTATCGTGATGGCGCCGGGCGATTATGTGCTTTCCAATTTTGAGTACCTTGGGTTGGCCGATTACCGCGAGGCCTATGACGGCTACGAGTTGTTGTTGTCAGACTTCAAAAACCTGACCATCAAGTCTGCCGATGCCAAAAAGCCTGCACACCTCATCGCTGAGCCTCAGTATGGGTATGTACTGGTGTTTGTGGGCTGCCAAAACATCTGCATCGAAGGAGTGCGCGCCGGACACGGCCCCGAAAAAGGAGGATGTGCCGGAGGAGTTTTCTCTTTTGAAGACTGCCAAAATGTAACAGTAAGCAATAGCACCCTCTATGGCAGTGGTACAGAAGGGATTACGGCCAGCAATACCCAAGATCTACGCTGCGAAAACAGCATCATTGAAGAGTGTACCTATCACATAGGCACATTCAGCAATGGCAGTAAGGCTGTGTTTAGTAATTGTACTTTCCGGAAGAACCAAGAGTTTTCGATGATCAACCTGCGCGATGGCTCAACACTTGTGTTTGACAAATGCCGCTTCCTCGATAATACGGCCTACAATGCCGCTTACCCTGATTTTAGCGACCCGGTGTTTGATCACGAGACCGGCAGTACCATCACCCTGAAGGCTTGTATTTTTAAAGGCAATCGTGCGGGATACTTCGCACGCCGACAAGCCGGCATCACATTGGCAAAAACAGACCCTGCTGCTACCAAAAACACTTATGTCAAAGGGCTATATGCAGAGTAACCCCCAAGCCCTCCAAGGATTAAAAACCCTTGGATGGAGCTGTATGAGAGACAGGGCTAAAAAAGGCCTGGATTATTCTTGCCAAACCCCAAACTTACCGGCTTGGTAATCTTGGTAGGCTTGTCGGATTTCCTGCATCGAGTTCATCACAAAAGGCCCTTGAGCTACTACTGGTTCGTTGAAAGGCGTAGCGTGTCCGAAAATCAACAGACTTTCTTCCTCGGCTTCGAGCTGCAAGCCCGTGCCGGTATGGCCAAACTCTACCAAATTTCTAAACGCCACTGACTGTCCGTTGATACGTACTTTTCCACGCACCACATAACAGAAGATACTGCGGTTTTCGGCCACTTCGGTCTGCCAAGCGCTGCCGGCTTTGAGGCTGAGCGTACCCAAAAATACGTCTGTAAGCGGGGTGATTGCACCGGTTTCCCCTTCCCAAGCACCAGCGATATGCTGTATGCTGACTCCTTCGGCCAATTGGCGCACCGGAATTTCTGCTGCCTGAAGGCCGATATATTTCGGTGCAGTCATCTTGTGTTTGGCAGGGAGGTTGAGCCAAAGCTGTAAAATTTCCAGCGGCCCGCCTTCGCGTTTAAACTCTTCTGACGACACTTCGGCGTGAATCAGCCCACGCCCGGCGGTCATCCACTGAACCCCTCCGGCCTTGATTACACTGCGATAGCCTTCAGAGTCTTTGTGCATAATATCCCCCTCGATGATGAAGGTTACTGTCTCCATCCCACGGTGTGGGTGTGGGCCAAAGGGCAGGCCATTGTTATTGCCAGCGTACTCTTGGTAACCGTGGTGATTCAAAAACAAGAAGGGATCTATTTGTTCCAATTGCCGGGTAGGTAGCGGCGAATAGGTAATCAGGTCAGCAATGGGGCGATATTCAGCTTTGTGTATGCGTTTGATTGTTCTCATAGATACTGTATTTGCGTTTTGGTGAGTATAAAACATAAAAGCACTGCCGACACCCAAAAGTGCCGTCAGGATACCAAAGCCAAACCAGCGTTTGACTGTTTTGTGGTTCAATTTAGGATAAATAACCTTCATAAGCTCTTGTCAACAATTGATAAATGGCCTTGTGGTCTGTGGGTGCAGGGTTTACAAATGCCAAGGCGCTGATTTGCGCAGCGGCCTCGGGCAAGGCTTCAGCCGTCAAGCCCAATGATTGCAGCGAAAGCGCTAGCCCCAGCGACTGGAGTTGCTGCCAAAGACCTTGGGCAGCGCGGGTTTCTGGCCAGACCGCGTTGAAGTCTTGACGCACCAATTCGGGCAAATAATCCCATTGATAATCAAGGATATAGGGCAGAAGCGCCGTATGGGTTCGGGCGTGGTCTAGGCCGAAATTGCCGCCCAATACGTGAGCCGCTTTGTGGTGTAGTGCCATTGGCAGCTCACAGAGCGTCTTGCCCCCTAAGTAAGCCCCCATCAACCATTGTTCGTTGGCCTCCTGAGTCTCACCTTTTGCAAATGAACGATACCCTAGCTGGATATGCTGCATTCCCATCAGCGCCTGTTGGTAGCTGAGTGGATTGTTGGGCTGGGCATACAAGCCTTCCACCAAGTGAGCCAAGGCGTTGGTTGCGCTCGTGAGTGCGATTGTTGCAGGCAAAGACTGTGTGAGGGCGGGGTCATATATAATAAGTTGTGGCAATACCACCTCATCACGCCCAACGGTCTTTTTGCCTTCGGTAGAGATGCCATAGATATTGGTCATCTCCGAGCCAGAGTAGGTAGTGGGCGCTGCCCAAATGAGCTTTTTGGTTTCGAGCGCCAAGGCTTTGGCCAAGCCTATGGCAGAGCCACCCCCCACGGCCAAGAGGAGGTCTGTGGTAGCGAAATCGACCAAGGCCAAAGCCTCGGTTACCAGCGTTTTGGGAACGTGTTGGGCGATTTGGTCAAAATGATAAACCAACTCCAAGTCAGGATGGGCTTGTACCCAAGCGGCTAGGCCTTGCTGGCGTTTCCCTGCAATCAGAAAAACACGACTTTTACGGCCTTGGGGGGTGTATTTTTCCAAAGCCTCTAGCAAGGGACTGCCAAAGGATACTTTTGTTGGAAATGATTGGTAGTCAAATTTCATCTGTTTATACTTTTTCTATCACAACAGCATACCCTTGGCCTACTCCCACACACATCGTGGCCAAGGCATAGCGTTTGTTTTGATTTTGTAATTCTTGAACAGCCGTTTGCACGAGGCGTGCGCCCGACATTCCCAGTGGGTGTCCTAAGGCTATGGCACCCCCGTTGGGGTTGATGCGCGGGTCATCGTCGGCCAAGCCCCAAGCACGGATACAGGCCAAACTTTGCGCCGCAAAGGCTTCGTTTAGCTCAATCACATCCATCTGCTCCATCGTCAGACCGGCCTTGGCCAAGGCCTTGCGTGCGGCCTCTACCGGACCTATGCCCATTATCCTAGGGGCTACTCCTACTACAGCGGCACTCAGGATGCGCGCCTTGGGCTGTAGCTGATATTGTGCAACCGCTTCGCCAGAGGCCACCAGCAGGGCAGCAGCACCATCATTGAGGCTGGAAGCGTTTCCAGCAGTAACAGTGCCCCACTCTTTCCGAAAGGCAGGCCGTAGTTTGGCCAGCGCCTCTAGGCTTGTATCAGGGCGGATAAACTCATCGGTGTCAAACAAAACCTCTTCTCCCTTTTTTTTAGGCAGGCGGATAGGGGTAATCTCCTGTGCCAAACGCCCGTTTTGCTGCGCTTGTGCCGCCTTTTGTTGGCTGTGGTAGGCAAATAAGTCTTGGTCTTCGCGGGAGATATGATACTCATCCACAAGGTTTTCAGCAGTTTGCCCCATCGCCTCTGTACCATACATTGCTTCCATCTTGGGGTTGACAAATCGCCAGCCGAAGCTGCTGTCGTAGAGTTGGGCATTGCTGCCAAAGGCTTGTTCAGCCTTGGCCATCACCATCGGCCCTCTGGTCATTTGCTCTACGCCACCGGCAATGAACAAGTCCCCATCGCCACTACGGATAGCACGCACGGCGTGTATTACTGCCGACATCCCCGAAGCACACAGGCGGTTGACCGTTTCTCCGGGCACGCTCACGGGCAAACCAGCCAAAAGCAAGGCCATTCGGGCCACATTGCGGTTGTCTTCACCAGCTTGGTTGTGGCAGCCCAAAATCACATCTTCGATGGCAGCAGTGGGGAGTTGTGGGTTTTTGGCCACTAAGGCTGAAATGACTTGCGCTGCCAAATCATCGGCACGTATAGTCGAAAGCCCCCCTCTGAATTTGGCAATGGGGCTTCGGGTGGCATCTATGATAAAGGCATCTTTCATATCATCAAGCATTAGCAGCGGTTTGACTATGGGCAAGGCGTGTTTTTTCGTTCAGGGTACGCAGGGTGTGCAGATAGTGTGCGTCGGGCGATTCAGTAGTAGCCAAGTGTGGCGCTACTTTCAAATCCCAGCCTGTTTGCGCCCGTACCTCGGCTACCGTTACGCCGGGGTGCGTGTGTGTAAGCACAAACTCCTTGCTCACGGGGTCGGGCTTTAGGATACCCAAGTCGGTGATGATGGCCACAGGGCCTTCGCCCCGAATACCTAAAGCTTGTCGGGCATCCCCTCCATCCAGATACCCGGCAGAGGTAATAAAATCGACTTTGTCTACAAAACTACGGGGGCTTTGGCGCATCACCACCAAGGTTTGGCGGGCGTTGGCCGCAATTTCGGGAGCACCTCCCGCACCGGGTAGCCTTACTTTGGGCTTGTGGTATTCCCCAATGACGGTCGAGTTGATGTTGCCATACTTGTCTATCTGTGCACCTCCCAAAAAGCCGATATCGATTTTGCCGGCCTGTAGCCAATAATTAAAAATCTCAGGCACAGACACTACCATTCGGCTGGTCTCGGCCAGCTCATCATCCCCGATAGACAGTGGTAACACATCAGGACGGGTATCTACCGTTCCCGATTCATAGATCAAGACAATCTCCGGGGCGTGTGTCAGGCGTGCCAAATTACAAGCGGCGCTTGGCAGTCCTATGCCCACAAAACATACCTGCCCGTTTTGCAGCATTTTGGCCGCCGTAATGGTCATTATCTCATCTTTGCTGTATTCCATAAGGTATTAGTGTTGGGGGTTGCTAAGTATTTGTTGCGCTATCCATTGCTGAAAGCCCTCGCGTGAGCGGGCAATCTCATCCCAAGCCAAATAAAAGGCGTTGTTGCGTTTGTAATAGCCCATTGCATAAGAGGGGGCAGCGCCTTTGGGCACAAGCGCCACGTTATTGATAACCCAGTGTGGGATGATGCAATCATTGGCGGAGCCCTCAAACTTGTCTACGATTTCTTCTACCGTAACTACTACTTTTTGGGCTGCTAGCGCTGCTTCTTTCTGCACCCCCACAATACCCCACAGGCGTACATTGCCTTCGCGGTCGGCTTGTTGGGCGTGGATAATGGTTACATCGGGCTGTAGGGCACGCACGGCGGCCAAGCTTTCGCCAGTAAACGGACAGGTTACCCAGCGGATATGTTCGGGGTTGAGCCTTGCTAAGTCAGTACCCAAGAAGCCGCGCAATACGGCAAAAGGCAATCCCGAAGCCCCGGCCTGATAGGCATTGGCCATGGCGGCGTGGCTATATTCTTCGATTTCGAGGGGCTGCGGATAGCCCTGCTCGTAGGCATCTCTGAACCGATGCAGCGAACCTACCCCCGGGTTGCCACCCCAGCTAAAAATGATTTTGCGAACACAGCCAGCCCCTATCAGCTGGTCATACACCAAATCAGGCGTCATACGGATGAGGGTCAGGTCGCGGAGACCCTGCCGAATCAGCTCGTGGGCTGCTGCAAAGGGAATTAGATGCGTAAACCCTTCTAAGGCCAAGCTTTGTCCTGATTGAACATTGGCCGCGATGGCTGCTGAAAGGCTAGTAATTTTGGGACTGTTCATAGGCGTATCAGCGTTAAAAATCAAGATAAATAGAGAGTGACAGGTTTATGAGTTATAACATTAAACGTTTAAACGTTTTTAACAAAAACCTACAGTTTCTTCAAAAGGTTTCCTGCCCAAAGCCCTAGCCAACCCTCGGAGGGTAGCTTTTTGCAAAATCATAACCTAGGACAAGAAAATACTAAGGATTATTTTGGAGGTGGTTTGTTCCAACGGGTAATTTTTAACAAATTTGCGTTATGCCATTACTACCACACTCTGATTATCAGGCCTCTCCGATACTTTTCAACGGGCATTTGCAAACGCTTTTCCCTTCGGAGTTTCGCCGCATCAAGGATGTTCCCTACCGGCGGGAGCGTCTTGAAACACCAGACGGTGATTTTTTAGACTTGGACTGGTCATTGTGTCAACCCAATCAGGGGCGTAGCCGCTCCTTGGTCATTCTTTCGCACGGGCTTGAAGGTTCGTCCATGCGACCTTATGTGTTGGGGATGGCGCGGGCGTTTGGACAGGAGGGTTGGGATGCCCTGGCTTGGAACTATCGTAGCTGTAGTGGGGAGATGAATCGGCTGCCGCGTTTTTATCACGCCGGCGCTACCGACGACTTACACACGGTTATCACACACGCCCTAGGGCTGGGCTACCAACGGATGATGCTGATAGGCTTTAGCTTGGGTGGCAGCCTTACGCTCAAATATGTAGGGGAGCGAGGCCGTAACACGCCTCAAGGTTTGAAGGCTGCTATTGCATTTTCTACCCCTTGCGACTTGGCCTCTAGCTCCAAGCGCCTCTCCACCAAGGCAAATTATGTGTATTTGAAGGTTTTTTTACGAGATTTTGCCCAAAAGGTGCGCCAAAAGGCCGCATTGATGCCCGAAGCCATCGACCCCAAGCTGATGCAAAAAGTGCGGACTATCGAAGATTTTGACAATTATTATACCGCGCCGCTCCACGGCTTTGCCTCTGCGCAGGATTACTACCGCCAGTGTAGTGCGAAGCAGTTTTTGGAAGGTATCCGTATTCCGACCCTGATTGTCAATGCAGCCAACGACCCATTTTTAGCCCCCGAATGCTACCCTCAGCAGGAAGTGGCTGCCTTGTCGGATGTTTTTTTGGAGATGCCCCAAAAAGGCGGGCACTGTGGGTTTGTACCTGCTCAGGCTCGTGCCAAGCAATATTGGTCGGAGCAACGGGCGTTACGGTTTGTACAAGAAGTACTAGGAGCTAACCTTTGAGTTGGTGGACTTCGTCCAACCAAACTGTGCGATAATAGCGGTATACCCTGATGACGATAGCAAGGCCTACACTGATTTCGGCGGCGGCCACCACGATGACAAAAAGGGCAAAGGTCTGGCCCTGTAGGCGGACGGGGTCATACTGGCTGAAGGCCACTAGGTTGAGGTTGGCGGCGTTGAGCATCAGCTCAATACCCATCAGTACAACGATGGCGTGGCGCTTGCTGACAACGGCCAATACGCCCGCACTAAACAAAAAAGCAGAGATGTAGAGAAAATAACTTACCGGAATCATCATTGTTGGGGGCTAATCACGTTGGGCTTCCCACTGAATGCGGGTATTAGGGAGTTGGATTTGAAGTCCGCGTTGGGCTTCGGCAGGGATTTTGGGCTTCCACCAAAAGAGTAGTTCGAGCTGGGGCATGCGCCCTAGCACTTCGGGGAGCTGCCGGAGGGGGTTGTAGCTCAGGTCGAGGCGTACCAACTGGGGAGTATCGGCCAAGGTGTGGGGCAACTCTCGGAGTTTGTTTTTGTATAAATGCAATTCGGTTACGGCTTGCCATCCGCCAAGAT
Organism: Eisenibacter elegans DSM 3317; assembly: GCF_000430505.1. Classification (NCBI taxonomy): domain Bacteria; kingdom Pseudomonadati; phylum Bacteroidota; class Cytophagia; order Cytophagales; family Microscillaceae; genus Eisenibacter; species Eisenibacter elegans. The sequence goes on along the minus strand of NZ_KE387153.1, from coordinate 344,677 downwards.
CTGCCGGTAGGTGGTCGAGTTTGTTCTTGCTTAGGCGAATGCGCCGGAGGGTTTGCATTTGCCCTACACAAGAAGGGATGTAGCGTAGTTTGTTACCATAGGCATAGAGTAGGGTCAGGCTATCAATTTGACAAATGTTAGAAGGCAACTCCCTCAGGCGGTTGTAGCCTACCTGTAGGGTGTGTAGCTTTTTGAGCTGGCCAATGCTTTCGGGCAGCTCCCGCAGGCGGTTGCCATAGACATCGAGTAGTTCGAGCTTGTGCAATTCGCCCAAACTATTGGGCAAAGCCCGCAGTTTTTTATTGCTCGAAACAATCAGTATCCGCAAGTTGCTGAGGCGGCCAATGCTTTCGGGCAGCTCCCGCAGGCGGTTACCGGAGAGGTTGAGTGTGTGTAGGTTTTTGAGTAAGCCGATGGTGGCAGGGAGTTCGCGCAGGTCTTTTTTACTCAAGTTCAAAATCTTGACAGCCTCAGGGTTGGCCAAGGCCTCTGTTAGGGAGGTATAAGTAGGGTCTTTTTGCAAAAACTCCATCCGCTCGCGCACCTCGTCGAGATAGCCTTGGGCGGGTAGTGTGGCTGCCCACAGCATGAAGCAAAGACTGAATATTGAGAATCGTTGCATTAGTCTTGAGAATCTGTTTTGGTAGGATGAGCAGCGATGACAGCAGCACCCACAAGCGCCACCAAGAGGATGAGGGCTGATACTTCAAAGGCCAACAAGGCGTAGGTCATTAGTTGGTAGCCAAGGGCGGGCGTGGTTTGGTAGGTAGCCGGAAGGGGACGAGCGACAGCTTCTTCTATCCAAGGGCGGTGCTCAAAATCGGCCAAATGAATAAGGTAGGCCAATCCTGCAAACAGCAACAAGCTCAACAACACCCCCAACCAGAGGCCTCTTGCCGGCGACACAGGGCCTTCGGCAGGCTTGACAATGCGCTCGTGTAAGAGCATTTGTAAGCTGTCGGGGGCTTTGTGGGTAAGCATAATACCAAAAATCAGCAAGACCAAAATACCTCCTACATACACCACCAACTGTGCTACGGCGATAAACTCAGCGGCGGCTAGGGCATAAAGCGCAGCAATGCCCAAGAGCGCACCCAAAAGGGCGAAGGCGGCATACAAAAGCTGGCGGGTAGCCAAGACTACCAAGCCCGAACCGACCGTCAAGGCGGCAAAAAATGCAAACAAACCAAGGAGTAGCATACGCAGAATAAGGCTATCAGTATGATTGAGCAGGCTAAGGTAGCAAAAAAATAATGATGGAAAAACAAAAAACCCTTCCGAAGAAGGGTCTAAAATGCTAAATTTTTATGTTTTTAGCAATTATTGAGCATTGGGTGGCAAGATTACGGCATCGATGATGTGTACTACGCCATTGAGGGCTGTTACGTCGGCAGCAGTTACCTTGGCTTTTTGGTTGAGTTGTACACCGTCGGCAGTATTGATGGTGATTTCAGCGCCATTGAGTGTGGCGGCTTTTTGGTTGTCGGTTAGGTCAGAAGACATTACCGAACCTTGCACTACGTGATACTTCAAGATATTGGCCAGTCTTTCCTTGTTTTCGGGCTTTAGCAGTTCGTCAAGGGTTTCGCCAAGAGCAGCAAAAGCTTCGTTGGTAGGAGCAAATACAGTAAAGGGGCCGTCACCTTCTAGGGCTTCTACTAGGCCGGCGGCTTGGAGGGCAGCCACTAGCGTAGATAGTTCAGGGTTGCTCTGCGCCAAGGCTACGATTGCCTTTGGAGCTTCTTCCATTGGAGCCACTTCCTCTTCTTGTGGTTCCATCTCGGTTTCGGTCAGTTCGCTGTCTTGGGCTTCGGTTTCTCCACCGCCGCCACAGCTAGTCAACAATACCAAGGGACTGATAAACAGCGCAATAACAAATGAGAGCAGGAGCTTTTTCATAAGCAACAAGTTTAGTTTGTGTAAGTGTGAACAATATGTTCTTGTACAATAAACAACTTGCTTGCGGGATTGTTTTTTTTCGCCTTGGTTTTGTGCTATGCAGCTTATTGCCTTAGGCAGGCAAATACCAGCTCGGAGTTACTCCGATGATTTTTGCACTTGCTGTAGTTCTTCTTCCTTGGCTTTAAGTTCTTTGCGCAACTCGGAGCGGGTTTTTTCCAGTTTTTCGATAGACTGTCGCTGTGTTTTTACTTGCCGTTGTAGTTTGTCAAACTCCTTTTCTTTCTTGCGAATTTCGGTAAGGTCTTTGGCAAACATCGCCACTCCATTGACTGCACCCTGAGCATCAGTAGTGGGGTAGAAAGTCATCTCATACAACGAGGCTGTATGGGTGCGGTAGTTGTGTATAAATTCTTCGATGCTAAACTTTTCGCCATTGAGGCAACGTTGATATAACTCCTCAAACTCAGTGGTTTTGTTTTTGGGGAATGTCTCACTGATAGGCAAGCCGTTGGCCAATTGAATACCCATATCTTCATAGGTTGCACGGGCCTTTTCGTTGAAGCCGCTGATAAGCAGTTGGCTGTTCATCGTGATGATGATTTCATCGGTGTTATTGATGATGGCCCGAAGGTTCGACTCTTTCGATTCAGTCTCTCTTTGGCTGGCGATGATGGCCTTTTCAGCTTTTTTGCGTTCGGTAATATCAATGATAAATTCAATGATTTTGTAGGGCTTACCGTTGTTGTCCAAGATGGGGTTGAAGCTACCTTGCAACCAAACCTCTTCCCCATATTTGGTAATACGGCGCATTTCGGCAGAGTAAAACTCGCCGCGCTGCAATCGCGCCCAAAGCTCTTTAAATTCTTCGCTTTCAGCTTCTTCAGGAGGGACAACAAGGGTATGAGGCCGTCCTACTAGCTCTGCTTTGGTATAGCCCATAATCTGGGTGAAAATCTCATTGACTTCCAAGAAGTTGCCCTCTACATCAAACTCTACTACAGCATTGAATCGGCGGAAAGAATCAAGCTGTTGTTGGAAGTCGAGGCGAGCGTTTTTCTCCAGTGTTACGTCAAACCCTGCTTTAATGACCTTGTAGGGCTTGCCGTTTTTGTCATTGATGGGAGAATAAGTAGCCCGTATCCACTTCTCCATACCGTTGCTAGCTAGGCGTTTATAGGAGCCAGAGGCTGGCTTACCATTTTTGAGCAAGTCCCATATTTCTTCAAACTCGCGTACGGCATACTCATCATAAGCAGGGATAAATGTTCGGTAATCGCGCCCTACTAGGCTTTCTGCCGATTCCTTGATACCCATGGTATCCAAAAACAACTTATTGACCGTGATGATACGCCCCTGCATATCCAGTTCGGCGTTGATGAGTGTATTTTGGAGGGTATAAGATTGTGCCGAGAGGATTTCTTCGTTCTTACGCATCTCTTCTTGTGCACGCTGAAGTTGTTCGAGGTTGCGTGCCATTTCGCGCTCTTGTTCCTGCATTTGTAGCGTAATGGCATTAGACTCTTCGAGCAAGGCCTTGGTGCGTTCGTTAGACTGGGTGCTATTCAGGGTAGCGGCTACGTTTTCGCCTAGGCGTTCCAAAAACTCTATCTCATAAGGCTTGAACTCTTGGAAAGAGGCTAGTTCGATGATGCCGTAAGCTATTTCATTGATTTTCAGTGGTATGATCAGCAGGCAGCGTGGGCGCGCACCACCCATACCCGAGCTGATTTCGACATAGTTCTCGGGGATTTCGGTTAAGTAGATGGTATCCATATCTTTATAAGCTTGGCCAGCCAAGGTCTCACCTATATCGATGCGTTTGCTACGGTATTTGCGCCTTTCGTAAGCGTAGGCTGCCGCTAAAGACAGGTGTACATCCTGAGGGTCGTCGCGATTGACCACAAAGAGTGCCCCTTGAGTAGCATTGGTGTACCGAACGATATTGGCGATAATCTCATAGGCGAGGCGTTCGGTGTTGTTGTTATGTGTTTGTAAGATTTCGGCAAACTTGGCCAAGCCTTCCGTAACCCAAGAACGCTCTCGTTCTTGGGAGGCTACTTGCTTCATCCGCTCACGCATTTCGATGAGGGCAAGCGCCAGCGTATCGCTTTCTATGCTTTCGTCGCTGGTATATTCTACATCAAGATTTCCTTCTTCAATTGTGCGGATAAAGTCCGTCGCATCCCGAATCTTATCAATCAGTCGGTTGAGCGCGTCGCTAATCAACCCTACTTCGTTCTCTGTCTGTAAGTCTATTTTGCGGCTCAGATCTCCGTCGGCAATCAATTCGGCTACAGAAGTTACCCTTTTGAGTGGCAAGAATATCAGCCAGCGCAACAATAACAAACCAAAAGCAATAAAACCTAGGTTGATCAAGAAAAGCACCAAGAGAAGGTTGTTGGCATTGTCTTTTTTCTCTTCCGAAATTTGGCTATAACCGCGCTTAAACTTGTTGCTGGCTACGGTCAGTTCTTCGAGTAGGTTTTCGAGAGTATTGAGCTGGTTTTGCATCGAAGGATTGGGGATAGATATAATCCCACTCTGGATAAATGCCGGAGTACGCCGGATTTGCTCTATTTGTTTTTTGAATTCCTTCCAAACCTTATAAATCTCTGTTAGTGAACCCGTAAGATTAGGGTCGCAGGGCGGAAGCTCGTAGCTCTGCCGATTAAATTCATAAACACCACCTTGATTCAAGATATTGAGATTCAGGTCGATACTGTTGGTCGCTTCATCAATAGCAGGCCGCACACTGGCCTTATCACGAGCCAGTTGGTTGGCATACACTACCAATTGGTTGGCCGTGTTGATGTTTTGGTCTACCGCCTCCAAAAGTATTTGGTATTTCTCCAAACTGACAAAATAGCTACCTGTTAGGATATAACTGGTAGTAATCGTAATGAGGAAAAAGTTGAAAAACAGGGCTGTACGAATACGTGCCGAGTTGCGTAGTCTGAGTCTTTGTGCCATAATGGATGTGCCTACAGGTTTGCAAAAGAGAAAGACTGGGGCTTGGGGAAAACTTTTGCCAAGCCAAGCCTGTTTGCTTTGGTAGCGGCTCACTTGCTTGTGTAAGCAAATATAAGGCTTTTTTTAGCTTTATGACCGTGAGCTATTCACCTTTACACAAAAAATAAGCCTAAAATGTCTTCTTCAGTACCTTCACTTACTCCTGATTTTTGGCAAGCCCGCTACGAACAGTCGCAGATTGGCTGGGATATAGGCGCCCCCTCTACACCGCTCAAGGCCTACATCGACCAGTTGGAGGATAAAAATTTGCGTATTTTGCTGCCCGGTGCAGGCAATGCCTACGAAGCAGCCTACCTTTGGCAACAAGGTTTTCGACAGGTGGTTGTGTTGGATTGGGCCGAAGCGCCTCTCCAAGCTTTTGCGGCCCAACATCCCGATTTCCCGAAGGAACAGCTCATACAGGCGGATTTTTTTGCCCATCAAGGGGAGTATGACCTGATTCTGGAACAAACTTTTTTCTGTGCCCTCGACCCAAAACTGCGCGCAGAATATGCCGCCAAGATGGCGCAACTTTTGGCACCCAAAGGCCGGCTAGCAGGGGTATGGTTTCATCAGGTATTTGAAAACAACCAACACCCACCCTTTGGAGGCAGCGCCGAGGACTATATCCCTCTTTTTGAGCCATACCTACAGCGCAAACACAGCGCGTTGTGTCATAACAGTATTCCCCCAAGAGCCGGAACAGAATGGTTCTTCGTTTGGCAACTGGGGTGAGCACATTGCCCCCAAGCTAACTTCCATTGAGTATATATACCCCACCAATTTCCGAAAGCAATGCGACTATGTCTTCAGACTAAAGTACAACAGCCATACAATCAGGTATTTGAGGGCTTTACCCAAGAGCTATTCCTGAGCCTAAACCCTCCGTTCCCCAAGGTGAGGCTAGAGCGATTTGATGGCTGCCTGACCGGCGACAAGGTGGTGATTAAGCTGTGGTTTGTCTTTTTTTGGCAAACTTGGGAGGCTTACATCACTCATCACGAACACCTCGAAGGGCAGGCCTGGCTATTTGTAGACGAGGGAGCCAAGCTCCCTTTCTTCCTCAAAAAATGGAAACACCACCACCGAATGATAGCCCAACCGGATGGCGGTAGCCTCATCGTTGATGATGTACAATACCACACCCCCGGAGGCTGGCTGATGGATTGCTTGATGTACCCGGCCTTGTGGTTGCAGTTTGCCTATCGAAAGCCCATTTATAGGCGAATGTTTAAAAAATAAGGTCAAAACCAGAGTGTGAAAAACATTAAAGAAACTATCCACAGGCAATAACGGTTAAAGGATAGGAACAAAATCAGAACTCATTTGCTATGCCTGTGATTGTTGTTTGGCCACGTATGAAGTTTGCCTCCGGAATGGCGCTCTACCCGTTTATTTTTTTGAGCGATGCGGGAGATATGCAAAATCGCATCCTCATTAATCACGAACGTATTCATCTAAGGCAACAGCTAGAGCTACTCATTCTGCCTTTTTATCTGATTTATATCTTCAACTATATCATCAATTTATTGTGGTATCGCAATCACTATCAAGCCTATATGAATATAGTGTTTGAGAAAGAAGCCTACCGTAATGAGCACAACCTACACTACCTCCGTAGGCGCTGGCCTTGGAGCTTTATCACCTATTTTTTTAGAGCAGGGCGATAAAATCATTCCCCAGCGCTGGACAGAACCCCTTACTGAGATGTATGGAACTGATTGCGTGAATCTTGATATAGCCTTGGTTGGTATAATTCCGGTGATGCATAAATAAGAGTCCGAATTGGGCTCAAAAAATTGCCGCAAAGCTCAACCAGATCTGATGTTTTCGCGTTACAAACAGAGGCACAACATCTATTTATCGAACAAAACTAACTATACAACACAATGGAAAGAAAAGAGAAAAAAAACAAATATGTAGCGGCAATTCTAGCGGGTTTTTTTGGCAGTTTCGGAGTACATCGGTTTTATTTGGGGCAAAATAGTATGGGGGTCGGATACCTCTTGGGAACATTCAGCATCATTGGTTTGCCAATAGTATCCCTGATTTCTTGGGTGGATTTGATAGGGTTTTTGATTATGCCCGAAGACCGATTTGACGAACGTTACAATGGAGCATTACTAGCCAATGCCCGAAAAAGTTTCATAGGCCAACCAACGTCAGTTGTCAATGTCGCCGATGAGATACGCAAATTGGACGCACTTTTTACAGATGGCATCATTACTTTTGAAGAGTATGAACGCCGCAAACAACGGCTCATCAACTTGTAGAAAGTTAACCTTATTATTTGTAAGCCTTTCCTCACACGAGAGGCTTTTTTTGTGAAAATACATATTTTTGAGTATTTACAACAAAGCCAACAGGCTGTATCTTTGCAACAAGCCTTCAAAAAAAATCAAAATCCCCCCCTATCCTTCAACTTTTTTCTTTTTTTGCACAAAAAGCATTTTAAGTGCGGAACAAAAATCCAACAATGTGTGTATTGGCTAAAGTGTAATGTTATTCTGCACCAAGATGCACTTGGCTTGAGGATTCACAAGGTGTTGGCAATCTTGATGTTCAGGAAAATGCACGAGTTTAAAAATTCTTCGAAAAGCTTCAATTAAGTATAATGTCTCATACAACTAATTATTATGGGCACAGGCAAGGTTTCTTATAAAGATAAAGGCATAGCTGCCATTTTAGCTTTTTTTCCTAGGATTTATAGGTGTGCATCGCTTTTATCTTAATCGCCCACAACAAGGACTGATATACTGTGTAGTGCTGGGCGTGTCTTTTCTGGTGGCGATAGCCCTTATGGCTACGATACCCTTATATGGCATTATTTTAGGCTTAGCCCTTTTGGGTGTTTATATTGTAATAATCACATTGGTCCAAATAATCGAAGCGATTATGTTCGTAACCATGTCTCAAGAGATTTTTGATGCACGATATAATCAATTATTTGTAACGGCAAACCAAACAGTAGCGACAAGTAATGCCTCTGTTTTTGGTATAAATCATGAGATAGCCCGCTTAGATACGCTTTTTACAGAAGGAAAAATTACCTTTGAAGAATATGAGGAGCGGCTTAAAAACAAGCTCACCAATTCCTAGTACAAATCCTACGCATTGTGCGAGTATATGCATAAAACACTACAAATTCCCATTTATCAGGTAGATGCTTTTAGCAATACGGTTTTTGGAGGAAATCCGGCGGCTGTTTGCCCTTTGGATGCGTGGCTACCTGATTCTGTTTTACAGAAAATAGCTGCTGAAAACAACCTTTCCGAAACTGCTTTTGTTGTTGCCCAAGGGGAGGGCGTATATGCCTTGCGCTGGTTTACACCCATTGCAGAAGTAACGCTTTGTGGGCATGCTACCTTAGCCACTGCCTTTGCACTCCGATACTGGCAACACAGCCATGCAGACATACTTCACTTTGATACACTTAGTGGCCGCCTGACAGTGCAGGTAGCCCCTGATGGTTGGTATTGGCTCGATTTTCCGGCGGATACCCCCACACCAGCCAGTGTGCCAATGGTATTGGAAGAAGCCTTGGGGATTGTGATAGATAAGGTCTGGAAAGGCCAATCAGACTATATGGTGCGCGTGGCCGATGCGGCGACCTTGCGTGCGCTCAAGCCTGATTTCCGGCAGTTGGCCAAACTAGAGGCACGTGGGTGTATTATTACGGCCAAAGCAGATGGGCATACTCCTGAGGCTGACTTCGTATCGAGGTGTTTTTATCCTGCGCTAGGGATAGATGAAGACCCTGTTACGGGTTCAGCACATACACTCCTAGTACCCTATTGGGCTAACGAGCTACAGAAAAGCAAACTTCAAGCCGTACAAATCTCCACTAGAGCAGGGCATTTGCACTGTGTTTGGGAGGCTGGCCAAAGGGTACAACTAGCAGGGCAGGCCGCCCCTTATTTGGCAGGGGTATTGACTGTACCTATTGACTAAGCACAAAAAAAGCCCTTCGGACAGAGGGCTTCAAAAATGATATAGCAATAGATAATTGACCGCTAAAACAGCAAGTTGGCTTGTGTTCGGATGTGTGCTGCTTCTCCGTCGGTAGGAGCAGAAGCCATATGCTTTGCTAATACTTCTTCTTCTTGAGGGCTAAAGCTTTTCTTGCGGCTTTCGATAGATTGCTCCCAAAGGAAATCAAGGTAATCTGAGCCAGCACCTTGAGGTTGATCGAGCAAACCCTCTGTCTTTTTGTTGATAACGGTTTCTTGGTCCATAAGTGTGCTAAAATTAAAATTCAACAATCATTATGTAATTGAGTGGTTCTGGTTTGTTAGTAGAGCATTATTGTTATAAGAACACACTATACATCTGGCTCAAAGGTACGCATATTATCATAATATTTCAAGAGGTAATTGATTTTTTCTCAGATTTTTGCCCGAGCTTCCTCTCCGGTATTTAGGGGAGGGGCTGAAGGACTTTATTTAGCTTTCAGATAGGCTATCAGGGCCTTACGGATGTCGCTGCGTGGGTCTGTGGGGGTGTCAATATACATCACTTCCAAGACTTGAGACTTATTAGCCTCATTCATAAAATCCATATTTTTTTCCTTGCCCGTAAGTAGGTAGTCATTCAGCGCGACGTGGTAGTTTTTGTTGGCTTGAATCGGTTTGTTATTGATCAGCCATTGGTCTTTTTTCTTGCTGATACGGCTGTCGTGTTGGAGGTATCCGCCGGAGCCTTTGTTGGCTTGTCCTGCTTCTAATAGGGCGACGAGGGTGGTTCCAGTGATGGCCGCCTTGACGACTTGCCCACCAAAGGGCAGAATGCGCATAATATCATACTGAGTGAGTTGGCCACGGACTTGGTCGTCGATGCGGATAGCCCCCCCACCCACAAGTCCACAGTCTACTTCTTTGCCCCAAGCTTCTCGCATGGCATCAGCCAAAATTTGCCCCATGTTGGTTTGGCGGTTACGGACTTCTGATTCGCGGGCTTCGAGTGGTTCGGTGAGTTGGGTGATGACTTCTTCGGGATCAAAGCCAAGGTTGCGCATATACTCAAAGGCGATGTTAGTCCAATGTTCTACAACGGCCTTGGTATTAGGCTCGTGAGGGATTTGCTCATCGAGCAGGACGAGTTCGGAGTCGATATAGGTTTGTTGAGTAGCAAAATCATAGCGCAGGCGGTGTATGTAGGCCGTGCGCGCATTGGCATCGGCCTTGGCGATGGTGGTGTTGCCAACTTGGTGAAGCATGTGGTCGTGGTCGTGGCCGCCCATTAGCAGGGGTATGCCGGGTATACGTTCAGCAAAAACACGGTCTTCGGCTTCGTTGAGGTGGGTGAGAGCTACTATGCTGTGGGTAAGAGGACGCAGGCTGTCGTAGGCTTGTGCTGCCGATTGGTACATGTCAGTAAAGTAGCTGTGGGGCGGGTTGTTGTAGGGCAAGCAAATGCCGATAAGCCCAAGGCGGAGGGTGTCGTTGCCATTATCGGCAGGGATGAGCAGGGTTTTGGCGCGGTCAAAGGGCTGCCCACGGCGTGTAAAGGGGCGCACACCTTGTGTTGTTTGATGAAAAGTATTGGTAGCTATCCACTCAAATTCAGAAAGTTCAATACGCTCAAGCAGCTCGCTTTCACTGATATCGAATTCGTGATTACCAAAACAAACAAAATCTACACCAGCGGCATTCATGGTTTCGACCATCTGACGGCCACGAATGGGGCGGTCTTCATACTTCATTGTCCCAAAAACGGAAGGGTTGAGGAAATCACCCGAAAGTACCAGATATGTATGTGGGTTTTGTGCTTGGAGTTGTTGTTTGAGAGCGGCCACACGAGCCAAATGGCCGTATTGTCCTCCGCTCACACCACCAATTTCATACACATCATTGATATGTAAAAAAATCATCTCAGCTTGCTGGGCGGATAGCAGCGAAGGGGGAAGGAGGGTTAAAAACAACCAAGCAAAAAGATGTTTCATTTTTATTTACGATTTACGATGTATGATTTGGGATTTATGATTTACGATATATGATTTACGATTAAATCGTCAATCTGACATCGTCAATCATCAATAGAAAAAGCCCTAGGTTATAGGGCTTTTAATACGTAATAAGGAGCACTAGGGTTTGATGCTGGCTTCTTTGATTTCGAATTCGTTTTCTTGGTATTTAGAGGGGCACTTCATCAGGATTTTAGAGGCGAGGAAAGTATCTTTTTTCTCACCGACCATTTTGCCAATAATCACTACTTGCTCCGAGCGCTCGAAGTCTGCCGGCTTAGGGTTGCTATAGACCACGCGCTGGGGTTTTTGATCATTGTCTATCAAGATAAACTCAAAGTAGTTGGGGTCTTTGATAGGGTCATAGTGCATGCCTACGATTTGGCCCATTTCGTTTTTTTGGAGCGTACCAACTACGTGGATTTGGTTGTTGCGACCTTGCTCTGCAAGCGCTTTGGCTTCACTAAAGGTTACATACTGGCTGGCGTTGCCGGTAGTAGAGACAATGATGCCAATAACAACAGCAATCACGACCAAGACGATGATATGAGAGATTTTCATAGTAATTCGGGTTTTGTGGTTGGCTGGATTAGTCTTCTGCTTCGCGCTCAAGGCGGCGCAACTTTCTGTCTATTTGAATGAGATAGCCAAAAAAGCCTATCATTACAAGAGCAAAAACGGCAGCGACTACATATAATTTACCGTCAGAAACCATCAGGCTATCGAGTTTGGTTTGGGCTACGAGCTTTGTGGGGGCGCTGACGAAGAGTAGTAGTGCGGCTAAGAGGGTATATATCTTGTGTTTGGTGTACATAGGGTTAATGAGTTGAGTGGGTTATTCGTTGATTTTGGCTAAAGAAGGTTTTTGTTGGAATACCTTCGCTGCTTGGCGGCGGGCAGTTAGCTTTCGCATACGAATTTGGAGATCTACCAGCCAAGCACCCAAGAGTGTCCAACCAACAACAGCGGGATAAAAGACCATTCGCATGCGGCTGTCGAGGTCGTAGGAGTTGAAACCTGGGTTACCACCATTGCCAGGGTGCATCGAGTCTGTCATTCGAGGGAGGATGAATAACAGCGGAATAAGTAGGGCATAGGCGTATAGGTTATACACAGCAGAAATTTTGGCGCGGCGTTGGGGGTCTTGTAGGGAGCCGCGCAACACAAAGTAGGCAGCATAGATGAGCAAGGAAACAGCCGACCCGACCTGCTTGGGGTCATTGTGCCAAGGGCTGCCCCAAGTGTATTGAGCCCATATCATACCAGTTACGAGGCCAAGGATACCCATAAACATCCCAACATTGGCCGAGGTAACCGAAAGCCAATCGTGTCGTATATCATTGCTACGCAGATAACGGATAGCGCCTACCATAGAGGCAGTGAAGATGAATATCATCCCAAACCACATCGGTACGTGAAAATAGAGATTACGGATGCTTTCGTAGATGATGGGCAAATCGGGCACCCGGAAGGTCATCCCAGCGATAACAGTGTATAACAGTAGCGCGATGCTCATCCATTTCCACCAAGTGATACCTTTGGGTGTATGTTGATTTAAGCTTGTCATTGTGGAATAGTCAAAAAAAGTGTAAACCTAATACCTGATTACACTTTAACAAAAGGCTTGTATAAGCACTTTGTTTGTGTATGGGCAAAGATACGGCTTTTTTCGAATTTTTGGGATGATAATTGTCAGCTATTATGGCCTTTGTGCAAGAAGTAGTTTGCAAGAAAGTGAACCGTAAAAACCGACCAAAGCAGCATTAGGGGGAGAGCCTGTGTCAAAAATCGCCATTCCGAAGACCCTAGTATCAGCGGAAAAAAGACCAGCGCATATCCGTAGGGGCTCCAAGTCATCATCGAAGTACCTTAGGTATGTGCGTATCCTGCACGGGTATTAACTTGTAAAAAACCATTGCCCCACTACTTGGTAATTACGCCACCCCCAAGGTATAAGGAGTATCAGCAGTACAAGCGCTGTCAGCATTGTTTTTTGTATAACTGCCTGCCAATCCCAACGATGTTTGCCATATAAAGCCTAATCCAATAACGAGGTATAATAGGGCAAAATACGGTTTTAATGCTGTCAGCCACGCCAAATAAAAGGAAGCCCAAAATAGCCAACTGAGCTTTTGTGTTTGTTGATAACGCACATAGCCGAACACAAAGAAAATCAATAAACTGGTAGCCAAACGCTCAGGCAACAACCATAATACCCAAATAGTTGTGTAAGTGCTAAGCAGGTACCCCATAAAAGCCGCCCAATAAACCCACTTTCGGGGCACACAAAACATAAGCCAATAGCGCCACCACTACCGAAACAGCGTGTAGCACCAACTGGAACAGCACCAAGGCATTATAAGCCCAAGTTTTGGGCAGCCAAAGCCTAAACCCATAATGAGGCATCCTTCCGGCATAGACACGTTCACCGGCTTCGTTATGAAAGTAATAACTGCCGCAAATTAGGTGTCGACGAGAAATGGGCATCATAAGCAATTGTTTTTTATCGAAACAATACAAGGCGCTCACCACTGACAGGGTCAGTATAGCTTTCCCGAACGTAAGACTCAATCAGAGGAGGCAACTCAGCACTCGCCTGCACAAAGCCATACTGAATCTTGTACTGGCGGATAAAGTCCAACTGTAACGCCGCTACGGGGCGCGTCTCTTCTTGATGAGCTTGTACATACTTATAAAACCGAGAAGCGTGGAGCGCCTGCCTGTATACGTGCGCAAAGTGACCGCCTGGCGGCTGATCGACCGGGATATCAAACACGGACAAGTCTGTGATATGTGCTCGGTCTGTCCATAAGTTTAGGTGTTGCCCAAGCGTGATGATGTCAGGAGCTAATAGCGGGGTGGCATAACTTGAGGGGGATTTCCACGCCACTCCGGCGTGATGGGGGAGGCCTTCCATATGTTTTCGCACGATGCTGACATAGCCGGGGTTATAGGGTTGATGCCTTTGGGGTATTTGCAAAAATTGATAAACTCCCAAACCCACACTCAAGCCCAATACCAGCCCCGCAAGGAGTTGTTGGGAGCGGCTAGCAGCCCACCAAAACCCATAACACAAGACCATAAAACAACCTATGTGAAGTACAGGAGTGGCGACATTGGTCAAAAACTGCAAGGCATTCACTTGCTTGTTAAAAACGGCCCAAGCCAACAAACCACTGAGACACAACCAGCCAAATACGCCATAAAACGCCCATACTTGCCTGCCAAACATTATTTGTTTGGGCAAACACAACCACCCCACCAGCACAAAAGGCAGATACAGCACCCCTAGTCGAAACATACTACCCACAAAAATATTCACCCCCGTCCGACCTGCGCCCCAAATGACACCTACTTGCTCACTCTGTACCTTGGGCGAGAGTAGGTAATAGAACAAACCAATGAACCCTGCCGCCAGACAGAGAACCAAGGTTTTTTTGACAAAGGCGCTAGCATTGATTTGTTGGAAATATAGCCCCCACAAGAGCCAGCAACCCAAACTCACAAATACGGCAGGGGCTGTCGGGGTGTAATAAAAGGGTAGAATCATCAATACATAAAAAACACGCCTAAATTCCCTTTGCAAACAAAACACCACAGCAGCACATACCCAAACATAAATCCACAACAACTTGGGCATACTCCAAGCGGTAGTCGTAAATACCCCCACCTCTGCCATCAAGGGCAGTGCAGCATAAAACGGAAACCAAACACAACTAATCCACAAACTCAAAAAGCCCAAAGCAGAGGCATAAAAAGGCGGAATCTGTAACCACTGCAAAATGCTGCACAAGCCCAAGTAGTACAAAAGTGTCAACAAGGCAAAACTCACCACCACCAGATGGTACAGACTCAGCAGCCGACTACTCCAGTATTTGCAAAAGGCCACCAACCAAAGGTCGGCATAGTGATAGGGACTCCACGAGGGGTTGGAGAGATTTTGGAGCAGATGTCCTTCAGTCTTTGTTTGTAACAAATGGTTGGCCGCCTTGGCATAGAATACATAGTCTTCGTGTGGTAAAGCCCAATGTGTATCAAAAGCTTGTGCCAAATAAGCATACAACACAAAAAAAACGCTTCCCCAAAATACGGCCATAGATAGTTGCCGGAGCTCGTCTTTAAGCGGCTTTTGAGCAAACTGCTGAGTATCATTTTTCCTCGGCAAGTACGCCAACACTAGGGCGACCAGTCCGCCCAACATCATCGTTCGCCCCCAAGTTTGCAACAAAGCAAAAACAGTAATGCTGACACTGATACCCAAGGAAATACGCAAAAAAGCATCCCAGGGTGTGTGCTCCCCTTGGATGCGCAGCCAGCGGCAGAGCACCCATCCCAGCCCCCAAGACCAAAGCAGCAGCAGCAGAAAAGTCAAGTAATACCCCAAAATCTCAAGCATAGTATTGGTAAATATGATGTACAACTTCTCCCAAACCCTCTTGGCTTAGCTCATAAAACAGCGGTAGCCGCAGGAGTGTATCCGCATAACGGTCGCAATGGGGGAGGGGGCGGCCATCGTGTTTGGAGTGGTAATAAGGCGAGCGGTGTAAGGAGAGGTAATGAAACACGGCCCAAATACCCTGCGCTTTCAGGCTTTCGATGAGGGCGCTACGCTCTTCTAGGTTGTTGCAAAGCACATAAAACATATGGGCATTATTACTAGCACTGGGGGGCAGGGTAGGGAGCTGTAGCTTTCCCGCATCTGCAAGGGGTTGTAAGGCCTCCTGATAAGCTTGCCAAAGCTGTAACCGCTTTTGCTGAATATCCTCCAGGCACTCCAACTGTGCATACAAAAAAGCCGCGATGATGTCTGAGGGCAAAAACGAGCTGCCAATGTCCACCCAGCCATACTTATCCACTTCTCCCCTAAAAAACTGCGAGCGGTTGGTGCCTTTTTCACGGATAATCTCGGCGCGGTTGGCAAACCGACTGTCGTTGATGACCAACATTCCGCCTTCACCCGAAATGATATTCTTGGTTTCGTGAAACGAAAAAGCAGCCAAATGCCCGATACTTCCCAAGGGACGGCCTTTGTAAAAGCTCTCAACAGCCTGTGCGGCATCCTCTATCACCCAAAGCCGATATTTTTCGGCCAAGGCCATCACCGCATCCATATCACAGGCCGCTCCGGCATAGTGTACCACAATGATGGCCTTGGTCTTAGGGCTGATGAGCGCCTCTACCGTCGATACATCCAAGTTGGGGTGCTCCGCCCCACTGTCTGCAAAGACAATCCGCGCCCCACGCAACACAAACGCATTGACCGTACTGACAAAAGTATAGCTAGGAGCAATGACCTCATCGCCGGGCTGTATGTCGAGCAAGATAGCGGCCATCTCCAGCGCATCCGTGCAGGAGCTCGTCAGCAGGCATTTGGCAAAGCCATAGCGCTGCTCAAAAAAACGATGACAACGTGCTGTAAACAGTCCATCGCCCGAAATCTTACCCGAAGCCACCGCCTCTTGGATGTAAGCCGTCTCTTTGCCCGTGAGATAGGGCTTGTTAAAAGGAATGCGGATATTCATCAGTTATCGTTTTTTTGCTACAGCAATGAGAGAGCCTCCCCAAGGGAGTGAAATACCCAGACGGATCAACCCGATATCCAAGCGCATTAACCCTGAAAATACGCGATTGAGCAGCGGGTGAAGCCTTAGCTCCTGCATACTCAGTTGGAGGATTTCGTCCTTGCTCAAGGCACGGTGTCGGTACTTTCCCCGTACTATCCGCGAAAAATACATCAGAGGGAAGAGCGTAAAGACAAAAGCACTCAGATATTTGACCTCAAAGCCCGCTTGGGTGAGTTTGCGGTGTAGCTCTTTGCGGTGGTAGCGGCGTTTGTGAAAGGCAATATCGTCGGCCACACTCCACATAAACTGATATTGTGGCACACTAAGTACCAAGTGCCCTCCGCGTTTGAGCGACTTGAAAATTTCCCGCAGCACCTGCTCATCGTCGCTGATGTGTTCGAGGACATCAAATGCGCCCACAGCCTCAAAAGCATCTTCAAAAGGCATTGACGTAGCATCAAGCTGAATAAATGCTACAGAAGGAAGCCGCTTTTGGGCAAACCTAATGCCTTCGAGGTGTATTTCAGAACCCTTCAGCTGATATTTGGGAAAGCGTTTTTCTAAGCCAGCCAGCACATAACCCGTCCCACAGCCTATCTCCAATACCGAAGCCGCTCCTGTACCCACATATTTGCCAAACAAATGTTGAATCACTTGATTGCGGGCAACAAACCAAAAGTTACGGTCTTCTACTTCGTACAACAACTGAAAACTTTCCGCAAAAAAACCATCATTTTCAGCTGCCAATGCCGGAGCATAGCACTTGATACCGTCGATGAGTTGGAATGCTTGAGACATAAGTGTGGAAGTGATTAGTTAATCCGAGTCTTTACCAATGGCAACCATCCCTTTGACGGCAAACAGGTCGTGAGTGGCTCCTAGAGCATTTTGAGCGGCCAAAATACCTGTTTTTACGGAGTGGTGCATATTGTTCCACTTGTACATACTGTTACGTCCGGCAAGGTGTAACCTAGGAATCTGACCCAAAATATCAAAAACTGTGCTCGTGTATTCTTCATACCCTCGGAAGTAAATGGGATAGGCTTGGGGGATTTTGACTATCTCAAAGCCCAGCGGCTGCGACTGTGTCAAGCCCATATACTGCAAGTCAGCCAGTGCTTGTTGCAGAATATCTTGGGTTGTTTGATGCCAAATTTCATCCGTATCAAAACAGTTGTACTCCAAACCCACGCCTACTTTATTGGCCTTGGCCAAACCAAAATCATAATTCCCAAAATTAGTTACCCGAAGTGCCTTGACGGCAGGGTCGTGAATGTCTATCCAATGCTCTCGAAAGGTTTTAACAGCTTCTTTTTCAAACACCAAGTTGACCAATACAAGATGACGATATTGAAGCGAAGCCACTGCCTGTTGTAATTGTTCAGACTGCGCTTCGGGCAATACCAATATCTCGCCCAAGGCATTGAGATGAATCGTACTGATAACATCGGTAAAATGCACATTACGTTCGCCAGTGCTAAAATCCGCCAAAAAACCATCCGCTACCGGCATCAGTCGGGTTATTGTAGTTTCCGTACGAACTTGCAC
Source organism: Eisenibacter elegans DSM 3317 (assembly GCF_000430505.1). Taxonomy (NCBI): domain Bacteria; kingdom Pseudomonadati; phylum Bacteroidota; class Cytophagia; order Cytophagales; family Microscillaceae; genus Eisenibacter; species Eisenibacter elegans. The sequence goes on along the minus strand of NZ_KE387153.1, from coordinate 326,692 downwards.
ATCGGGCGAGGCTGATAACCGCTCCATCTGAGCCGCTACCAGTCGCTCAGAGCCACCATCAGGAAAAGAAAAGGTCTTGATGATAAAGTCTTTGTCCTTGGTCAGCGATTTGACCACCATCGTCGAGAGCGAAGATTTGATGCGTTGCCCTGCCCAGTTGGGCGAGATTTCGCTACAGTCCAACCCCCAGATTTTCTCATTATAAACCTTGAAAAAGTGCTCAAACAGCGCTGCACCAAAATTGGCCTTTACCCAGTCCTCGGCAGAGTTGATAGGGCGGCGGCTAAGCTTAGCACCAGCAAAGCTTGACAAAAAAGCCCCCACTTTTAGTGGCCCCAGCTTGACAAAAGCATTCCAAAGGTTGAGTGGCGAGTGGATGTATTTACCCTGATAAAAAATGCGGTTGTTGCGGGTGTAGGTACGCAGTTGACCTGCGGGCAAAAGCGATTCCCAAAACCGCAATACATCTTGGTCTTTGTCAAAGTAGATATGCGGCCCTAGCTCAAACTTCACCCCGTCTACCTCAAGTGTGCGGGAAAGCCCGCCCGCGTGAGTGCTTTTCTCTACAATATGAGTAGGTGTTTTTGCCTCTGCCAGGGTCAATCCTGCGGCCAAGCCACTAAAGCCGGCACCAAGTACAAGTATATTTTTGGTAGCTGTTGTCATAGCCAAATATAAGCAGGGATTTCACTCCATTCCAAATGTGCAATCATATCCACTATCGACACCCCTTGTTCAAAAGGCGTAGCCAGTTGTTTGTATTGGGGGTAATTGGGGTATGTCTTATACACCAAATCGATGCCCTTGGCCTCAAACAACCGCTCTTGACCATCGAGGTACTGACGGGCGGCTTGTCCCGAGATATAGGTATCGGCTTTGAGTTGTTCCAAAATTACCAATAGGCGTTCTACTCTATCCAAGCCTTCAAGAGGGAAGCTGCGCGCATTATAAAACTGTATATTACAGCCCAGTTTTTGGCTGATATACCGAATCAAATACTGATTCAGTGTAGACAAGTGTGTCCAAGCTTTTTCTTGCAAATAATCAATCATCAAAGCCTCTAATTGTGCAAAATGAGGCGCTTTTTTATACGCATAATACAGCGACTTAAAGTGCTGTGTCTGCCAGTGTTTGTCAGTAATCAGTACCTCATCGATGGCAAGGCGGGTAGCTTGTGCTGCAATCGGAATGCTCAACCATTGCTTGCCGTTTTTGGGATAAATGATATTGCGGTTACGCCAATCATTTTTGGTGTATTTCACACAGTCATAAAACACAAACGCATCAGCGCCCTGAATAAGGTCAAAATAGCCTTTCCAAGGAAGGTAATTTGACTGTAAGATGACTACTTTCATAAGGTGATATTCAGCTCAATAGGTTGTATTTGTCCTGTGTCAAATAGTTTTTTGATAACCTGACACGTTTGAAGTGCCTGCGCTTCAGTATAAGCAGGGTCATTAAAAAGATTGACAATATGTGCGGCTACTTGGTTGCTGTAAGGCAAGTTGGGCGATTGGGGTGAAAGATACGCTTGCGCATTGGCATAATGATTACTAGCAAAAAGCCCTGCACCAAAAAGTGCTTCTAGCAATACAGCGGGCTTGTCTACTAATAGGTGATAGCGCCAAATATCTGACGCAAACGATACTTGCCAAGGAGAGGGCAACTCCTGACGGTACAGCTGATTAAGGGTGGCTTTGTGTGCGAGGATAGCAGGTAGTTTTTCAGATACAATAGCTTGATAAAGGGTGATATCGCAATCAACCCCTGTATCAACCCAAATCTCAATAGACTCAAATAGTTGGTAGTTGAATGAATGAGTCCCCTTAACAACACCTTTCCAGTAGTTATCTAGTTGGTAGTAGACCTTTGAAGCCGCTGCTCTTTGTGTTTCAAGGAGAGGCTTCATCTCCAAAGTTTGTGCTTTGGCCAAAGGCAACAACCCAAACGCGCCCTGCCCAATACTGAGCACCTTCCCTTGTCCAGTACTGAAAAGCACCAAGTCAGCCGTATTGGCAATCTCAGAATCCGAGAAATCAGGCACTGACAAGCAAGCATCCATTATCAAACAAGGAGTATGCGGACGCAAACGCGCTACAAGCTCCTTAGGCCAAGCTTGGCCATAATAATTGACCAGCAAAACCCCTGTGTTAGGACAAGCTTCCAATTGTATCTCAATATCCTCAATAGCCTGATGGCCAATATCATAAAAGTAGACGCGCTTCCCTAAATCCAAAAACAAAAACGGTACTGAAAAACAAACACTGCCCGGCAACAACCAACTTTCAACAGAAGCCACCAAAGGGCTTTCCAAAAAGCGTTTCAGTATCCCCAACGCACGGTTTCCATATACCAATGTACGCGGCTCAGGCATCAGGAAAGTATTTCTTAAAGTCAGGATGCGCATACTGTGTAGCCATAAAACTAGGCTGAAAAACAGCATAAGAAACCTCAAACAACGGCGAGGCAGTATTGAGTGTACAAAAACGACTCAACTTGCGCTGAATAAAACCAAAGGTCTGCTCAGGAGACAAATAATACAAATCCTCAGCCCTAAAAGTACTGTAGGTCGTCAAACCATTAAACGACAAGCCAATGGTAGAAAGGTGAAACGCCGCTTGCACCAACTGATACACAAACTCTTCCCACGCATCAGCAGCCACGCTGCCCAGAATGTTGAGTGTTCCACTAATCACCACAAAATCAAACCTTTGTGGAATTTCCTCCGAAGTAATATCCACATTCATCAGGGTAATCTCGGGATACTTTTCTTGGGCGGTGGCCACCATTTCCGGCACTATCTCTATGCCCGTATACTCGTGTGCAATGTTTTTTTGCAACAAATATTGGTGCAAATCACAAACCCCTGAGCCAATATCACAAATCGAAAAACCCTCAGGCTTGATGCGCAAAAGCGGTGCCAACAACTGCTCAAAGCGCTCATACTGTGTCGTAGTATTGTTTTGGAAAGTACCTTTGGGGCTGTCGCCATATTTCAAAAAGTTGGGCTGATATGCCTCCAACTGCTTTTTGATAATCTCATTCATCATGGATATTGATTGATTGTTGCACCAAGAATACAGGGCGATGCCGCACCTCGATATAAATATTGGACAAGTAGCGCCCCATAATGCCCAAGATAAGCAAATTCAGACTGCCAAAAAAGGAAACAAAAACCAACAAGGTCGTATACCCCGGCGGCACATCAGGATAAAGCAGATAACTTGCCAAGTTCCAACTCCCAACGGCCACACTAAGCATCACCGCAAACAAGCTGATATTGATAAGATACTCCAAAGGCTTATTGGTCATCGCCAAAATAATGTCCAACATCAGGTGAAAACGCTTAAAAAAACTGTAATTACCTTTGCCCTGCGTTCGGCGTTGGTTCTCCACCTCCAAAACAGTATGCTTTAGCCCAATGTCGTGCGTAATACCTGCCACTACCCGCACGCGCTCATCATAACTGTTGTAGTGCGCCAAAAACCGCCTACTGAACGCTTTTAGCATCAGTTGGTTAGGGATAATATTGACCTTCAACACCCGAATCAATACCCACCAAAACAACTTCGACGAAAGCTCATCCCGCCAGTGATTGCGGCGTGTAGACGTTGTATACACAATATCGTAGCCCGCCTCTATCTCCCGATACAGCGACGGAATCATCTCAGGAGGGTTCTGTAAGTCAGCATCCATAATCACCGTTACAACTCCCTTGGCATAGCGCAGCCCCGCACTAACGGCCATCTGCTGCCCAAAATTCCTACTCAACTGTATTCCTCGTACCTTGGGGTTGGCTTGGCAGGCCGCACGGATGGCCTCCCAGGAGTCGTCCGGAGAGCCGTCGTCTACCAAGATAATCTCAAAAGACTCCGTAATATAGCTTACAGCTTCGGTAATACGGCTGACCAGCGGCGCTACTAGGGAGGCTCCTCGGTATACAGGGCTGACGATAGAGAGTTGAATATCAGGCATAAGCAGGTGCTTAATCAAGGTCAAAGGCTGTTTTTTATACTGAAAACACAAAACAGCTTGGCTAAAATGCGTATCTTGAACAGACTTAACAAGCAAACATAGTATTTTCTAATCTACCCAAAAACACTAAACGGAAATTTTATGCTCAGCATGCAAAACACGCCCTTCAATTTGGCGCAATGTTTGGCCTTTGCAGCCAAATACCACCCACAGCAGCAAGTCATTACCCGCCGCGTAGAAGACGACCAAATCGTCAGCCATAGTTACGAGACCATCTACCGACGTGCGCAGCAGTTTGCCAACGCCCTCGCCAAACTAGGCATCAGCCACGGCCAATGTGTCGGCACCATTGCCCTCAACACCCACTGCCACCTAGAGGCTTGGTATGCCATCTCAGGCCAAGGGGCTATCTGCCATACCATCAACCCACGCCTCTCACACGAGCAGATGATCTATATCATCAACCACGCCCAAGACCAATACATCCTCATCGACCCCATCTTTTGGCCCCTCATCGAAGGGTTGCACAGCCATTTTCCTAAGGTAAAGGGCTACATCGTCTTGACCGAAGAGGCTACGATGCCCAAAACAGCCCTGCCCAATGTCTATTGTTACGAAACCTTGTTGGCTGCCGAACCCATGCAGTTTGCGTGGCCTGAGTTTGACGAAAACAGCGGCTCCTCGCTCTGCTATACCTCCGGTACTACGGGCAACCCCAAGGGCGTGCTCTACACCCACAAGTCCAACCTCTTACACACCTATGCTGTCAGCCTGCCCGATGCCTTCGGGCTTACGGCCAGCGATACTATCTTGGTGGTAGTGCCACTCTTTCACGCCAACTCTTGGGGCATTGCCTATGCAGCCCCCATCACAGGTGCTACGATGATTATGCCCGGCAAACGGATGGACGGAGAGGCTATTTATGAGCTTATCGAGCGTTACCAAGTCAATACCGCTGCTGGCGTGCCCACTGTGTGGACTGCCTTGCTCGAATATGCCGACACCCACCAAAAAACGATGAGCAGCCTCCGCGACGTGGTCGTGGGAGGCTCGGCAGCGCCACCCTCTATGCTGAGGGCTTTCAAAGAAAAGCACCAAGCGGACTTGTTACATGCTTGGGGAATGACCGAAATGAGCCCGCTCGGAACCATCAACCGTGCCGTACCCCAGCTCAAAAACCTCCCCGAAGAGGAGCAGTTTCGCTACCGTATCAAGCAGGGTAGGCCTGTTTTTGGGGTAGACATCAAGGTGGTGGATGAGCAAGGGAAGGAGCAACCCCGCGACGGCGAGTCTGTCGGGCATTTGTTGGTCAAGGGCAATTGGGTAGTGCATACCTACTATGGCGACGACAAGCCCTCCGTCGATGCGGATGGGTGGTTCGACACTGGCGACATGGCTACCATCGACCAATATGGCTACATGGAAATCGTAGACCGCGCCAAGGATCTCATCAAGTCAGGCGGCGAATGGATCAGCTCTGTCGATATGGAAAACCTCGCCATGGGACACCCAGACGTATCGATGGCCGCTGCCATCGGCATTCCGGACGAAAAATGGGGTGAGCGTCCGATGTTGGTAGTGGTGCTCAAGCAAGGCAAACAACCCGACAAAGAGGGCTTGCTGACCCACCTCAGCGCGAAGTTTGCCAAGTGGCAATTGCCCGACCGCATCGAGTTTGTGAGCGAAATCCCCCTGACGGCTACCGGCAAGTTTAGCAAGCTGACCTTGCGCAAGCAGTTTTTATCCTAAAAAAACAACCCTGACGGTGTATTCAACACTGTCAGGGTCATTCTACAGGCTCAAAGGCCAGGCCTTACAAGCTCTTCAATTTCTGACGAATCTCGTCCACATAAGTACGGACATCCGTGCGGGTTTGGATGTAGTCGTTGATGGTTTGGATAGCGTGGATGACCGTACTGTGATCGCGCCCGCCAAAGTGATAACCAATAGATTTGAGCGAGAAACTGTTGGCGTGTTCTTTTACAAAAAACATTGCCACTTGTCGGGCAATGACAATCTCTTTTTTACGGGTTTTGGACTTCATATCCTCCACACTGATCCCAAAGTATTCGCCTACGGCTTGTTGGATTTCGTCGATGCTGAGCTCGCGATCGCCACCGTTTTGTACAATCTGCTGGACAGCATTTTTGGCCATCATCAAGGTAATGGGGCATTGGTAGAGCGAAGCCTGAGCAGTAAGGGAGGTCATTACCCCCTCTAATTCGCGGATATTGCTGTCAATACTGTTGGCCAAATATTCCACTACTTCATCGGGCATCTCTGTAGACTCGCTTTGCATCTTTTTGTGAATAATGGCCATACGCGTCTCCAAGTCAGGCTGCTTGAGATCGGCGGTTAAGCCCCACTTAAAACGAGATAAAAGCCTGTCTTCCAAGCCCTTAAGCTCCTTAGGTGGGCGATCGCTCGTCATAATGATTTGCTTGCCCGACTGATGAAGGTGGTTGAATATGTGGAAGAAAATCTCCTGTGTTTTGTCTTTTCCTGAAAAGAACTGGACATCGTCAATTAGTAAAATATCCACCCCCATATAAAAGTTATTGAAACTTTGCAGGTCGTTGTTGGTGATAGACATTACAAACTGGTTGGTGAACCTGTCGGAAGAGACGTAGAACACTTGCTTTTCGCCGTGGTGTTTGCGGATGTAATTGCCGATAGCTTGCATCAAGTGTGTTTTGCCCAACCCTACACCGCCATATAGCATCAAGGGGTTAAAAGCCGTTACACCTGGGCGTTCGGCTACAGCCACCCCGGCAGAGCGTGCTAGGCGGTTGCAGTCTCCTTCGATAAAACTATCAAAAGTATATTCAGGATTAAGCTGAAACTGTGCGTAGAGTGGGTGGCTACGAATGCTTTGTTGGCCTACATAGGCTTGTTGTTGTTGCTGTTGTTGGATATATCCACCACCATTAAAAGTAGGTGTTTTGGGGTGTGGTGCTTTGGCCGATCCTTGCGGAAAATAGGGATTTCCTTGGTTTCCTACGCCAAACAGACGGTTGGGGTTAGGCTTGTCTGTCGTGGTGTCTTCGAGGGTATATTCTAAACGGGCAGTTTCACCGATGGCTTTGTCGAGGGCGCGGCGCAGCAATACGACATAATTACCTTCTATCCATTCATAAAAAAACATACTCGGCACCTGAATTGTCAATACATCATCTTTCAGTTGCACGGGCACTATTGGCTCAAACCAAGTACTAAAGGCTGTGTCGTCAATATGTGCCTTTATCTCCTGTAAGCAGGTTTCCCAGATGGTATGATGATCTTTTTGCACAATAAATACATTGGTTGGCATCTCTTTCCTTCTACTTTATTTTGGTGTAGGTTTTTGCTGCGGATAACAAAAATGCGAAAAAAACGATAGATTCCGAAGGCTTCCTTGCGATACTTGTGCCAAACTTATCTAAAGTAATGAAAATCAGCTATATATTTTCGGCAAAGCAGGCTACTGTCTCAAAATTTGGCCAAGACCTTAAAGTTCAAAAAGCGGGTAGACAGCCGGTTAGGGACGGCATATTGGCGACGGTCGGTGTCTTGTACCCACGTGTAAGAAATCGTATTGGGAGTCCCCAGCACATTGAGCACATCCAGCCCTATGGCTAAGGATTCGAGGTATTGTTTGTGCAAGATAGTCTTGGAAAAGCCCAAATCTACTCGGCGATACCAAGGGGCATTGAGCGCCGCCCGAAACTCAGGGCGCTGGGGAGGGCCAAAGGGCAGGCCTGTACCCAAAATCATATGTAAATTTACGCGCCAAGTAGGAGCTTTGGGGATATAGTCCTCGAAATAAGCCGCAAAAGTCAGCCGTTGGTCAGTGGGGCGACGAATGTATCCACGTCCGTCGCCGGCGATGTTTTCGCGTGTACTCAAAATCCCTAAGCTAAACCAAGAGACCGCTTCACGCACAAACTCCCCACTCACGCGAAAATCAGCGCCTAGGGCATAGGCTGTGGCGCTGTTTTGAGCAAAATAGCGGATTCGCACATCTTCTACATCATAAGGTACTACATCCCAGAGGTATTTGTAGTAGCCCTCGCCGGTCCATTTGAAGCTGCGCCCCCATAGTTCAAATACGCTTTCAGCACCTACAATAAAGTGCCAAGATTTTTGTGCTCTTAGCGAGAGGTTTAGTGTTCCCTCGTTATTGCGTAACTCTCTAAAAAAAGGTGGTTGCGCATACATTCCAGTAGCCAATTTTAGCGCCCATTCACCCTGCCAATCGGGCAAGAAAGCGTACTGAAACCTAGGACTGAAGAGCCATTCGTCGTTTAAGCCCCAACGAGTCAGGCGCAGACCATAGTCGAGCAGGTGTTGCTGGCGAGTGCCCCAGCTGAGGGTATGCTGGAGGTAGGCGCTCCAACGCGATACCGCAAACACATTTGTTACATCTACACTACGGCGCGGGGTAACAAAGCCCACCGAATCCAAAAAGCCAAACTCTCGAAATACGTCCGAAATCTGCTCGTAGCCATATTTTGCCCCCCATTGTAGTTTTTGTTGTTGGTTGATGCGCCATATGTTTCGCCATTCGAGACTACCCATCAGGGCTATAAAGCGGTTGCGTGCCGACTGGTATTCTGTGCCAATATCGCGACTGTTGGCCAGCCGGTTGCCTCCCGACCCATCAATAACCAAATTAGACAGGCGATACCCCGCCTCGATATCAAAATACTCGCGCTCTAGGGTGCTGATGCCTGATAGAATCCAGCTACTGGTATAACGTTCGTTCCAGCGATGTTCGAGCTGGAAGGCCTGTTGCCAAACATCATACTGTACAACCTCGCTGCCTTCAAAAGCCACTTGTAGGCTGAAAGCCTGCTGGGTTGTACCGAAGTCAGTGCGTGCATTAGAAGGTTCTAGGAAGTAGCGGTTTTGGGCATAAGCCGTTAAGGACTGTAGGCGTGTATGAGCGCTTATTTGGTAGGTAGCAAACGCTTGAACATCCGTAAACCGGGGAAAATACTCTCCTTCTACAGGCAGGGTCGCCAACAGGTATCGGGCATCTTTGTGGCGCACACCAGCCACAAAGGAAAAGCGGCGGTTACGGCCTACTCCTTTGATGTGTGCATTGGCTCCTAGCAGCCCTAAGGTCAGCCCGCCTCCCCATTCTTTAGGGACCAAGTAATTGACATTGAGCATAGAGGCCAGCCGGTCTCCGTAGGCTGCTTCCCAACCACCGGCAGAAAACTGGACTTGCTGCACCAAGTCGGGGTTGATAAAGCTCAAGCCCTCTTGTTGTCCGGCGCTGACTAGCTGTGGACGATAAGTTTCGATATCATTGACATAGACCAAGTTTTCCTCAAAGCTCCCGCCGCGCACAGCATAGGTTGATGATAGCTCACTGTTGCTGACCACGCCGGGCAAGGTGGCCAGAATTTTATTGAAATCTCCAAAAGCCGAAGGCATCCGACTCAAACTAGCTGGCTCGATGGTATATACCGAAATGCGGGTGTCGAGGTCTTGACGGCGGTCTTCTACCACAACATCGGCCAGTGTACCGTTGGCCTGAAGACGGACACGTAAAATACGCACCTCCTCGGTCGATAGCTGCAATAGCTGCTCTTGGGGCAGATAACCGACACGGCTGACCCGTAGCCGGAGGGGTTGATTGGCGGGCACCGACAGGCTAAAGCGCCCCAAGGAGTCGGCATTGGTTTGTAGGTTGAGGCCTTGTACTGCTACAACAGCATAGGGCACGGCTTGCAACTGCTCGTCTACGACTTGTCCTTGTAGTTGCGACTCTTGAGCTTGGATAGAGGGCATTGCCCAGAGCAGCCAACACAGCGCCCCAAAAAGCATAGGCAGCCTGCTGCCTATGCGCTCAACAATGCCCCCAATCTTCATATAGCTATCGGTTGTTAGGGTTTGTAAGGCTGGTAAATATCTTGCAATACCTCAATGCGTCCGTCGATATCGGCGGGTATTTGCAAGTTCAGAATCTTGGCCACCAGCGGGTATACGTGTACCAATTCGAAGGCTGGAATGCGGAGATTTTGGCGTATATTAGGCCCCCACGCATAAAATATCCCGACCATTTCTGGGCAATCATAGGGATCATAGCCGTGTTGGCCTTTGAGCGGGCGTTTTTGCCAGTGCTGTGTTTGTTCGCCTACGCCTAGATAATATGGGGCTTTGGCTATTACGAGTATATCGCCAATGCGGGGGTTGTTGTTGTAATTGAGGTGAGCCGGAATATCGGCTTTCCAATAGCTTTTGAAAGGCAATTCCTTGGGTAGGGCTTGGAGTTGGGCATAGACTTTTTCGAGCTTGCTGCGTTCATCACTGTGGATGTGTACGTGGAAGCTGTTGCTGGTAGCGCTTACCTCGCTGAGGTCTACCAAGGAGGCTAAGTCAATGAAGTGTTCGGGTAGGTTGGGCATTTGCAGCATCCCGTGGTCAGAGACAATGAGCAAGTTGATAGGCAAATCAATACTGCTGACCTCTTCCATCAAAAGCCCCAACAGCCGGTCTGCCTCTATTAGGCTTTGGCGCTGTTCTTCACTTTCGGGGCCGTGCTTGTGCCCGGCCTCGTCAGTAATAGAAAAATACAACATCACGATTTGCGGGCGCTCTTGGGCGGGCATCTCAAACCAAGCTTTTACTTGCTGGATACGGGCTTCATTGGTGATGCTTCCATCGTATCGATAAAAATAGTTAGGTTGGCGCTCGGGGTCATTGATTTCTGAACCAACCCAGAAAAACGAGGCCGACTTGCGGCCTTGCTGGCGCGCCAAGGTCCAGATAGGTGTGCCGCTATACCAGTAGGGGTCTTCTACCTTGTCGCGGTCTTTGATGCGGTAAGTTTCTTGGCGCTTGGTATCAAAAAATGTATTGTCGATGATGCCGTGTGTGCCGGGGTGCATCCCTGTGGCTAAGCTGTAGTGGTTGGGGAAGGTTTTGGAAGGGTAGGCCGGTATCAGACCATCGGCAGCAGTACCTTCGGAGATGAGTTTTTTGAAATTAGATAGGTTGTGTTGCTCAACATAATCATAGCGAAAGCCATCAAAAGAGACCATTACGACATAGCTTTCGGCTGGGTTTTGTGCCAAGAGGTTATGGAAGGATACAAGCGCCAAGCAATGTAGACTCAGAGCTACTTGTAATAAAAACTTTCTCATCATTTTTTTGAATAATCGCATTTGGAAAGGCTGGAATACCATTTTTGAAAAGCCAAATATAGCAAGCCTCTAGGGGATTCACAATTTTTCAACTTCAGACCTGCACTTCCATTGACAAACCGTGCCACTGTACCCTAGGTTATACCACTGGATATTTTTGGCTTTTGTTGTTGTACTCATTTTATAACAAGATTCATAAGATTTGGGGATAACTACAAAGGGCACAAAGAACGGGCAAGGATCAACGCGCTCAAATGCGATGAATCCTTCAGCCGAGTAAATGCTGGAAAATCCTGATGACCATTTTGGTTTGACGATTGTTCTTAGCAAATTCGCAATAACATACTTACCAATCAATCCTGATGAAAACACCCTCCATACTTGTTTACAATGTAATTGCCCTTGGGCTATGGCTATGTTTAGTTGCTTGCGAAGGCAAAAAAAGCACCACAACACTTGACCAAAAGGCGCTTGACAAGGCTGAGGAGTTTGCCTCTCTCGAAAGCGCACTCAAAAAGCCCCAACAAGTCCACAAGCTCAAATTGGAAGGTGCTCAACTCAAGACCCTGCCCGAGCAGTTCAAACAATTGACCAATCTACAAGTACTGAGCCTAGAGCTGAATACCGAGCTAGACCACGAGCAGGCCGTTGCTATACTCCAACAATTGCCCCAACTTCAACAGTTGTCTTTAGCCGAAACCAATCTCAAGACCTTGCCCGAAGGCTTTAAGGACTTACAACAACTACAAGTATTGTGGCTGGGCTATAATGAAGCCATAGACCTAGAACAGGTCTTGCCTATTTTGGCAGCCTTACCCCAACTACGCGAGCTACATCTGGAGGGTTGTGCTCTTGAGACTTTGCCTGAAAGTATTGGACAGCTCAAGCAGCTCAAAGACTTATATCTGAGTTTTAACAAATTACAGACCCTGCCATTAGCTATAGGGAAGCTAGAAAACCTAGAGGTCTTGGCCTTGGTACGCAACCCTCAGCTAAATTTTGTAGAGGCTGTAGATCGCTTAGCGGCCTTACCTTTGCGCACGCTTATGCTTGACAAGAACGAGATTGTTGCCTTGCCACAAAGTCTTACCAAGTTGAAAAAACTAGAAAATCTCTGGATTAGCGAAAACCAGTTGACGGTATTGCCCGAGTTTTTGAGGGAGATGCCAGTGCTTAATCACGTATGGATATTCAGCAACCCGCTGACCCAAGGTACTGCCGACAGCCTTTCATACTTCTTCCCAAAGGCCAAGATAGAGTTTGGAACAGAATAGGGGCAGTGCAGTACCTGCTAAGTACTTAGAGCTTTGTCTAAATTTTCAGCGCGGCACTCAAAACAGCTGATTTTTGCGCTGGTACTAGGGCAAAAAGCGCACGCGCTTGCTTGTTTAGCCCACGATTTTAATCGTGGGAGGGCTACGGCGAGCATTTTTCACGAAGTAGCGGCTAAAAATCAGCGTTTTGGTGTCGATGAAGAGAATTTTAGACAAGTTCTTAGCAATCTTTGATGGGGCAAGGCATACGCTTCCCTTTGGGGACTACCTTGTGGGGTTTGCGGCGTTTGTAGGGCTGAGGCTTGCAGGCGCTAGCCCCAAGCCATAGTGCCAAAAAGCAGACCGCAAAAAAGCGCAGCCTGCGGCTTTTCAGGGCAGGAGTGGGTATGGTCATTAGCAATAACAAATCAAAAAAAACAGGAAGAAACTGCCATACAAAGTAAAGCGACAAAAAGCAAGCTATTTTTTCTTGCCTCGTGGTCTGCGACCGGTTGGGGCTGCCAGGTCGCGCTTGGCAGGCTTTTTAGGAATCCATTTGTCTGTGCTGCCGCCACCATACGAAGCGCCGCGTTTGCGCGCCTTGATATAATTAGGTTGGCAAGAGGGGGCTGTAAGTCCCAAAGTACCAACCATCAAAAACAAAACAAAAGAGTGGGGTAGCCACTTGAAGTACTTGCGGTGTTTCATAGAATCTCTCTGTCAACAAAAATGCTTGGCAAAATTGCCGGCACAATACGCATACATAAGCACAAACGTAGTGCCAGCTTAGTTTGGTACGCTAGGGGCAAATTTAAACCTTTTGTTGTAATGTGAATTGCTCAACACTAAAATAGCTTCAAAATATCTGTATTTTTGCCCCCTTATTGCGTAGCTAGGCATTAAAGTTGATAATAAATATTATGCTAACAAAAAGAATCATTCCTTGTTTGGATGTTAAAGACGGCCTGACCGTCAAAGGAGTTCAGTTTGAAAACTTGGTAGTAGCCGGAGATGCTGTGGAGCTAGGCAGCCGTTATGCAGCGGAAGGAGCTGATGAGTTGTGCTTTCTGGACATTACGGCCACCAACGAAAAGCGTAAGACCCTGGCCGAATTGGTGAAACGTATTGCAGCCCATATCAACATCCCTTTTACGGTAGGAGGGGGCATTAGCAGTGTGGAAGATGTATGGGTACTGCTCAATGCAGGAGCTGATAAGGTGACAATCAACTCTGCGGCGGTATATCGCCCCGAATTGATTAGCGAAGCAGCCCAAGCTTTTGGCGCACAGTGTATCGTTGTGGCGATTGATGCCAAAGCCATCGATGGGCACTGGTGGGTACATACTCACGGTGGGCGCAGAGCTATTGACCGCCGCCTCAATGATTGGGCCAAAGAAGCACAAGAGCGAGGTGCCGGCGAAATCCTCTTTACGGCAATGAATGCCGACGGCACTAAAAACGGGTTTGCTCTAGAAGCTACCGCAGCCCTGAGCCAATTGTTGAGCATTCCTATCATTGCGTCGGGGGGGGCTGGAAAGCCCGAACACTTCAAAGAGGTATTCCAACAAGCTCAAGCAGATGCCGCGCTTGCAGCCAGTATCTTTCACTTCAATGAAATCGGAATTCCTGAGCTGAAAAAATATCTTGAGCAAGAGGGAGTTAGGATAAGACCTTGAAAAAAGTTAAAAAAAGCCCTGTTAGGGCTTGCACTTTCAAAAAGCCTTCGTACCTTTGCAATCCCAAACGGAACGAAAGTCAATCAAAAAAGCACTGAGTTCCGCTTCTTATTGAAAAAAGGTCTGATCCTTTAGCTCAGTTGGTAGAGCATCACACTTTTAATGTGAGGGTCCTGGGTTCGAGCCCCAGAGGGATCACAAAGCTTCTCAAACATTGTTTTGAGAGGCTTTTTTTCTGAAAATCTCCAATGGAACGAAAGTCAATCAAAAAAGCACTGAGTTCCGCTTCTTATTGAAAAAAGGTCTGATCCTTTAGCTCAGTTGGTAGAGCATCACACTTTTAATGTGAGGGTCCTGGGTTCGAGCCCCAGAGGGATCACAAAGCTTCTCAAACATTGTTTTGAGAGGCTTTTTTTATTGGGACAATGGTGATTTTGTGGAGCCTCTTCTTGGCACAGGCAAGTCTGTACTATTAGTAAGTATATCAAGACTCACAGGAGCTTTATGGAAAAATAGTCCGGAGCTACAGCTCCGGAACAACAAGAAGTCTCTCTTTTCTTTGAGCTAAAATTTCAAAATGCTCAGCGGAGTGGGAGAGGGCTTAATTTTTCTTCTTTTTTCCAACCTTAAAGTTGGTGCTTCCGCCCGTAACACGCCCATCATTACCATAGATATACTGAGAGTTGTGCTCCTTGTATTCGGGCATCGTGAGGGTGTGTGTGGTAGATTGTTGGCGCAGGAGTATCGAGCCAGAGGAGTAGCGTACACTATCCTTAGAGGGGGAGGTGGCGAGACTGTCCCGTTTGGGCGAGAGCGAGAGGCTGTCAGAGACAGGTTGCTGTGTTTGGGCGTTTGCGCTCAAGGCTGCCAAGAGCAAGAGACCAGAGAATAAGAGTGCTTTCATAGAGGGACAGAGATTTGATAAGGAATGTGGTTTGTATCAATGTGGTTTGTATCAAGGTATGCTTCTTTGAAACGATGAGGCAAGACGATTAGTTTGGATGAGGGCTACTTGTCTGTTTTTTCGGCCAAGAAGTTGCTGAAATTAGTTTTGTTGGCAGAGCTATTAAGGTCATCATTGGCCACATTGAAGTACTGCCTGCGTTTAAATTCGTCGCTGAGCAACAGGGCCAATCTTTTACTTGGGCTGCAGTAAGACAGGCCTCTTGTGAAACCCTGATAGCGGCCTGAAGCTTTCGGGCTTCACTATTATTTTGTTCATTACAAAGAAGGGTTTAGGGGTGGTACAAATAAGGCAGCAATTATGTTGCCATCACACCCTATACTGTGATGATGCCAACTTGTTACAATCAAAAGAACAGTATACCCAGTCAAAATTGGTTGGGGAAACCTATGTACTGAAAGCCCTCAAACCAAGTGAATCTTGGTATAATTTGCCCTTTTGCTCAAAAATGACGTATTTTCGAGAGCAATATACATAGCCCCTTCTGTATGATATTACCCTACAACAAGCGCAAGATAATCAACGACCCGGTTTATGGGTTTATCAATATCAAGAGCGACTTGATCTTTGATCTTTTGGAACACCCCTATTTTCAGCGCCTGCGGCGTATCCGGCAGTTGGGGATGGCCGATTATGTGTATCCGGGGGCGCTACACACCCGCTTTCATCACGCTTTAGGGGCTATGCACCTGATGGGAGTTGCGCTCGATACCCTCCGACACAAGGGCTATGAGGTTTCTGACCAAGAGTTTGAGGCAGCACAAATCGCTATTTTGCTACATGACATCGGCCACGGCCCAATGTCACACGCCTTGGAACATACCATCCTTTCGGGAGTACCTCACGAATACCTGTCGCTCCAGCTGATGGAAGCTCTCAACCGACACTATCAAGGGGCGTTACAACTCACTATCGATATTTTCACGGGTCGTTATCCGCGCCCTTTTCTACACCAATTGGTATCGAGCCAGCTCGATATCGACCGGATGGATTACCTCCAGCGAGACTCATTTTTTACCGGCGTATCCGAGGGGACAATCGGTGCCAGCCGCATTATCAAAATGCTGGCGCTGCACAATGATGCCCTAGTGGTAGAAGAGAAGGGTATCTATAGCATCGAGAATTTTCTTACTGCCCGCCGCCTGATGTATTGGCAAGTATATCTGCACAAGACTAATGTCAGCGCTGATGTGATGCTCATTCAGCTCATCAACCGCGCCAAGCAACTTGTGCAACAAGGCCAAGAGTTGTTTGCCCCCCCAAGTCTACACACCTTTTTGGCCAAGGAAGTGAGTATGGATGATTTCAAGCAAGATACAAACTACCTCCGGGCCTTTGCCAACCTAGATGATTATGACATCTGGGCCTGTATCAAGCTTTGGGTAGACCACCCTGACAAGGTGCTTTCGCGCATTAGCCGGATGCTCTTGTCGCGACAGCTTTTCAAAGTACGGATGAGTCGCGAACCTATCAAGCCCGAGCAAGTCAAGGAGCTCCGCAAACAGCTCCGCAAGCAGTTGCAGCTTGATAAAGAAGAAGCTAAATACTTTGTAGTCAAGGGAATAGCGGCTAATGAAGCCTATCTTTCGGATTATAATACAATCAATATCTTGTGTAAAGATGGGCGTGTGATTGATATTGCCCAAGCCTCTGATTTGCCCAACATCAAGGCCTTGCGCAAGGTAGTCAAGAAATATTATTTGTGCTGGTATCACCTAATTTAGCGCTGCATTTTCTAAATTTGCGGCAATTCGCTCATTTTTGACCTCTATTGAATGAAGTTCACAGTCCAACAGATTGCCCAACTAATAAACGGCGACATCCAAGGCGATGCACAAGCTACCGTGGCAACCATTGCCAAGATAGACGAGCCAGCTCCTGAAGAATCGATTTGCTTTTTGGCCAACGATAAATACGAGAATTTTTTGTATACCACTACTGCTACGGCGGTAATGGTACGCAGGGGCTTTGTCCCTAAAAAAAGCGTACAAACAACGCTTATTTTTGTAGATGACCCCTATATTGCGTTTACCCGGCTTTTGGGGCATTATCATAAGTTGACCAACCCGCCCAAAGTAGGTATCGAACAGCCTTGCTTCATTCACCCAGAGGCCAAAATTGGCCAGAATTGTTATGTGGGCGCATTTGCCTATATCGACAAGGGAGCAGTCATCGGGGACAATGTACAGATACATCCCCAAAGCTATGTGGGCGAAGGCGCTAAAATAGGCGCGCACACTGTCTTGATGAACGGCGCACGCGTACAGGCGCATTGCAGTGTTGGGGCGCACTGTCAGATACACCCTGCGGCCGTTGTAGGCAGCGACGGCTTTGGCTTTGCTCCACAGGCCGATGGCAGCTATGTCAACATCCCACAGTTGGGCACAGTGATTGTAGAAGACTATGTCAGTATCGGAGCCAATACCACCATAGACAGGGCTACCTTTGCCAACACAGCCACCATTATCCGAAAAGGAGTCAAACTGGACAATCTCATTCAAGTAGGGCATAATGTTGAAATAGGCGCACACACGGTCATCTCAGCGCAGTCGGGCATCTCCGGCTCCACCAAGATTGGCCAATACTGTGTGTTGGGCGGGCAAGTAGGGGTAGCCAACTCCCTTAGCATCGCCGACCGGGTGAAAATAGGGGCGAAATCAGGAATCAACAGGAACATCAAAGAGGAAGGGCGCATACTACAAGGCTATCCGGCGTTGGACTTTCAGGGCTTCCTCAAATCATCGGTTATTTTCCGCAAACTCCCCGAGCTCCAAAAACGGGTCGAAGACCTTGAAAAACACCAACGTAACCATACCGCTGAATAACGAAGCGCAAACCCTCTTACGAGCTCCCAAGCAGCCTTTTGGGCAATTGTTTGGGCTGACTGCTCACAAAATCGGAAAAAACCTTAAATTTGTTGCCACAAAACGAGACCTATGAACATAAAACAACATACCATTAAGAAAGCCGTGCAACTATCCGGCGTAGGTTTGCATACCGGGGTACCGGCTACAATGACTTTTTTGCCAGCTAAGCCCAATCACGGCATCAAATTCCAGCGGGTAGACATCGAAGGCCAACCAACCGTAGATGCTGACGTAGACAATGTGGTAGACCTCTCTCGTGGCACGACCATCGAGCAGAGTGGCGCACGCATCCATACCGTAGAGCACACCTTGGCGGCTATCGTAGGCTTACAAATCGATAACGTACTGATACAGCTTGACGGCCCCGAGCCTCCCATTATGGATGGCAGCTCTATCAAGTTTGTAGAAGCACTACAAGAAGCCGGTCTCGAAGAACAAGACGCTTTCCGTAATTATTACGAAATCGATGAGAGCATTATTCACCGCGAAAGCGATAAGGACATAGAGCTGGCCGCAATGCCTCTCAATGACTACCGTTTGACGGTAATGGTAGACTACAACTCTTCGGTATTAGGCAGCCAACACGCTTCCATTACACACATCAGCCAGTTTGCCTCTGAAATTGCTTCGTGCCGTACTTTTTGCTTCTTGCACGAGCTGGAGATGCTCCACAAACAAAACCTCATCCAAGGCGGAACGCTCAACAATGCCATCGTGATTGTGGACCGTGTAGTGGCCGACAACGAACTGGATTACTTAGCCAAGCTCTTCAACCAACCTAAGGTAGAAATACGTAAAGAAGGTATCCTGAACAACGTGGAGCTGCGCTACAGAAACGAACCTGCTCGCCACAAACTCCTCGACTTAGTAGGAGATTTGGCACTGGTAGGCCGCCCTATCAAGGCGCAAATCTTGGCAGCACGCCCCGGCCACGCCGCCAACATCGCTTTTGCCAAGAAAATCAAGCGCCAAATAGAAGCCAAGAAAAAAGACAGCCGCATTCCTGACTATAACCCCAAGCTGCCGTCTCTGCTCGATATCAATCAGATAGGTCAGATGTTGCCACACCGCTACCCTTTCCGGTTGGTAGATAAGATTTTTTATCTTGATGATACTTCTGTGGCCGGTATCAAAAATGTTACTATCAACGAGCCGTTTTTCCAAGGGCACTTCCCCGGCAACCCTGTGATGCCAGGAGTACTGCAAATAGAAGCTATGGCTCAAACAGGTGGTATCCTTGTGCTTAGCACCGTACCCGACCCCGAAAACTATTGGGCATACCTAATCGCTATTGAAAGCTGCCGCTTTAAGAAAATGGTACTCCCCGGCGATACAGTGGTCTTCAAATGTACCCTGACGCACCCCATCCGCAGAGGCATAGCCAAGATGCAGGGTCAAGCCTTTGTAGGCGATAATTTAGTTTGTGAAGCTGTTCTCTCAGCAAGTATTGTTAGAAAAGATGAAAAATAGCCCCCTAGCCTACATACACCCCGATGCCAAGATTGCCGATGATGTCGTCATCGAACCCTTTGCTACCATCTATGAAAATGTAGAAATAGGTGAAGGCACTTGGATTGGCCCCAATGCGGTCATTATGCCCGGCGCACGCATCGGAAAGCACTGCAAAATACACCCGGGAGCGGTAATTTCGAACATCCCCCAAGACCTTAAGTTTGAAGGAGAAGATACGACAGTTGTCATTGGCGATTATACCACCATCCGTGAGTGTGTTACGGTCAATAGAGGTACAAAAGACAAGTTTACGACCCAAGTAGGCAGCCACTGCCTGCTGATGGCTTACGTACACGTGGCGCACGACTGTATCATTGGCGACCACTGTGTGATTGCCAACTCTGTACAAATCGCAGGGCACGTCAGTATCGAAGATTATGCCATCGTAGGCGGCACGAGTGCCGTCCACCAATTTGTCAAAATTGGTGCACACGCAATGGTCGGCGGCGGGTCGCTTGTCCGAAAAGATGTACCCCCGTATATTATGGCTGGAAGAGAACCCCTTAGCTACGATGGCATCAACTCCATCGGCTTGCGCCGCAGGGGCTTTAGCAATGAAGCCATTGGCAACTTGCAGCAAATCTACCGCATCATTTTCCAGCAGGGGCTAAACATCACCAACGCGCTCAAAGCCGTAGAAGAGGCCATCGAAGACTCTCCGGAAAGAGCACACGTGCTAGACTTTGTGCGTAGCTCCGAGCGCGGCATTATCAAAGGCAACCGTGTATAGTCAGCATCACACATACAGCTAAAAAAACGCCCCCCTACCAAAAGCCTCAACTTTGGGTAGGGGGTTTTCTTTGGGGATGCTGATAAAGCCGCATAGCGGTGAAAAATCCACATAAAATAAAAGAAAAAGACGAACCTCTGCCTATTTTATGTGGGCATGGGATTACACAAACCCCGCTACAGCTATTTGACATCAATAATAAAGCTAAAAGCGCATTAGTGATATTTTAGGTTCTTCCGTAAATTTGGCGCAAAGATAAGACCGGGTATAACTTCGATATTGAAAAATTACTTGATTTACCAGAGATATAGGTAACCAACCTTGAGGTTGAGCAGCGCGTTATCGGCATTTACTGCCGTACTAAATTAACTGAAAGCATAGGCTACTCGGATTACGGATTTAGCAATTTCAGCTTGTTTAGAAAGCGGATTTTAGTCAGTTGCCTCTAGCGCCAAAATCACGGAAGAGCCTTTAAAATTTACAGTGAGAAAAAAATTGTAGCTGTTCCAAAGTAGATGAGCAAGCCCGTAATGTCCACCACGGTGGTAATGGCAGGACTTGCAGCAACTGCAGGGTCACCTCCAAAACGCTTTACCAAAAGTGGTAATCCTGCACCAATTACCGTGGCAGTTACTACCTGCAAAGCCAATGCAAGTGAAATCATAAAAGCAATCAAGGGTAAGGAGTAGGCAGAAGGAATATTCGTTTCCCAACTCAGAAACAATACTTTGCCGTAAGCGAGCAATCCTAAACAAACCGCCAGCAACAAAGATATTTTGGCTTCCTTCCATAAAATTTTCAACCAATTGCGAACCGTAATTTGTCCCAATGCTAATGCCCTCACGACAACAGTAGCCGCTTGACTTCCAGAATTCCCCCCTGTATCTGCCACCATCGGCATATACAAAGCAAGGATGAGCAACTTCTCTAAGGCATTTTCATAGCTGTGAATGATGACACCTGAAATAATACCAACCGCTGCCAACGTAACAATCCAAACCACCCGCTTTTTAAAATGCTTAAAGGTGCTGGTGCCGATATAATCAAATGCTTCGTTGGCTTGGGCAATACCCATAAATTTTTGCATATCTTCCGAATGTTCGGCACGAATCACATCTATGGCTTCATCGTGGGTAACAATTCCAACCAACTGGTTTTCTCTGTTGAGAATGGGAATGGCTACCAAATCGTAGCGTTCAATGAGTTGTGCCACTTTTTCACGGTCTTCATCCACGAAGGCAAAAACAAAATCCTTGTGTAAGGCATTTTCTACCTTGGTGTATGGTTCTGCCATAATCAGGTCTTTGAGTGTAATAAAACCTTGTAATCGCTGATGGGAATCCACTACATATATGTAATACACCGTTTTTTTGGACGGAGCATCGCTTCTTACTTTTTCGATGGCTTCTGCACAGGACATTTGACTTTGCACAGTGGCAAAATCGGTGCTCATTATGCCTCCGGCTGTTTCAGGCGGATAGGCACTGAGTTTAATCACATCTTCCCGAACGGTTTTTGATAAGAAAGGGAGCAAGGAGGATTGCTCTTTTTGCGTGAGATGCTGAAAAAAATCTGCCCGATTTTCTGAAGGCATATTTTCAAATATCTGGGCAAAGCGTTTTTGTGAAACCGTCTTAAATAGGTTCAATTGTTTGACCATTGGAAACTCTGAAAAAATCAAACCCTGTTGCTCTAATGAGAAGCGGTCGAGAATGTTGAATAAATAGGTTTCATCAATAGCCTGTAGAATTTCGGCCACCTCCACTACCGGCATCTTTTTCATAACCGGAACCATTTCAATGATTTGGTCTATGTGCTGAAATTCTTTTGCGAGTTTGTGTAGTTCTTGGATATTCATAGTTACTAATCTGTTTGTTGCCCATTAATTTCCCAACTTACCTGGGTTACACCATATTCAAGGGTAAGCAAGCCCGCCAATTTTTCCATTTCGTTGTCGTGTTTTCCATTGGCTAAAATTTCTGCTTCTACATAAGTGTATGCAGGATTGCCGTTATCAGTGCTTTTGAGTGAGCGCAATTGAAGGTGATTGTCGTTTTTAAGCGCATTCAGTATCAACACCCGCAAGTGATTTTCAACTTGCTCCTTGCAGCGAATTTTAAAGGAATAGTAAAAAGAACCACCTTCCTCCTTTTTGAAAGTGAGTTTGCCGAGTTTGATGCCTAAAGGACGAAGCAGTAAGTGTGTAAGGATTACGGCAACTGCCACTATGGTCGCTTCTGCAAATAAGCCTACACCTGCCAAAGCACCTACCGCAGCCGAACACCAAATAGTAGCAGCAGTATTTAACCCCTGAATGCTTAATCCATCTCTTAAGATTACTCCAGCTCCCAAAAATCCGATACCGGTTACTATTTGCCCAATAATTCTGGTGGCATCACCTCTGTAAACACCATCGGCATCCACCGTAGAAGTAAGGGCGAAAGAAATTAGGGTAAAAGCTGCCGAACCCAACGAAACCAGCGTGTTGGTGCGAAGACCTGCACTCTTCTGCCTCCATTGCCTTTCAAAACCAATGGCAACTCCCAGAATGACTGCTAACGATAATCGTGTGGTGAAGTCTAATACGGTCATTTTGCTTTCTTTTTGTGCAATTCCACAACTACCTTGCACAGTTTGAAAGCACTGTGCAGTTTAGTTTTTGAATTTGCGTGTCTTACCAATGGGGTCTGAATCCATTTATTAAATATTTTGATGCTGCAAAACTACAACAGCCTCCCGTTGGAAGCTGTTAGAGACCTTTTAGAAAAAAATTATAATTTTATTAGAGCGGATTAGATGTGAGGCAGCTCAATGGTAAAGATTGTTCCCTCTCCTTGTGTAGATTGAACGCTTATGGAACCTTTGTGTAATTGAATAGTTTTTTGTGTGAGTGAAAGCCCAATGCCACTGCCTTCTGCAAATTGCTTGTTTAGGCCCCTATAAAAAGGCGTAAAGATGTTTTGTAAATCATCTTCCGATATGCCAATGCCTTTGTCTGTAAATTTGAGCTTAATATTTTCATCATTAAACTGAACAGAAACACTGCATTGATGCTCTTTTGAAAACTTACATCCGTTTTCCATAAGATTAGCAAATGCCACTTTCAAAAGATATTCGTTACCATTTACGGATATTTGATGATCATTTTCAAATTCCTGTTCAAATGCAATATCGATTTTGTAGTTGGGGTTTGCCTTTTGTACTTGTTGCCGTGCATCCATTAAAATCTCATCAATACGAACCGATTTAAAAACAATTTCGGATGGGTCATAGCTTGCTTTTGCCAAGTCGAGTAAGCTGTTAGAAATACGAACCAGTTTTTTTGCATCATTCAGGGCATTCAGAATGGCTGTTTTATATTCTTCAATAGTTCGTTCTTTATTGATTGATAGTTCTAATTCTGTAATAATGGCCGCAAGTGGTGTCCGCAATTCGTGGGAAATATTGGAAACAAAATTCTTTTGAGCATCAAAAGAATTTTCCAGTCGGTTCAGCATTTCGTTGAATGTGCCGGCCAACTCAGAAAGCTCATCTTTATTGCCGTTATTGTTCAATCGCAAGTCCAGATTGGTCGCAGAAATTATTTTTACTTTATTCGTCATTTCTTTTACAGGGTCAAATGCCTTTTTTGAAAAGTATAACCCTGCAATGTAGAGGAATAAAATGGAGACAATAAAAACAACAAAAATGTTCTTCATCAGACTGTTTAATTTACTGTATCCATATTGGTCATAAGCAGCAGCTGTTATAATATAATCCTTATTTTGAAAACCATAACGAAAACCTATTACCTGCCAATCTTCCTGATAAAATTTAATTTCACCCTTTTGATAGATATTATTTAACATTTCAGGTGTTTCCTTCACAAAGTCAATATCAACGGCATCGTGATAAAGTAAATTAAAACTGCTGTCATAAATAGCTACTTCAACTTCATTTAAAATTTGTCTATTACTTCTATAAATATCTTGAAGAGTTTGGATTTCTACTTTTGCATTGAAAAACAAATTTGCTTTGGTTAGAGCTTCTTTTCTTAATAAAGAATAAAATTCTTTTTCACGGTTTTCCTTTGCTGAAATATAGATTACAGAAGCAAATGCCAATAAAATAGTAGCAGTAATGAGTGTGAATAGTAAAGTAAGCCGTGATCTGATTTTCACTTCGTAAGTTGTAAGTTATGGGTTATAAGTTATGGGTTGTTTTTGAAGTAATTATTGCACTACGAAGCATTCTCAATAGTTCTTTAGCATCATCATTAATTGAAACAAATTCATCCGTTGAAATAAAGCCTGATTGATTTAATAACTCTATCCAATACAAGGTTTCATCACACTCTTTTTGAGCAATAGAAAGCTTGTGAATAAAATCAGGTTTGCTCTGTGCGTTTTGTGCCTCCCTTATATTTGCCCCAACTGAAGTTCCTGAACGCAATAACTGTTTGCTCAAAACTTTTCTTCGCATAAGTATTTGTATAATTTAATTACCCTCAAGGCAAATAAAAACGACTTTTCTTTTAATACTGATTTACTCATAACTTATAATATATAACTTATCACTCATAGCTCCTCCACCTTTAGTATAAATCCCATTCCTGATTTGGTATGAATGAGTTTTTTATCAAAATGCTTATCAATTTTATTTCTCAAATAATTAATGTAAACGTCAATGAAGTTAGTGCCCGTATCAAAATGAGTGTCCCAAACTTTTTCGGCAATTTCTACTCTCGATAAAACGCGTTCAGGGTTTTGCAGCATATACTCTAGAAGTTTAAATTCCTTATAATGTCGGTTATTATTAAATCGTAATTATTTTGAAGAGTAAGTTTCCTTCCTGAAAGTCCATCATATGCCAAAGCAGTTGCAAAGCCCTGTTCCTCCAATCCTCTTTGTATGAGTTTGGCTAATCTTTGGTTGTATTTTATAATTAAAATATGCGTTATTTAAAAGTTGTTTTCATATTTTATTTATGATTATACAAATTAAAAAATTACCAAAAGATTTTTATTTTTTAAAGGTGTTCGTAATTCGAAGTTTGCCAACACTATCATAACTATTCAATTAGCGCTGGCAATCATTCGCTTATTTGGCTCTTTTGGTTTTGCCTCGGGTGGTTTTTTGTGTTGGCAGGCAAAACCAAATGTGCCAATGCGGGTTGGTTGTCTTTTTTACACTGACGCACAACGGTTTTGCAGCTTTGCGTAGTGGCGGATTTCGGAGCTACAAACTGTCAACCTGCCACAAATGTTGATTTGAAAAACTACACTTCAATTTACCACTGAACCCGCTTTTTTGCCAAACTGCTACTAGCGTTTAGGGCTTCTGTTCTCCTCAATGAATAATTAATTTCTATTCCAGTCCCGCAAATTTGAACGGTTGTGCAACTTTAAAATTCATAGAAGATTCTCCCGAATAATTTTCATTATTTGCCAAACTTAATTTTTTCACTTTTCCTTTTTCACTAAAATCTATTTTACTGAATTCTATCCATACCACATTCGGATTTAACACGTTATCAAAATAGTAAACCAAATTCTTTTGGTCTGCGACTGTTCTCCATCGAGTAGAAGAAATATTGGGTGCTGTTTCTGATGAGATACCCAGCGGAACCGAACAGTTCCGTATTACTCCAAAAACACTTGCTAACGCTACTCTTGTATTATCTGTTTTTGGTATGGCATCAATGTAATAAGAGGCCCTTACAAATCTATCTGCCGCTCTGTTGGTTCCCGGAAGCATAACAGTACCCGGAATGCTTTTCCAATAGGTGTTTATAGCTAGTTGCTCTGCAAAAGTTGGCGAATTGGTCATGGTTACGTACGACTTATCATGGTGTATTACGAGTTTCCCATCTATATACTCAAAGATAGCATTATCACCCGATGCATCTGAAATTGATAAGTGTACCGTAGCAAAAACATTTGTGCCCGGAATATGCGATGAAACAACAACAAATTCTTCTCTTCCGAGAAATTCAACTGCTTCGGATACATTTTCAAAATTATCCAACACGTATTGTAGCCACAGTGAAACGGCAATGCCGGCTTTATCTTTATCTTTTTCAAATTTTGGATAAGACGACTCGGCTAACCATAACAGGTTTCCAACTAATCCTTTTTCATTCATTCCGTCAGATGAAGCAATATCCCAAGAGCTGGTAATAACACTTCCATATTTTGACTTCCATTTTACCGATGTACTTCCTGCTTCTCCGTTGCGTTCCATTCCTCTTGGGAAAACCCAGAGATTAGCAGGAATATCTCCCTTCCAATCCATTGAGCGAGCGGTAATTATTGTCCCGTTGGGACCTTGATAAACTACTCTTGTACAAGCGTAAGACTTGCTTGACATAATGAATAGAGCGCTTGCAAAGAATGTCGCTAAAAATACTTTTAATAATTTTGTATTCATATATTTTAATTTTAAGGTATTTTTGTTTTTGAGTAGAGTATATTTTGTTATATAGTTGTAGACCTCATTTAGCCTGACCGCTAACGTTTTGCGACTTGGCATAGTGATGAATTTTTAAGCGCTGAACTTCAATTTTGCACATAAGTTGAACCGAAGAACAACTATTGAATTTAGCACGAACCCGCCATTTCACCAAACCGCTGTTATGGGCAGTTATTCTTGTTATTAATATACAGACATATCAAGTTCGTCAAAATCTTTAATTTCTGATAATTTAATAAGCCTGTTTACATTTATTTCTTTCCACGTTTCTTTAAAAACTTCATCTCCACCTTGGGCGTTTTCGTTTGTATTAAATTTTTCCTGCTTCTTTTTAGTTAAAAAATTAATACTTATTTCGCTATCAATTACAGCACCACCATTACTTTCATCGTAACCTATTAATTCGAAATCAGATTCTTTATATCTAAAATTATATTGCCGATAACCATATCTACCTTGTGCATAATTGACATATAAATTACCTTTTTTAATTTCAACAGATAGTTCAGGTGCAGCATAAACCCCACCATCTTCGTTTTCAGATGAAAAACAGTTTTCGTTTTTTACAACCAACTCGAAATGGTTTTTTTTGTCGAACAATATAATAATCCCTCTTCGGTTACGGTCTAACTTTCCACGATATTCGTCAGTAATGATTTGCTTTTTGTCTGTTCCTTTTATGATAAGCACACAGTCTTCGGTTCCGTCTCTATTCAAGTCTCCACTTATTTTTTCAAAAACCACAAATCCTTTGGGTAAAAAGTCATTTGGATTTTTCTTCTGTTCACCTGTTAAGTTATGTTCGTCTGTCCTATTATTATTTGTAGCGCTTGTTTCAGAAACAGTTACACTTGTGTCAGAAACAGCTACAGTTGTTGTCTGTTCAGATTTTTGTTGTCCGCAACTTGCTAATAGCAAGAGTGTCAATGTGTAAATTATCTTTTGCATAGTTCTGAAAATATTAATATTTTTTGTGTATACAGTATTCTATCGTTGCCCACAACGGTCAGTCTGTCCAAAAACCAACTCTTGTGAAGATAGCAAAAAGCCAAGAAAAATCCATAGCTTAGGGAATAAAATTTATTACAGGCAAAGACAGGGCTACTTACAGCCTTACTGCTCCCCTTGAGGGGCTGGTATCTCCTGACAGTGTGGTGCGGCGTATAGACCTTTTTGTAGAAAGTTTAGACTTAGCTCCTTTGGGGTTTTTTGGCTAATTTTAAACCATTTATAGGAAAGAAATTTTGTGTTTTTCAAAGTATTCGTACCAAATATGCGTCTCGCTACGGGCTTGTATCGCCTTGGTACAGCGTATTTTAATGAGTTTTTAGACAGATTGACGTTTTGCAGCTTTGCGTAGTGGCGGATTTCGGAGCTACAAACTGTCAACCTACACAAAAGTTTGATAGGTGCACCCAACTTCAATTTTGCACGTCACCGCCAATTGAGGCAACACGCTGTTGGCAGCTGGCGTTCTTGTCCACTGTGTCTGAAAGTCGCTGTATGCTTGGGTTTTGGGTGTCATTGTCCGTTTGCTTTTTGGTCTGTACGTGTTTGGTGGTGCGTGGCGTTTTTTTCTCTGTGTTTCTCTGCGTTCTCTGTGGTGAGTTATTTGTTTACCACAGAGGGCACGGAGAGGCACGGAGGTTTTTTCTCTGTGTTTCTCTGCGTTCTCTGTGGTGAGTTATTTGTTTACCACAGAGGGCACGGAGAGGCACGGAGAATTTTTCTCTGTGTTTCCCTGTGCTCTCCGTGGTGAATTATTTAAATAATCCATCTAACGATTCCATCTTTTAAACGGCTGACGTTAAAGTTCATTAATAGACCTATTTTTATGTTGGCAAGTTTCATATACGTCATCAGTTGGGCTTTGTGTATTTCCGCTATTGCCTCAACTGATTTTATTTCAACGATTACTTTATTTTCTACCAATAAATCAATACGATAGCCGGCATCTAACTTCACATCTTTGTAAACCACGGGCAAAGCGAGTTGTCGTTTTACATGTAGTCCGTGGTGATTTAGTTCGTAATACAAACACTCTTCGTAGGCACTTTCAAGCAAGCCCGGACCTAAATTTTTGTGAACTTCAATTGCACAACCAATAATTTTCTCGGTTATCTGGTTTATTTCCATTTCTTATTTGTTTTACCACACAGGGCACAGAGG
The DNA here is from genome assembly GCF_000430505.1 of Eisenibacter elegans DSM 3317. Taxonomy (NCBI): domain Bacteria; kingdom Pseudomonadati; phylum Bacteroidota; class Cytophagia; order Cytophagales; family Microscillaceae; genus Eisenibacter; species Eisenibacter elegans. The sequence continues at coordinate 297,964 of NZ_KE387153.1, read as the reverse complement.
TTTTTATCTCTGTGTTCTCCGTGGTGAGTTTTATTGTTTTACCACAGAGGGCACGGAGGGGCACGGAGGGAGTTTTTTACCCACCCTCTACTATCCTTATCTCCTCCTCGGTTAAATCATACAGTTGGTAAACCAGCTCGTCTATTTGTTCTTCAAGTATTGAGGTATCGGCAATAGGATCATTTTCTTTAATAAACACGATTTTATCAACAAGTTTATTTAAACTTGATATGGGGAAATTAATTTCAGGTATTGGAATAAGGCCAATTTCATTGTTGCCAATATTAAAATATCCACCTGCCATTGAAAGAGAATTAAAATATTTCGAGAACCAATAGGAAACTAGTTTAGAATTTAGAATACCTGATAAGCTCTTTAATGAATCAGTTTCGCCTAAAATAATTGTTGTTGATTTACCTGCGCAATACTTTCCATTTTCGTCAAAATATGCTTCAATCCGTAAAGACATACCTGCAATTATTATTTTAGATGAATTTGATTGCTTTGTTCGGGTCGGATTAATATTATCCAAATCTTCTTTAGTTAAAATAGGTTGATGATATTGCCCCTTTATGTATTGTGTTTGTTTAACCCCCCAAAGTGTTTTGTAAGGATCAATAGTTCCAGTATTAACGAACTTGAAAAAATTCTTTTCTTTGTTTAATTCACGAAGAACTTCTTTGATTTGGTATGCCTCATTAACTGTTGCAGCACCAAGAATATTTGGAAATAAAGTTATTAGCTTTTTATGCTTTGTAATCTTTATAATTAAGTTTAAAATTTCAGGGCTAAAAAAATATTTATCCCAAAAGATATCACTAACGAATTGATTTGAATCGACTAGATTGAGTGTTTTAACCCTTTCAAGACCTTCCATTACTTTTGTAGAAACTTTATAATTATCAGGCTTTTGATTTGAAATTAATATAACAACAGGATAAACATCAGCTTCTTTAAAAACATCAACATTTGAATAATCTATCAATTCTCTAGGTGATAATTTACAAATTAAACCCCTGAGTGAGTAAGTATATTTAGCGGATACTATTTTATTGGGAATAATAAAAGCTAAAGTACCTTGATTTTTAGTTAGATTAATGCCCATTTCAGTGAAGACCACAAAGAGATCCCAGTTCCCCTCAGCTGAAGCAAATTTAAATTTCAAAATTTCTCTAAATTCAGGGTTATCCCTTGTCATCGTTTCCGAATCGACATAAGGTGGATTTCCTATTACAATATCAAAAACGCCAGCACTTGTATTAATGGGTTGTAATCCAAACATCCACTCCGGGTCGAACCAGTTTGCAAAAGTGTTTTGGTCGTAGGGGTCAAATGCTACAATTTGTTTTGCCACTTGTGTTTCCCAGCCATCACTTTCCAGCATTTTGGCAATTTCCAAACGCAGTTTTTTGTCTTGTTTTTGCAGGGCAATTTTTTCTTTGCGAGTATTGGCTGTAAAGTATTTATGTCGGAGTTCTTTCAATTCATTTTCTTTTACTTCAATATCCGGGTTTCGTAAAAGGGTTTGTTGCGGTTTGTCTAAACTAATCAGGGTATTAGCAGCTACAAATTTGGTTTCTAAGTTGGGCAAACTGCGAATGCCAAAATTTTCTTTGATTTTATCTACTTTCTGGTCAATTACCAATGAAATAAAGAAACGCAGTTTGGCAATTTGCACGGCAATGGGTTGTATGTCTATACCGTAAATGCAGTTTTCTATTAAGTACAGCTTACGCCCGTAATCGCTGGCATTGTTTTCAAATACATCGTTTATTTCTTCTAATCGCTTGGCCCGTTCCTCTTTATCGCCAATTTTAAATGCTTCTTCCGTTTCTTCAATGGCTTTTTTGCGTTGCAGGTCTTTCCAAAACTTATTTTCAGGGTCAAGCTTTTGGAGTATATGCACCATTTTGTGCAAAATACCCATAGGGAAAGCCCCTGAACCACAAGCAGGGTCTAATATCTTGCAGTTGTTAATGGCTTCAATCAGGTCTTTGGTTTCTGTTTCATTAAACGGATTGGGATTTTCTGAATAAGAAAGTAAATCTCTCAATCTTGTTTCAAGAAGCTGCTCCCCTTCAAGGGGAGCTGTCCGCAGGACTGAGGGGTTTTTAGCCTTCCACCCAAAATTCTTCTTAATTTCTTCCAACAAGCCATCAGGATTATCCCAAACTAATTTGTTTTCAAACCTTAATACTTTAATACCGGTATGTAACAAAAACAAATCTCTTTCAGCATCATATTCTGCTTGTGTTGCTTCAAAATGCCCTTGACCATCTAACTCAATGGCTAAATTTTCGCTTGGACAGTAAAAATCTAAAATATAGTTGGCAACGCTAAATTGTCTTCTGAATTTCCTTCCCAGTTGTTTACCTTTCAGCAACGTCCAGAGCTTGGCTTCGGCAGGTGTTAGATTATTTCTAAGTTCTTTTCTAAAAGTTTTTAAATGGGGTAAATTATTTAGACCTCTCCTTCCTTCGGACACCTCTCCTAAATCAGGAGAGGAGCTTTTTGAACCACCTCCCCCTTCGGGTACTTGGTTTTTATTTAAACCACCTCCCCCTTCGGGGACTTGGTTTTTATTTAAACCACCTCCCCCTTCGGGTACTTGGTTTTTAATTAAACCACCTCCCCCTTCGGGTACTCCTGCTTGAAAAGGAGGAGAGCTTTTTAGGTTTTTTTTGAGGTATTCCAGGAGCGATTCATCTACCATATAGTTTACAATCTCTCTTGGTGTGTAGAAACTACCTGTTTGTTTCCTTGCGGTGGTTTGTGTTTCCGGGTTGTAACTTGCCAGTAGGTTTTCAAACACTTTACCCAGTAATTCGGGGTCAAGGGCAATTTCTTCTTCTATCGGGGTGTTTTCAGCAACGGTGAATTTGTAGCTCTCCAAAAGGTTTATCAATCCTCTTGAACTGTAGCGTTTGTTCTTTGTGCCGTAAACTTCATTCAGGTCAACTTCTTTTTCTTCACCAAAGAAAATGTAATCGGGCACAGTGGCTTGTTTCTTCGGGTTGCGGCTAAAGCCGTCCACATATTCTATTTTGCCCTCATCGTTTGGTTTATCTAAACAGTCAAACAAACCACCATTTAAAAACGGAACATCTTTAAACAATGCCAACACTTCCTTTTCAGGAATGGTAAACAGGTCGGCATAGCGGAACAGGTTTTTTACTCCATATTCTTCTTTGTTGGTTCTGATGTCGCCTTCTTTGGCAAACTTGCGTTCTTCCATTTTTTGGTTTAGCGTTCCAAAAAACAGGTTCTGCAAAATGGCGTTGTAGTAGTTCTGTGATTTTTTGTTTTTGTTGAAGTCTTTCAGAATACTTGCCACAAACTCTTTGCGGAAAAGCGAAGCCGGAACCAACTGTTTTTCTTTGATAAACCAAATGAAAATAACCCGTGTAATCAGGCGAATAAGGTTGGTAGCATTGCGGACTTCCTTTTTCTTCTCCAAATCGTCAGGAAAAGAAACTTCATTCATAGCTGCGAAATACCAGTTTGAAAGGTCTTGGAAGAATTTTTTGTTGAGAATACTCACATCAAGCACTTCTAACCAGCGTTTGTGCAGTTCCACATAGTTTGTAACTCCTGCAGGTTTTACTAAGTCGAGCAAAATGCGTGCGTGTCCTGCGTGGGTGTTTTGTGTATGTATATCACGCAGCATAATCACTTTGCCCGCTTTTTCACCTTGTCGCCAGTTTTGCAGGTATTTAAAACGCTCGCTGATGGCAATAGAGATGACAGCTTCTTTATCAACGGTGTATTTCAGCACCAATGCCACCGGCATTCTTTGGCTGATGCGATTGAAAGTTCTCGTTAGTTCTGAGATTTCAGTTCGTGTCGGCTGCTTTTTTAATTCTAAAGCAAAAAGCATTAAGCCGTTGTAGTTCTTATCGCCTTGGTCAATGGCTTGTTCATAAGAATAGGTATTGTCAAACAAACCGGTTTGTTGAAATATTGAATCATCAATAATACCAATGAAATAGGTTTTATCAATGGCTTTAAAAGTGTCGTTGTCTTTGTAATGCTGCTTTAGCAAATCTTTTACAGGTAATGGCTCGGCAGTATTGGAGTTGAGTTTTATGTTCAACTGTCGAAACAGATGGGTGGCTGCTTCAAAAAGATTTGTTGTATTGAATATATTCAGATTCATAGTTGCTTACTTCAGTTTTTTAATGTGCATATTATTGACAAGCGATTGCATTTGCTGAATGGCGATTTGGTTTAATTGTTTCAGCCGCTCGGGTTGCGATAAGCCCTGATGAATGAGTACAGCGTTAATGCTTTCTAAATTGGATAGCACCACCAGTTGTTCAATGGTGGCATAATCACGGATATTCCCTTCTTTATCGGGGTTAGCTGCTCTCCATTGTTTGGCTGTAACGCCAAACAAGGCTACATTCAGCATATCGGCCTCATCGGCATACACCAATTGTATTTGAGCTTTGGTGAGTTCTTTTGGGATAAGATTTTCCTTTATAGCATCGGTATGGATGCGGTAGTTTACTTTGGCTAAAGTGCGTTGCAGGTTCCATTCTAATTTTAACCGGTCATTTTCATCAGCTTTTAGGCGTTGAAATTCTTTGATGATGTAAAGTTTAAACTCTATTGAAATCCACGAAGCAAACTCAAAGGCAATGTCTTTGTGAGCAAAAGTTCCGCCATACCTGCCCGATTTAGATATAATGCCGATTGCATTGGTTGATTCAATCCACTTTTTGGGCGTCATCACAAAACTGTTTAATCCGGCTTGTTTTCTAAACCCGTCGAATTCGACGGGTTTAAAATTTGGGTTGTAAAGCATTTCCCAAAAGCCCAAAAGCTCAATGGTATTTCGGTTTCGCATCCAATTTTTGATAATATCATCCGTATTTTCAGCATCTTTGTGTCTGGCGATATCCGTCAAGGAAATAAAATCATCATTCTCGCTTTTAAGAATGGTTATTTCAGTTCCTTTTACATCTATTTTAGAATTTTTTGCCATTCGATTACTTATTTGAGATTACAAACCAATTTATCAAATCGAAATTTTCTGCCTTGAATTTATCTTCCAGTTTCTTTTGTTCAGGCGAAATCTTTTTAGGCGTTACATCACCTGTAAACAAATCCTGAATTTGATTTACGGCTACAGGAGTTGCTTGTGATTTAACCCAATTGCTGACGGCATCAGCCAGTTTATCTAAAACGGCTTTGTCGCCTTTATCAATGTTTTTGGGAACGTAACGAGCTTCCAGTTTGTGATTGCGAAGCAGGGTCAATATTTCCTGATTGTTGCTTAATACCAGTTTGCCTCTTTTGCCATCTTCAATGTTTTGATGCAACAAATGAATTTCATCATAAACGTGGTCTAAGGCTTCATCGGGTCGTTTCGGATAACCCAAAACCGCCACAATGCTGTCGGGCATGGATGGCCATTTTCGGTTGGGCTTGAATTTGAAACCTGTGAAAACCCCGTTGGGTATTTTTTTAAAAAATTCTTCGTTCTTTTTGAAGAATTCAAAAAGTTCTTGGCGGAACTGCTCTAATGAAAGATCGTTTAATCCCAAAGTATCTTCACTGGTTTCTACATCGTCCCAAGTTATTTGTAACTGCTCCAACATCTTTTGGGCTTGTTTTGGCAACAGCGGATTTTCTTCCACCATTTTATGCAGTTCGGGAGTCATTTTATCGTCCAGTTCGGTTCCAACTACCGTCATGAGTGCCATACGGTTTTCAACTCTTGATTTCAGGTTAAGATAATCTTCATAGTTTTCACCTGGCCAAAAGTTGATTCCTTTAATGGTTTTGTTTGGCGAACCGATACGGTCAATACGGCCTATTCGCTGAATTAAGCGAACAGGATTCCAATGTATGTCATAGTTTACTACCGTGTCGCAGTCCTGCAAATTTTGTCCTTCGCTTAAACAGTCGGTTGCAATTAAAACATCAATGGGTTTTTCAATTTTGGTTTGTGTGGTCTTATCGTGCTGTTTGATGATTTCTAACCATTTTGGGTAAGACACTTTCCATTTGTCGGCTTCACGGTAATCATCTGAAAGGTTGATTCTTTCATATAGGTCAGACCAATCTTTTTCATTGTAAAGTTTGGTGAAAGGAGCAAAGCGTTCCAAAATGGGTTCAAACTTGTCGCCTGAATAACCATCAAAACTTTCACTGATAGAACCGGAAACAAAAGCCACATTTGGAATGCCTCTTTTCTTGAGTTCATCATACAGGAACTTAGCAGTATCTTTAAACACAGTAAATACCAACACTTTTTTATTGTCAGACTTCTTTTGCTTGTTGGTGATGTGTTCAATGAGTTTATTCAGTTTTTCATCTTCTGCTTTATTAGCATTGAAGTCAGCTTCATACTTATCCAAACTGTCTTTCAGTTTAGATAGCTTTTTGATGTCGGCTTCTAAATGTTTTTTGAATAGGTCAATATGTGTAATAGCAGAAAGAGGGATTGGTCTTTTCTTTCCGAGTGTGATTGGTTCTTCTGTTTCTCCATCTATCTCGGCTGCTGTTTCGTCAATTTCTTCTTTTTCTTCTTCGGTCAAATCATCTTCAATGGAACTGTCGGTTTTGCTTTGAATAAACTGTTCAACTTTATTCAGTGCATTTGTGTGATGATTTAAAATGTTTTCAACGGTGCTTTTGAATGAGAACCAACTTGATTCCAGTCGTTTCATCAAAAGGATATACATCATCTTAACGAGGAACTTTTGGCGTTGCTTTTCATCTTCCAGCACACTCTTTGGCGAAATGTTCTTGATGTAATCGGCAGGTCGGTATGCTGTTAAGTTTACCGAAATAGCATCTAGTATGTCGTCAAATGATTTTAAGTCGCCAATATTTTCAGGTGTTACAAACTCATTGATGGGGTCTTCCTTTTTCGGGAAATTCATTTCTCCGAATTCACCTTCTATGAGTTTTCGGGTTCTTGCAACGATTAATGCATCCGTCAATTTTTCAAACTTTTTGGGAAGTTTGGCAATGAAGTCAGCAATTTTTCTATCGTCAATATCCGACCATTCGCTGAAGTCCTTTTGTGCTGTTTTGAAAATATTCTCCAGACTTTCAATTTCTAAGTCAGTTTCTTTAAAGCCATCATCAAGTCCTTTGGTCATCAGTTTAAACTGATTACGAATGTCCATCAGCTTGTTATTGATTGGCGTTGCTGAAAGGTGCATTACTTTTACATCTCTGCTTTTGTTCTCAGGCAACAACACTTCATCAATCAGGAATTTGTATCGTGAAGATTTGTCGTTACGCAGGTTGTGGCTTTCGTCAATTACTATGAGCAGTTTGGGTCTTGTCTTGAAATAACGAAGTGTTTTGTCGTTGTAACGGTCAAAACGTCCTTCCTGCAAGTCGGTATGATAGCGGATGTAAAAATCAATTTCATCTTTCTCAAATCGACTTTGTTGGCCGACTTTGTATTGTTGCCAGTTGTTTGAAAGTTTCTTTGGGCAAAGCAATAGAACCGTGTAGCCTTTGAGTTCAAAGTATTTCATTACTGCTAAGGCCGTCCATGTTTTACCCAAACCAACTGCATCGGCTAAAATGGCTCCATTAAATTTTTGGAGCATTTTTATTAAACTGATTGCACCTTTTTGTTGATAGGGGAAAAGAGTTTTGTAGATAATGGTTTCCTCTAAGTGAGCAATTTCACGCTTGAACTCAGCATCACCTGAAAGTTCCATGATGTCGTCCTTAAACATTTCGTAAAGGACTTTATAATACAAGTCGTGTGGGGTGTACTCTTTGAACAGGTTTTTAATCAGTTCAATGATGTATTGTTTAACTTCTACTTTGGTTTTGTCGGGCAATTCAATTTTTTCCAATGCCACCTTTTCCCACTGCTCTTGAAACCATTTTTTCAAGTTTTTAAATTCATCCTCATAGTCGTGTTTGGCAATGTTCAATTCAATATTTGAACTGTCCTTAATGCCAAGTCCAGCATCGGTCAGGTTTGAGCTGCCTACAATGAAATAGTTTTTGGTTTTTGTCTTGTCAGTGTAGAGATATGTTTTAGCGTGGCAAAAATTCTTCTGAATACTTTTGACAGCAACTTTGTCTTGTTGCAAAAACTCAACGGCCTTTTGAGCTGATTGACTTAAGGTAAGAGTTGAACTAATACTAGTGTTCCCATTTAGCAAGTCAATTACTTTATTTAACTGAGCTTCATCCTGCATTAAGTTTCCTAAAATCAGTCGGAATTTTTCAACAGAATTGATGTCATCTTTCATTAACGCCAAGGCGTTTACTGAAAAATATCCAGTCACAAGATCAAGCGAGCCGTTTTCGGTGTTCCCTTTTATGAAGTCAAACACTTTAAAGTGTTCGTTGTCCTCTGTTTTTGTCTTATTATCTAATAGCATTTAAAAGTCAATAATTTTAGTTCGTGAATATCGCAAATTATCTCTAAGCATTGGCAAAGAAGTGGCTCTTTTAGCTTGGCTGAAGGGTCGGCTTTTGTTTTGGGCAAAGCCAAATGTGCCACTTGCGGGCTGGCTAAAATTACTCCCTTGTTTAATTTGTTTCCCAGCGGTGCTCGTGAATGCTTGGCATTTGTTTTTAAAAAATGTGGGTGGGGAAATGCTTGTAGCATTCACGAACTCCTTGAAAAAACAAACACAACGTGAGTAAAAAATAAAAAACACAGGGTCGGCAATGAGTGTCGGCTTACTCGTTGTCCGTTTTCAATATGGTCTGTATGTCGTTGTCCACCTGTCAAAATATATTTCTCTTTTTCATGTCAATGTCTGCTGTGTCGTGTCGTTTTACGCTTGCTGCCAACGTTTTGCCGCTTTGCGAAGGCGGGGATTTTCACCACAAATGTTGATGCGGAGAACCAAACTTTCATTAACCACAAATGTGTCTGCGGAGCACTGAACCGCCACTTTTGCCAAACGCCTGTTATCGGTTCGGCTTTCTTGTCTATACATTTTTGTGCAGTTCTATTTCAGGCATTTCATCCCACGTTTTGCCTTCCAAAAGCCGTCCGGTTTTCTTTTTGTTTGTCCCGCCCCATTGTTTGAAAAAGAAGGCTACGTCTGCGTCCAAACATTGATTTTTTATGTCTGTAACCCATTCTTCTTTCATAGGTCTTGGCTTTCGTCCGCTTTCACCACCCACAATTACCCAATCTATTCCTGTCAAGTTCATATTGGGAATTGCACCGATTAAAGGTTCACAAGAAAGGAATTTAACTCTTGCACCTGTCTCACGAAGCAAGTCAATTCTTTTGGTTACTTTATTGTTCTCTACTGAAACGCCCATCCAAATGTTGTGTGTCCAATCCAACCAACCTTCACTGTCGTAATACCGTAAAATGTCGGCTCTTTTAGTCAATACCTGAAAAACGTGTTGAGGATTATCTTTCATTACTTTGAAAACCTTCCTAATAAAGTCAATCGGAACGCCTTTGTGAAAAAGGTCGCTCATAGAGTTTACGAAAACGACTTTTGGTTTTTTCCAAGTATATGGCGTTTGTAATTCGTCTTCGTGAATGGTTATTTCAAAATTGTTCTTGTATTTCTCAACACCCATTGCTTGCAAACGCTTTGACATAACTTCTGCATAACAGAATTTACATCCTGCTGAAATCTTGTCGCAACCAGTTGTTGGGTTCCAAGTCATTTCAGTCCATTCTATGCTAGATTGTGCCATTTCTATTTTTTTATTTGGTAAGTGATTATGTTCTTCTTACGGAAAACGTTTTCATAAGTCAAATATGGTGTTTGTGTCTCATAATTTAGTTTTCCTTCTTTTTTGAGCCTTTTCAATACTATTTCTGCGTGTTTTGGAATATGACCACACTGGTAAGTGTAAAGTAGAACCGCTTCATTGGTAACAGAATTTTTCTCTAACAACTTGTTTTCAAGGTCTGATTGGAACTTTTCAACTTTTGTCATTCGTTTGCCTTCAAACAAAGTCAGCTGATTTTTCTTGTTGTCATCATCAATATCAAAGTCAGCTTCTCCATTTAATTCATTTCTTTTCCAAGCTATCGTTAGAAATTTGTTTACAGCTGCATAGTTTTTTGACCCAAATACAATTCCATAAATGTTGGCATTTTTCTTAATTGAAAAAGGAAACAATTTCAATTCAGTTTTCGCAGGAAGTCTTGATTTCATTTTATTCAAGACCAATCTGTGCATATTTCTATATTCTTCTGCTTCCAACTCTGACACATCAATCTCAAGAGCTTTTTTGAATTCTTCCGTTTTTCCGTAACGCTTAAAAAATGAAGAAGAAACAAAGTAAAGAAAGTCTGTTGTTTTAAGATTTTCTAACTGGTTGATATACTCTTGCGAAATGAATTTTACTCCATTTTGGTCTAAATAAACAAGTGAAGGGTATTTACTTATAATTGGTGTAAGTTTAAAAAATAATTCTTCTGCATTCTCATTGTAAAAGTTTATTGTCGGAAAGTATTTGAACTTGGGATTTTGGCTTAAATAATTACTACAATTATCTTTAAGCAATTCAAATTTATCTTGCTTCTTTTTGGTAGGTTCAAATTCATTTAAGTGTAAAACAATCTTAGTCTGTTTCGACATTATGTGACCTAAATGTTCGCTTATCTTTGCCAATAGTCGAATAGGACTTCCCGGAACATTTTCAGAGTCATATCCTGGTCCGGAAAAAAAATCAAAAATGTGAATTTCTGTAACGTGCGGTTGCATCACAAAAGTCGGTATCCAAGCTTGAGCATAATCTTCAAAGATTTCAAGTTTGGTTATTGTTCCCTTGTCGAACGGTTCTAAGTGTATGTTTTTTGAACCCATTTTATTTTGATTTTTTATCTCGGTGTCGGTTTTCTAAGCTGACGCACAACATTTACTTATACGCACTTTAGTTCGTTTTTTTCGAGTTAATAGATTATCCAAGGGGGCTTTTATATCTATCTTTTTTTCCTTTGCTTGATATCAATGACCATACGCTGCGAATCAACGTACTTGAGTCGCGTACTGGCTACCTCGCTTACCCTTAGTCCGGCAGCATAGCTTGGTAAGAGCCTGCTCTTGTGCCTTAGGCTTCCAATCAGTATTGCTTTGTTCTCAGGCTTTTCATTAGCCAATGATACAAAAGTGTTTACAAATATCCAAACGGTCTAGCGGGTTTTAGGCTTGTTCAAGGTTTGCGGGGTGTCTACAAAAAAGCCGCTCCCTTTGTGGCGGAGAGCGGCTTGGCAAGCATTGTGCAAAACCCCTGTTGGGGGCTTGGTGGGGGGTGCTATTCTTCGGTTTCGATAGGGGCGGTGGTATCGCCTTGGGCGGCTTGTACTTCGCCTTCTTCGCCGTTGGCCAGCATATCTTCGTTGGCTACGCGGGCTACCGAAGCGATGGCATCACCCTCTTGGATGCGGATGAGGCGCACGCCTTGGGTGGCGCGACCCATCACGCGCAAGTCGCTCACGGAGGTGCGCAGCAGGATGCCCGAGCGGTTGATGATCATCAGGTCGTCCCCGTCGCTCACTTCCTTGATGGCGGCCAGCTGCCCGGTTTTATCCGTCAGTTGGAAGGCTTTTACGCCTTTGCCTCCACGGTTGGTGATACGGTAGTCGCTGATGGGAGAGCGTTTGCCGTAGCCGTTCTCCGACACCACGAGCAGGTGCGACTCTTCGCTGCTCACACACACCATCCCCACGACATAGTCGTCGTCGCCGCTGAGGGTTACGGCCTTTACCCCGGCAGCCACGCGGCCCATAGCGCGCACTTTGTTTTCGGGAAAGTGGATGGCCTGGCCTTTGCGCGTTCCGATCACGATATGGTCTTGGCCGCTGGTCATTTTCACATCCAGCAGGCGGTCACCTTCGTTGATACTGATGGCGCGGATACCGTTTTGGCGTGGGCGGGAGTAGGCCTCTAGGGTGGTTTTTTTGATGATTCCCTGGGTCGTTACCATCACCAAGAAGTGATTCTGGAGGAAGTCCTCATCGCTGAGGTTGCTCACATTGAGCACGGCGCAGACGCTGTCTTCCTTTTCCATCTGAATCAGGTTTTGGATGGGGCGGCCTTTGGCGGTTTTGTTGCCTTCGGGCACTTCATAGGCTTTGAGCCAATATACTTGCCCACGGTCTGTGAAGATCAGCAGGTAATCGTGTGTCGAGGAGACGAAGAGGTGGGCGGGGAAGTCGTCGGCCTTGCTGCTGACACCGCGAGAGCCTACGCCACCACGGCTTTGGGTGCGGTATTCGTCGAGGGCAGTGCGTTTGATATAGCCTTGGTGTGAGATAGTAATCACCATCGACTCTTCCTGAATCATATCTTCGATAGACACATCGCCTTCGGCGTGGTAGACGATGTCTGTGCGGCGGGCATCGCCGTAGCGCTCTTTCATCTCTAGCAGCTCATCGCGGATGATGCCGGTACGGAGGTTTTTGTCGGCAATGATGGCCTCTAAGCGTGCAATCAACTCGGTGATGCGGCGGTGTTCTTCTACAATCTTGTCGCGTTCGAGGGCTGTAAGGCGTTGGAGACGCATATCTAAGATGGCGCGGGCTTGGCGTTCGCTCAGCTCAAAGCGCTCCATCAAGCCGATGCGGGCGGTTTCGCCGTCTTTAGAACCACGAATCAAGGCGATGACTTCGTCGAGGTGGTCGAGGGCTATCAAGAGGCCGTCGAGGATGTGTTGGCGTTCTTGGGCTTCGCGCAGCTCGAAGTGGGTGCGGCGCAAGACTACCTCGTGGCGATGCTCTACAAAGTATTCGATAATTTCTTTGAGGTTGAGCAATTGCGGACGGCCTTTGACCAAGGCCACGTTATTGACCCCAAAAGATGACTGTAGGGCGGTATATTTGTAAAGCTGGTTGAGCACCACTGAAGGCATGGCGTCTTTTTTGAGGTCAAACACCACACGCAGGCCGTTGCGATCCGACTCATCGCGGATGTCGCTGATGCCTTCTATCCGGCGCTCGTTGACGAGGGCCGCCGTTTTCTCAATCATCGCCGCCTTGTTGACCAAGTAGGGGATTTCGGTAACAATGATTTGCTCCTTGCCGCTGGGGCTGGTTTCGAAGCTCGCTTTGGCGCGTACCACTACCCGGCCACGGCCTGTTTCGAAAGCATTTTTGACCCCTTGGTAACCGTAGATTGTCCCTCCGGTGGGGAAATCGGGCGCGATGATATACTTCATCAGCTCAGGGATGGTGATTTCGGGGTTTTCGAGCAGGGCGATGATGCCGTCTACCACTTCACTGAGGTTGTGTGGGGCAATATTGGTCGCCATCCCGACGGCAATACCCGCCGCGCCATTGATGAGCAAGTTGGGCACTTTGGCCGGCAACACGCTAGGCTCGGTGAGGGAGTCGTCAAAATTGGGCTGAAAATCAACCGTTTCCTTACGAATATCTTCCATCATCTCCTCAGAGATGCGGCGTTTGCGGGCTTCAGTGTTGTGATTGATAAAGCCATTGGCCACAAAAGAATGGCATTCGCTGGCTACCTTGACAGAGTAGACTACTTCCTCTTCGGCCAAAAGTTGGCAAGCATTTACCGTAGCAAAGTAGTACCTGTCGGCTACCAGATGATGAAAAAGCTCCTGTAGTTTGGCTACAGCTAGGGCTTGATGAATGCGTTCGTACTGGGCATCAATGCGTTTGTAGCGGTCAAAGTTATGTTTGGCCAAGAAAGGCGAAACTTCCGAATGTTGACGCACATACTTGCTCAGGAAGGGGGTATAGTCGCTGCTGTGGCTATAACGTACAGGGGTTTGCTCACGGCGCGTTTGTTCGGCAGCTATGAGGGCTTCTAGCTTTGTTTGTTTGGAGGCAGCAAAGCCAACATTCTGACAAAACAGGCTGATGTTATGGAAGCCGCCAATGCAGAGTTTATACTCTTTACGGGCTTTGGCAGGAGAGATTTTACTCACAATACCAAACTCCAACAACAACACCTGTAGGCCTTGTGCAAGCGCCAAGCTTTGGGTACAATATTGTAGGTTGAGGGTGTTTTTGGGCAACAGGGAGATAGAACCGTCTCCCTCAAACAAGTATTGTAAAAAGACACGTTGCACGGCCTTAGGGCTGCGGAAAATATAGTCAGGAACTATTTTGTCTCCGGCTTTGCGTCCGGCTAGGTCTTCGAAAAGAGGGCTTTGTGCGAAGGCATCAAGTTTTTGAACATCAAACTCAAAAATCTCCTTTCCGGAGGGTAGGCGGCGCTGATAGTTGTAATAGCCAGCACCCACATTGGCGGTATAAGCCTTGATGAATGCCTCATAATAGGCTTTATCAGTATTGTTAAATGTGAGGCGCTTCTGTGAGATAGATCCTTCAGACACTAGGCAGCCGGCAATGATAGCCCAATTGAGGGCGGTTTGGTCGGCGTGTTCTTGCTGTAGTTCGTGCTGTGTGCGGTCGATAACTACTTTATCTCCGGCTTTCACACGGCTGAGCAACTTCCAAATATAAGCCGGTCTTCCGGCTTCATCTTGGCCAAAAACCAGCACAGGGTGGTTGCCGGTACCTTTCAGTTGGTATCCCTCTTGTGTTTGAAGCGCATAGACGGGGTGTTTTCCGGAGTTGAAGAACATCACTGCGTCATTGGCTTGGCGGTGGAGAGAGAGCACCTTGGTTTGTATAGGCGTTTCGCTGTTGAGCGCGGCCTGTGGCACTAGGTCTTTGATAGCAATCAGCCCACGGTCAGTCTTCAGGCGTGTATCCCCGGTTACGCAGTAACGCATGGCCGCCGCTGAGTCTCCGTCGATTGAGCCGAAGTTACCCTGCCCATCGACTAAGGGGTAGCGCATCGACCATTCTTGGGCCATCCGTACCATGGTATCATAAACGGAGGAGTCGCCGTGTGGGTGGTATTTACCCAGTACTTCTCCCACGATTCTAGCTGATTTTTTGTAGGCCTTGTTGTGTGCCAGGCCTAGTTCTAGCATCCCATAAAGCACGCGGCGGTGTACGGGCTTGAGGCCGTCGCGCACATCAGGCAAAGCCCGTGAAACAATCACCGACATAGCGTAGTCGATGTAGGCGGTTTTCATTTCATCGCCTATATCTACGGGCGTGATTTGCGGATTAGATTCACTCATTGTTCAGATAATGTGGTGTTCTTTAAGCCTTCAAAGATAGGCAAAAAAGGCCGGATAGCCCACAAAATCCCCTTTTCATTTTGATGAAAATACGTCAAATCTTGTGGCGGCATCCCTACCCAAAAACAAGCGGCAGCGAGCGTAGGAGGCTTGTCAAGTAGTTGCGCTAGGGGACATTTTTGGAAAAGCAGCTCGGAACTCCAGCTCCGAGAAAAGCTGAGGCCTCATTTTGAGGGTACAATGAGACTTAGTTACAGTTTTAATGTGGGATTTGAAATGCCCGGGGGTGTGTCAAGCAGTTTTATTTTTAGTCAAATTGTAATGGTATTTGTATCTTTTATATCTTGTGAGAGAAACTAGTGCCTACAACCAACCTGCGCTCAAGCCTTAGGCTACACAAAAACGCTGAAAGACAGACAGATGAATACCTACAAACGACCGTTGTTCATTCATTGGTTTTACTATATATCGGCCATTGTCAGCTATTGGGTGGCGTTCATCCTTTTGGCTGTACACTATTATCAGCAGGAGCTGCCGATTCCGGTGGGGGCGTATGCCTTGCTGGGCTTATGTGTGTTTTATCCGCACATTGTATTTGGGATTCAGTATTTCAAAACCGGCTTCAATGAGCGCCACGAGCGCTATTGTATGTTGCTAGATATCAGCCTTTGTGGGGTGTTTGCCAATTTTATTGCGGTGTTTTCTACTCCGGCGTTGCTCTACTTGATGCTGACGATGACCAATATTATGTTTGGGCACGGGCTAAAGGTTTTTTTGCAGGGTTTGGCCTTGGCGATGGTCAATTTTGGTGTTTCGGTGGGGCTGATGGGGCTGAATTTTTTTACCCCGGTATCTTTTGAGCTGAGCTTGGTCAGCGGTGTGCTTACCTTGGCCTATCCTGTGTATTTGTCTTATATCATCCACTTGCGCACCAATAGCCTCAAGCGTTCTAAGGCGATGCTCAAGCATCAGAAGCAAGAAATAGAAACCCAACACAGCGAAATACTGCTGCAAAAGAACGCCATGCAAGAGCTCAACGAAGAGCTTAACCAGCTCAATGAAGAGCTAGCCACTACCGTAGATACCATCTCTGAGCAGAAAAACAGAATCGAACAACAAAACGAAGACATTACCCAAAGCATCAACTACGCCAAACGCATCCAAGAGGCGGTGATGCCCTCTAAGGGGTATATACAAATGCTTTTGCCCCAAAGTTTTGTGTTGTATAAGCCCAAGAACATTGTGTCGGGCGATTTTTATTTCTTGACCAAACATCGCCAAAAGCTTTTTGCAGCGGCTGTCGATTGTACCGGACACGGTATTCCCGGGGCTTTTATGAGCCTTTTGGGCAATGACCTCCTGACCGAAATCATCACGGGAAGGAATATCTTTGAGGCAGATGAAATATTGCAGGAGCTAGACGAGGGCATCAGCAAAATATTGAGGCAAAAGGAAACACTAAACCGCGACGGTATGGACATCGCCCTGCTCTGTATCGACTTAGAAAGCCTCGAAATCAGCTTTGCCGGAGCCAAAAACCCGCTCGTGTATGTCGAAGATGGTTGCTTGCATTATATCAAAGGGGATAGCAAACACATTGGCGGCTTACAAAACACCGAAAAGGGGTTTACCAAGCACCTTGTCAGGCTTCAAAAACCAGAAAATACTGTTTTCTACCTCTTCTCCGATGGCTACCAAGACCAGTTTGGCGGGCCGCTACAGAAAAAATTTATGGGCAAACAACTGCGCGACTTGCTGTTAGAGGTCCATCAAAATCCTTTTGAAACACAACACTACATCCTAGAACAAACCATAGAGCAATGGCGTAGCCAAGGCAATGAAACCCAAACAGATGATATTCTGGTGATGGGCTTTAAGCTACCGCTTTTGGGCAGATAATCAGCACAGAAACGCGTACAATCCAACCCCTCTTGGACTTGTGTTTGAGAAAGATGAAAAGGTTGTACTTCGCAACAAAAACATAACATTGGCTTAAACTAATGGTGCATACAAATGGGTAACTTTGTATCCAGTACAACCCTAGCGTCATGCTACCCCAAACTATGTTTAGAGCCAATACCGTTCGCACCCGTTTGCAGCTTTCTTTCTTGGTTTTTGTCTTGATTATGGCACTTATTGTCGCCATCGACTATGCCTTCCGTAAGCGCGAACGCAACCTACAGCGTACCTTTGACCTCGTACAAACAGTCAATACCGATATTCAAATGATTCAGCGCCTAGAGCTGACTTTTTTTATTGACGAAACCATCAACGAGGCTGTTTATCAAACAGGGCAGAGCGAAGTGCTCAAACGCCGCTCCGAAGTAGTAGGACGCATCCACAACAACCTCCAAGCCTTAGCACAAGGACACTCAAGCGTGGCCTCACGCATACAGACAGAGGTCAAGCAACTCCAGAATGCCGTCCAAAACCACGAACAAGTCTTCGACAAAACAGTCCAACTCTTGCTCAAGCGAGGCTTCAAAGACTACGGCGCCGAAGGGGCAATGCGCAAAAACATTCACTATATCGAAGAAACTTACGGCAACCAAGTAGATCTTGCCCTCTTACTGATGATCCGCCGCCACGAAAAAGACTTTATCATCCGCAAGCAAGAGCAATATACCCAAAAACACGCAGAGGCGATTGAGCGCCTCAAAGCCCAAAACCAAAACCAGCCTAATATCGTGGCTGCGCTCAACCGTTACGAACAGATTTTTAAAGAGGTCGTCAGCCTAGAGCAACAAATTGGCTTTAACCCACAAACAGGCCTGCGCAAACAACTCAATGACCTCAACGGACAGGTTACGGAAGTAATAGAAAAACTCAATGAGTTGATTATCAGTACTGTAGAGCAGGCGAAGTGGCAAAATCAAGTCGTCCAGATTCTGATGCTGGCTATCTGTATTGTTCTGACACTCTACCTGACCTATGCGGTTCCAAGGGCCATCGGTAAGCCCGTACAGCGCCTTTCAGGAGATATTCAGCGTGTCATCCAGAACCAATTCAGAGGTACAGATCCCATTGCGCGTATTGAGAGCAAGGATGAAATCGGCCTGCTTTCAGACAATGTCTCGCAGATGGTCGAAACGGTACGCCGCAACTTCAAAGAGCTGCGCGAGAAAAACGAAGAAGTAGAGAAAAAACAAAGCGCCCTAATGAACAGTGTTATTTATGCCGAAAGAATGCAAAAATCATTGCTCCAAGAGCAGGTCGCCATTTTAGACACTAATTTTGAGCGCTATTTTGCCATTTATCAACCCAAATATGAGGTTTCGGGCGATATGTATTGGCTACGCAGGGTAGAAGACCGCCTCTTGGTAGCGATGCTCGATTGTAAGGGCATTGGCCTTGCTGGTTCCATTATTACGATGATTACCAACTCCTTGCTCAACCAACTCATCAGCCAGCATCCGAAGGCTAGCCCAAGCCAACTACTCAATTTACTACACCGCCAAATTCATAAGTCTCTACCACAAGGTTATGTGCAGATGGCGCTTTGTAGTATCGAAAATATCGCCGCCGAAGACAAAATCCGCCGTATTACATTAGCCTCTGCCGGCTTGCCGGTTTTTGTTACGAAGGGGCTGGAGCTGCTGGAGTTTGAAGGCTCGCCCTGCGTATTGGGAGGAGGGAAGCTGCAAGACCCCAATTGCGCCGAACACACCCTAGAGCTGCACCGAGACAATATGATTTTTATGATGACCGATGGGTTGTTCAGGCAGATGAGCGCCGATGCAGAAGAAGCGCGCACGCAGTTCAAAGAGCTGGTATCGGCCAATATCCACCTCTATACCACAGACCAAGAACGTATCCTTAAAGAAACGCTCCACCAACTGACCCAAAGCCAAAAACAACACGACGACATCTCGCTGCTTGGCCTCAAACTCTTCTTCAAAAGCAAGGTAGTTCAGCCCGAAAAAGCCTTGGCCAGTGTATGAGTGTAGCCCCGGAGAGCTTTTGCTGCTCCAAGACAGGCGGATGATTGGGATACCTCTTAGAGCTTATCTAAAATTCTCTTCATCGACACCAAAACAGCTGCTTTTTGGCTGCTAATTCGTTAAAAATGCTCATCGTAGCCCACCCACAATTAAAATCGTGGGCTAAGACAAGCGCCTGCGCCTTTTGCTTAATATCAGCACAAAAATCAGCTGTTTTGAGCGCGCCGCGCTGAAAACTTAGCCAAGCTCTTAGCTCACGTGCAGCACCAATCCTTTGAGGTACTCGCCTTCTGGGTGATAGATATTGACGGGGTGGTCGGCAGGTTGGGTCAGCTGATAGACAATCCTGACCTCACGGCCAGCGTCAGCAGCAGCACCAAAGACAATCTTACGAAATAAATCGCGGGAGATATTGCCCGAGCAAGAAAAGGTAAAGAGCAACCCCCCTTTTTTGATTTTGCGGAAGCCGGTCAAGTTCAAATCCTTGTAGCCACGGCTGGCATTGGGCACAGCACGGGCGTTTTTGGCAAATGCCGGAGGGTCTAGAATAATGAGGTCGTAGTGGTTGTCGGGCATATCGCGCAAAAACTTGAAGCAGTCTTCGGCAACCCCTTGGTGGGAGGCTTGAGCGAAGTTATGGCTAATAATCTGCTCACACTGCGCTATGGCCGCCTTCGATACATCGACCGAATCGACTGAAGCCGCACCGCCCGCTAAGGCATACACACTAAACCCGCCCGTATAGCTGAAGGCGTTCAAGACGGTCTTCCCCCGGCTTAGTTGGCGGACTAGCTGGCGGTTGTCGCGTTGGTCAATAAAAAAACCTGTTTTCTGCCCTCCTTCGATATCGATGCTGAAGCGTAAGCCATTTTCTTGAACCCAAAGTGTATCGGGGTAGGCCTTGCCGTCTACCCAACCTTTGGAGAGCGTAACTTGCTCCAAAAAACCACTGTTTTCCTTGATATTGAGGTAGATATATTCGTAGCCTAGCGCCCTGATGGCCGCTTCTACAAGGGGATATACTCGCTCTGCGCCCTTGGTCAAGACCTGTATGACCACCACTTGGCCATAGACATCAGCAATAAAACCGGGAAGGCTGTCGCCCTCAGCGTGAAGTAGGCGGAAAGTATCTGTAGCCTTAGGTAATACCAAACGCCGCATTTGCGCAGCGATGCTTACTTTTTCTGCCCAATAAGCCCCATCAAAGGCGGCTGTTACTTGCCCAAAATGAAACAAGCGGCAAACAATCTGACTCTTGGGCGAATAAAAGCCATAACCCAAGATCTCCCCACCGCGATTGGCTACGGCCACAATATCGCCATTTTGAGCCTGTGGTAGCACCTGTACCGCCCCCGAAAAAATCCAAGGATGTCTGAAAATAACGGCACGGTCTTTACCAGACTTGAGCTGAAGGGTGGGGTATGGCTGTGTAAAATTCATAAATCTATGGGCTAAATATAACTAGGCCGCAAAGATAGGGAATGTTTGTGAGGAACGTATCGCCAACGGATACCAATACTACCACCACTGAATATTTCAGAAAAGCAGTACGGAGCGCTAGAAAATTCAAGTCCTTTGTTATACCAAGGTTTAAAGATTTACAGGATTTGATTTTCTTGATTCTCGGCGTACGCATATCCCCAACCCATACCACTGGACGTTTTGGAAAAGTAACTCGGCACCTCAGTTTGTGTCGGAGCTGAGGCCTGATTTTAGGGTACAATGAGACTTAACCCATAGTTTTAACGACGGGGTTTGGAAAATGTCCAGCGGCGTATGTCCCAAACCAAATCTTAGCCATCAAAAAAATACCCCTTGAAAACACACAAGGGCGGTCTTTCAAGGGATACCAAAATATCCTAAACTATGGCTGAAACTATTTTTTTTGAGGCTCTTGGAGTAAATCCAGAAAGTCCATCGAGATATATTCCATATTATGGATTACCTTTTGTACTTGCCCGACAAGGTAATTGTAAGCCAAGTTCATCAGAATTCCCACAATAAGCCCGGCCACTGTTGTAACCATAGCCGTATAAATGCCTGATGAGAGGAGTTGGGGGCTTACAGCGCCTTCCTGCTGCGAAATGACCATAAAGGCTTGGATCATCCCGATAACTGTGCCCAAAAAGCCCACCATCGGTGCTGCGCCAGCAATGGTCGCCAACATAGACAAGTTGCGCTCTAGGCGGTAAACTTCTATCTTACCCACATATTCAATGGAGGTTTCAATGTTTTTGAGCGGGCTGCCAATACGCGAAAGCCCTTTGGCAATCATTCGGGCTATGGGAGTGTTTTTGTTTTCACAAAGCTGCTTGGCAGCCTCTATATTGCCTTCGAGTACAAGCTGCTTCACCTTGCGCATCCAGCCTTGTGGATTACGGGCGGCACGCTTGATGGTGATGATGCGTTCAAAAAAGATATATAACCCTGCCACAGAGAGTAGCAGAATAGGAATCATCGTAAACCCTCCTTCAAAAGCTAAATCAATGACCGAGAGCGATTCCTGCTGGGGGTTGTTAGGGCTGAGCTGTAGGAGCAAAGCTGCCAAGGTGCTTTCCATAAGCCAAATAAATGGTTGTTGAGGTGTCTTGGAGAAAAACGAAGCAAAGGTTGTTAAAATTGTTCAAACGAACAAGCGTTTGCCTAGTAGTGCGCCTTCAAATCAAATAAATCTTGTCACACGCTGCTGGACACTTTCGGAAAAGCAGCTTGGAACTCCTGCTCCGAGACAAGTTGGAGCCTTATTCGGTTATAAATAAGACTTAGCCCATAGTAGGGTTTGGAAAATGTCTAGTGGTGTGATTTTGTCACAACCTGACCCTTCCATAACTTTGGCCGAATCCAATTGGGGCTAATTT
Source organism: Eisenibacter elegans DSM 3317 (assembly GCF_000430505.1). Lineage (NCBI taxonomy): Bacteria > Pseudomonadati > Bacteroidota > Cytophagia > Cytophagales > Microscillaceae > Eisenibacter > Eisenibacter elegans. The sequence continues at coordinate 276,129 of NZ_KE387153.1, read as the reverse complement.
TGGAAAGATATACCAAGATTTACTTGGCGCGCAAGGATTTTCAATGCGGATATTTTCTAGATTAATTTTTGACTGAATATAAATAATTATATATCACATCAACCCATAAAAGATATGGACTTATTTAATCACTTGACAGCAGAAGAAGCGCTAACACTAAAAGAGATGTTCGAGTACAAAAAGTTTAGCAAAGGGGATTTTATAATAAAAGAAAATGATACAGTCAAGCACATTTACTTTATCTTGAGTGGGTTGGTCAAGCTGTCTTATATCGATGAAGGAGCCAAGGAGTTTATTTTATCCTTTGCTTTTGAACAATGGTGGGAAACAGACTTTGCTGCATTCTGCAATCAAGACAAAGCCACCTTATCGCTCCAGTGTTTGGAAGATACAGTAGTGTATGGCCTGAATTATGATAGCTATTTTGTGTTTTTAGAAAAGCATAAATTATCAAATTATTTTTTAGAAAAATCAATAAAAGGCCATATTGCTAGTCAGAGAAGGATTTTGTCGCTTCTGGCATTATCACCCAAAGAAAGGTACGAACAATTTGTACAACTATATCCTACGCTTATTCAGCGAGTTCCCAAATCTGTATTGGCGCTTTATCTTGGTGTTTCAAGGGAAACGCTGAGTAGATTATATAGGCGGGCTAAAAAATAATAGTGATTTGGCTCACACCAGTATCCTAGAAAGTAGTCAGATATTTGTGCCAGATTAACGTATCTGCTCATTTAAACTACTTTAAGATGCAAAAAAACAGTAATAACCCTTGGCGTTGGCAAGACACAAGAAGCTATGTGCAAGCCGTAGAAGTAAAGAATGTGGAAAGCACGCTATATGTTTCTGGGCAAACGGCCATAGATGATGAAGGGGTATCCAGCAATCAGGATATGCGTGCGCAATTGATCCACAGCATCCAAAACCTGGAAAGGGTCATACGGGAGGCTGGCTATGAGCTAAAAAACATTGTGCGTCTGAATATTTACACTACCTCAAAGGCTGAGTTGTTCGAAAATTTCGATGTTTTTCAAAAATGGACAGCCGAAAACGGGATACAGCAGGCTTCTACCGTATTGGAAGTCAAAAGCCTTTTCGAAACACTGCGAGTAGAGCTTGAGGCAACAGTAGTGAAATAAAAAGTACAAATACCCCACGGTTTTGCCGTGGGGTAAAGTATATCAAAACTGCAAGACCCAAGCATCAATGCCATACTGCGTTTTTAGGGTTTGTTCGTGTGTTTTGGCCTGCTCACGGTCAGCAAACACATAAGAAGAGACCCTTACGCGGTTGCCTTGCTCTACAATGCGTAGTTGTCGGAAACCCTTCTGAGTCATATGGTTATAGAGAGAATAGGCGTTTTCGGCCTTATCAAAGCTCCCTACGATTACATAAAACTGCTTGCTGGGTGCTTTTATCAATACTTGCGAAAGGTTGGCTGGCGGAGTAGGGTTGATAGCCAGCGCGCCCAAGATATTGCGGTTGGGTGGTGGCAACTCTACTTTGACGCTTTGGGAGTTGGTGGTATTGCCCTGTGTATTTTTGGCAGCCTTGTTATCAGTTTTTGCTGGAGTTTCTACTGGGGTATTTTGCGTGTTTGCAGGTGTTTCGGTCGCACTGGGGGTGGCGCGTTCGTCAAGGGGGAGGTTCTGCTCATCAGTAGAGAGGTCTTCGCCGGTGTCTTGGCTGGTGTCCTCTTGATTGCGGACAATCACGGCGGTATCTCCGCCCTTATCTCCCAATAACTTAGGCACAATACCAGAGTTGGCCAGATACCAAGCTCCTATCGCAGTGCCGGTCAGCACAATACCTGCGCCTACATAACGGCCTATAGGGCGGCGTTTGCGGGTACGGTCATACTCTTCAGGCTCTTCTTCGAAGATAGGATCTTCTTCATCGAGGTTTTCGGCAGGCTCTTCACGGTCTACGGGCTTACTGAATAAGTTGGGCAGGCCATAGCTGTCGCCGAGTAGGTTGGCGTTTTCGGCCATTTTGAAGCTCATCACTTCTCCCTCATCCAGATACAACGTACCCAAGCCGTGGATGGTGTAGCTGCGCTGTACGCTGACTTCTATCTTTACGGCGGCCACATACTGCCGTACTTTGTCTTGAATATCGGCCAAAGGCAGCCCTGTTTGTTCGGATAGGTATGCTTCAAACTGGCCGTCGTTATATTTGGAAGAGGGGTAGAAACTGATGCGTTTGCTTGGCGGCATCCAGTGATGGATACCAGAATGTACCTCTGCGCCCTGATAGCTCGATTCGAACTGCCCTAGCTCAGGGATGAGCAAGCTGTCATGTTCGAGCAACCAGCCGCATATATGCTCTTCTATCAGGTGTTTATCTGAAGTCATAAGTCAATCCTATTAAAAAGTTTAGTCCCCGCACAGGGTATCGATAATATTGTTGGTACGTATTTCCGAAGAGGTTGTTTGTACGAGCAAATACCGACCAATGTTTCCACAGCATATATTCAGCTTGGAGGTTTAGGTCGGCGATCAAGGGGAGGTCTACCGTTGTTGCGGCATTAAAATTAAACGCTTTGATGCCTGCATACAAATAAAAGTCCAAATTCAGGCGTAAATTTTTAATAGGGTCATAGCTCAAGTGTGTGTTGCCCACCCAAGATGGCCTATGCCAAGCCTCTGTGGTTTCGGGCAGTTGGTAGTAGAGGTATTGGAGGCTGCCTCCGGCCTGTAGCCCGGGTTTGAGCTCGTATTCGGTTTGAGCTTTGAGGCTCCAGGTTTGAGCGTTGGTAGGTACATACAACACATCAAAGCGGGCGGGGTCTAGTGGGTTGTTAAGAAACAGATAAAACTGCTCATCATTGGCCCAAGCAGCACGCACCTGATAGTTCCATTCGGGGCTGAGGTCGCCTTGGAGCTTCAGGAAAAGCTCGTAGTTGCGTACGGTATTTCTAGGGAGGGCATCAGTAGCAATAAACGGATTTTCTCTACTCAAACTGTAGAGGGTATTGGCTTGTAGTTGGCCTACAAAACCAATGGTGGCGCGCAGTATGGGCCTCCAATCATAGCTAAACAACAGGTGTGGCAATAGTCGAAGCTCAGTTTCTTGTCCTTGACGTTCTTGCTGGGCCAACAGTACGACACCTACTTCGGCACGCCAAACGCTATCTTTTCGGATAAGGGTAGGGTGTAAGCCAAGCCACGCTCGGGCATTTTCGTTGTTGGGCTGTTCGGCAGTACGGAGCGCCACATAGCTTCCATCAGCATATATGCCCATTTGCCAGCGCTCGTTCCAGTGGTAGTTGAGCTGGCCTTGTAGCTGTAGTTGTTGCTCGCTATTGTTTTCTCTGCTGCTCCAAGAGCGCACATTTAGCGCTGCGAGGTATTGCCACGGGCTTTGGGCCGATTTGTTCTGATAGCGCAAGCTCCAGTCTACTCGTTGGAACACTTGGCGCAGGCTGTCGCCAAAAGGCAGGTTGTCGTTTTCAAAAGCATAGCCATAGTAGCGGAACATTTGTCTTGTATAACTCAGGTCAGTGTGCCAGTGTGCTGTTTCCGTAAAAAAATCAGCATAAGCCCCCACGCCATGAAGGTTGTTGGCCGAGTAATCTGCCCCACCTACAGGGCCACGGCGCGCATACCAATGCTTCCCGTGAAGGCCATAACTGAAGTTAGGCGATATTTTTTGGGTAAATAGGCCTTCGAGGTAAGTAGTCGCAAAATTGCCAATCCCTCCCATTAGGTATCCTTCTTTGCTACGGTCTAAGACAGGTCGGTCAACGGCCTGTGTTTCGGGCAATGCCAAGTTTACTTCCAGAGGCTGTGTTTCGTAGTTGGGGGTATTCAGCTCGTATTGGATACGCCCTCTTACACGTTTTAGAGGCTCAGGAACGGCCTTTTCGGCATTTTTTTTCAGAATAGGCAAATCAATGCGGGCATCTTTTTCGATGACTACCTGCTGCTCTTGTACAGCCCCACCTTGGGCGTAGAGCCGGGCGGCTCCTGAGGCGATGGTAAGTAGTAAAAAAAAGGCGAGTGTCGTACGCATACAGTTAAATTTCTTGTAGTCGAGTTCGGGCAAGTTGTTTGATGTTGGGGTCAGGCGCGTTGTCTACGATTGATTGTAGCATAGATTTGGCCTGAAAAATCTCCCCGTTGGCAATATAGTTTTCGGCGATAAGCAAAAAAGCCTTTCCACGCCAATATTCTTGGCTACCATAGCGCCTAGTCAGCTCCAACAACAGGGCGTTAGAATCATTGTATCGTTTTTGGGTATGCAATATTTTCCCGGCGAGGTACTGCGCCTCTGCGCCTACAGCGGTGAGGTCGCGGGAGTATAGTTTTTCAAAAAGGTCTAGGGCGGCGCTATACCGAGATTGGTGAAGGTGGTTTTTGCCCACAACCAGCTGTGCCTGTGTGCTCAGAGCCGCGCCGGCTTCCTGTTTGATGACCAAGTCGGCAAAGTACATTGACGAATCTGCTTGTTTGAGCCGCTCATAGTTTTGGGCTATGCCCAGCCAGGCTTCTACTTGGTCGCGTTTGCTTTGGGTCTGGGCTGCCAGTGCAAAGTAGTAGTTGATACTTTGGCGGTACTGCTCAGCCTCATACTCTAGGGAAGCCAAACGGCGCAGGGCGCGCTCTAGGTAGTTGCCCTTGCGCTCGGCGGTGGCTCTGATGAGCATCTGACGGGCTTGCTTCACCTCTCCTAAGCGAGCATAAGCATCGCCGGTCCAGAAGGCGGCATCATATCGGAGGGAGCTTTGAGGATAGCGCTCCAGAAAGCGCTCAAACAGCCTTACCGCTTCTTGGTATTGTTGGTTAAAGTAGGCATCTTTTGCTTGTTCATAGTCAATCGTCTCAGCCGCATTGCTTCCCGGGTTGGCTTGCGCAAACAGGGTCATATATTCGGCAGCCTCTGCGCCACGGCCTTCGGCGCGTAACAGTTGTTGTAGGGTGTAGAGGGCATCTTCGGCCACAGGGGCTGTAGGATAGCGACGGATAATCTGAGCGCAATCTTGGATGGCCAAATCATTGCGGCTGATATTGCGATAGGCCATAGAGCGCTTGAGTAAGGCATCGGGAGCAAAAGAGCCAATGTTGGTTTGGTTCAGTAGGTTGGTATAATTATCGACGGCTACGGCATAACGTCGCAGGCTGAGGTTGACATTGGCCAGCTGATACAGCGCCGGGATAAAATAACGAGACCCTTGGTAACGGAGTTGTTGGAAGTAAGCAAAATCAGTAGCCGCACGCTCATAGTCTCCTTGTAGCGCATAGACCATTGCCCGCTGATAGAGTGCATAATCTTGCTCAGGGTTTTGTGTACTGATAGCCTCATTGTATAAATTGAGTGCTTGTGTATACTGGCGTTGGCCATAGTAGCTATCGGCCAAACGAAGACTGGCATCAGCCACATATTTGTTGCGCCCACGCTGGCGACTGTATTGCAGGTATTGCTCAAATGCTTGGGCGGCTGCCGGATATTCGGCCAAGTTGTAGTGCGCATACCCCAGACCATACAAAGCATCTAGCGCCAACTCACTATAAGTAGGGTTATAAAAATTGACAATTTCTCGGTATAGGGGCACTACCCTGTTTTCTAGGTAGTTGTCTCTGGTGGTTTCGTCGGCATAATCTTGTAGGCTGTAGGCTTCGGCCAGCCAATAGGCAGCGGTATACTTCAGCTCAGCAGAGCGAGTCTGTCGGATAGATTTTTCGAGTAGCTCTACCGCATCGTTGTACTGTTGGTTGTTAAAATATTCGATACCCTTGAGATACGTAACTTGCTGATAGGCATACCGGATGGTATCACTTTTGGAGGGCAGGCTTTCGATGTAGCGAATAGCCCGATCATAATCATTGGAATAAAGGTAGGCACGAGTCAGGTTTTCTTGAATAGGCGTGGCCAGCGGATCGCCTGGGTATTGTGCCAAAAAACCTTGCATTACCCGGATGGCTTCGGGATAAAGCTCGGTCTCATAATACAACAAACTGAGGTTATATTGTGCCAAGCGCCGGATATTGGATTCATATGGCATAGCCGCTGCCCGCTGAAAAGGCGCAATAGCAAACTCTTGGTTGTGCGCCAGCAGGTAAGATGCTCCCATATAGTAGGCTGCGTATTGCCCCAAATCACTATCTTCTAGAGCAACCTCTTGCAAATAGCCAGTGGCCTTGGTATAGTCTCCGATATGATAAAAGGTATAGCCAATGCGGTAGGCAATGTCCGGAGCCAAACTTGTGGTGGCTTGCCCTGCATAGCCAATGTAGTAATTGGCCGCATTGTTATAGTCTTTCATAATAAAGCAAGCCTCCGCTGTCAGTAGATAAATATCTACCAAGGCCTCGTAGTTTTGTACCGGAATATCTTCGTCTTCTTCTAATAACGGCTCAATAAAATCCAGCAAATCAAGGTATCGGCCTTGAGCATAATAAGCACTGACAATCCAGATAGGGGCTTTGAAAGCATATTGATTAGACTCCATCGAAAACTCAAGATCAGCCACGGCCTGCTCATAACGTGATGCTTGGTATGCAATCACTCCCGAGTAAAAAGCGGCGGCGTGTTTGTAGGGGCTGCTTTCTGTCTTTTTGAGGGTGTTAAAATAGGGCTCGGCTTGTTGGTAATTTTCAGTATAAAAATACGATACTGCCAACATCATCCTCACATCTTGACGCTCATTGAAGTCTAGCTGTGTAATGGGGATTTTCTGAAGATACACAAGCGCTTCCTCATAGGCCTGTTGTTCATAATAAAACTGCCCCCAAAGATAATAGGCCTGCTTAGTACGCGGGCTATGGGGGTATTTGGCCAAAAACTGCTCCAGCTGCTTGTCGGCGCTGGGGCGGCGCAAATAAAGCGAGGCCAAGGTACTTTTGTAGGCCGCTTCGGCGCGGTCTTCGGGCTGAGGCAGGGCTTCTTCGACTTGAGAGAGCAGGTTTTGGGCTTGGGCGTAGAGCCGCTTTTCAAAGAGCGCCAACCCAGTACGATATTGCGCCTCGGTTGGGTGGTCGCGTAAGGTTTGTTGCGCCCACAAGGACACACTCGAAAAGCCAAAAAAACACACCAATAGGCGCAAGACAACAGAAGCTTGACGCATAAATACAGAGGATAAGGTCAGTAAGTAATCAATAAACTAAAACAAAGGCAGGCATACTATCAAAACAAACAGGGGTGCAATCCAAAGCGCTATATATACTAGTGTCAACTGAAAACCCTTGAGAATCAAACCCTGTGAGTCCTCAAAATCAAGTGAATCTTCTTATATATAATGCCTAACAACGCAAATAAAAACCATTTATGTGATGTTTCGGTACAAAATCTTACCCATCAATTCTTTAAGCACTTCGTGGTCGGGTAGGTTACGTCCCTCAATTCCCTTAGACTGAAGGTCGGCGATATATAAAGCCTCCAGTGCTGCCACTATATCGTGTGCATTGTAGTGTTGTAAGGCTGTTTTGTAGTTTTTGACCGCAAAAGGCGGCACTCCCATCACCTTGGCCAAGCCCGCATCGCTGCGGTCTTTGGAGGCATAGGCTGCCAACAATTTAGTAAAAAATTGGAAAAGCATCGCTATTGTAGGAATTAGCGGTTGTTTTTTAGGGTTGGCCTCCCAATATTGCAGAATCTTGAATACCTGCAAACTTTGCCGGATACCGAGGGCATTTTGTAGTTCAAAGATGTTGTAATCCTTACTGATACCCACCAAGCGCTCCAGTGTTTGCTCATCGATGTTACCACCTTCCGGGATGGTCGTCAGCACCTTGTCAATTTCGCTTTGTAGGCGGCTAAGGTCTGCACCAACGGCCTCTAGCAACATCTGAACGGCTTTTTGACCAATACTGCGCCGATGTTCGGCCACATATTTACCTATCCATTCTCCTACCTTGGCATCAGTCATTTTTTTGGCTTCTACCACCACTGCGCCCGCTTCTAGGGCTTTGTAGAGGGTCGTATTTTTGGCCAAGGCTTTGTGTTTGTGGCAAAGCACCAAAACCGTACTGGGAACAGGTTGTTTGAGGTAATTTTCCAACAATTTTTTACTCTCAGCACGCCCAATGTCGGGGGTTTGTTGAAATTCTTTGACAATAATCACTTGCCGTTCAGCCATCATCGGATAACGCCGCGCCTGCTGTACAATCGTCCCAATGTCCGTGTCCTTGCCATAAAGCAAGATTTGATTGAGGCCGCGCTCGGCGGGCTCCAGTACCTGTGTTTCGACAGCCTCACTGATGGCATCGATATAATAAGACTCCTCCCCGTGTAAAAAATAACAAGGGGCAAATTGCTTCTTTTTGATTTGTTGGAGGGTGCTTTCAGCCTCTTGAATCATATAACTCAATCAAAATTAGTTTGGGAAATGTATGCGCTGAAAATCCTTGAGAATCAAGAAAATCAAATTCAGTAAACCCTGAAATCAAGTAAATCTTGATATAAATTATGCTTTGTAGGGTGCTAAGATACGGTATCGTAGGCAAAACAAAAAATGCCCCGTCGGCAAGTAAGCCGACAGGGCAAAATCAAAATAGCCAATGAGGGCTTAGTTGGCTGGAGGAGCCATACGCAGTTGCTGCCCGGCGGCAAAGTTCAGGATGCCCAAGAGTGTGAACTGTGTTTGTGATTCACTGCTCAACCAAAGCTGTGTGGCGTTGAGTTGGTCTACGCGCAAGGTTTGATCAGCACCTTGCACACTCTGTCCGTCGCGTTCGTAAGTTGGATAAGAAATTACCAAACGGGTTTTGTTGTTGGTCAAAGCCCAAGTGGCCGGTACAGGTACACCTCCTGCAGTTACGAAATTAACACCCAGTGGGCTTTTTCCAAAGCGGAGGGTAATGTTGGCATTACCTTGGCGGGCAGCAACACCTTGGTCATTGATCAAGAAGAAGCCTGTATTATTAGTACCGTCGTTGCCTGTCCATCCGCCGTTGCGTTGTAGGTTTTCATCATCTTGTGAGGCTGCCGCGTTGTCTGTGGGGCCGGTGAGGTTCATACGGTATTGGCTGTTGGTACCGAGGCGAATCAGTCCGAGAAGGTTTATCTCTCCGCCGTCAGGCCCCTGAAAGCGCAACTCCGAAGCGGTGAGGCTGACAATGCGCAAATCTTGAGTTTTCGCGCCTCCCAAGGTAGGGGTTGTTGCCCCCGCAGCCAATGTAACCTCCGGGTAGATAATACGCAATGTTCGGCCATTATCCCGTAATTGCCAAGTAGCCAGAGGATTGGTAATACCATTGATGACCAATGAGTTGATAGTGCCTGTTCTGAACTGTAGTTTTAGGTTAGGAGACACAGTACGCACATCATTCACAAAAATACCATCGGTCAGCCATTCTTTATTAGCCAAATCAGCTTCCGGACCGGGAGCGGCTTCGCGCTTACAGCTTTGCAAACCAAAAGCAGCCAAGGTTAGTGTCAATACAAAGTATCGGGTAATTTTTTTCATAACAACAGAAAATGGTTGGTGTTGAGTTAACTTGGACTTAGGAGCGCTGGCCATTGAGCGGAAATACCTGCTCACAGAAGCTGTACTCATAAGCTTGATTAGAGGCAATTACGAAAAGGCGGCCTTGGGAGTTGTCTAAAATCAAATTTTTATACCATTCAATGCCTTCTTGATCTAAATTGCTCGTTGGCTCATCCAAAAATACCAATGGTGTATCGGCATAAATTGCCAAGGCCAGCTTTACCCGCTGCTTCATCCCAGACGAGAAATGTTTGATGGCCTTATGAAATGATTTTTTCAACCCAGTTTGTACCAAGAAAGCGCCTTGGTCAAAGCCTGGGCGCATCGGGCGGAAACGTTGCTGGAAGCGTAGATGTTCGGCAAGGCTCAGCTCCTCTACCAGACTCATATATGGCGCTACATACGACAGATGTCGGTACCACTGTTCTTCTGGAATCAAGGTGCCGGCTGCATCATAATACCTGATTTTCCCCGCCGAAGGGGTCTGCCAGCCGGCCAAAAGCTGCATCAGGGTAGATTTGCCGCTACCGTTGGCGCCAGTAAAGGCATAAAAGGTGTCCGCACTATCGAGGCTCAGGTCGATGCCGTGCAAGACCCAATCCTGCCCATATTGCTTGCCTACTTGTTCTAGCTTGATTTGCATCTTGTCTTTGTTTGCACGGAGTAATCGGATAACTACTACTGGACGCTTTTTGGGGCTTGCCCTTCGGGCCGAGCCATCGCCTGTAGTCCCCTTGATTCACAGCCGTGAACCAAGGGGAGCTACTTGGCGCTGTCTCTAAGCCGCTTACGCCCGTGTGATACAAGTCGCAGGCTTGTATCGGAATATACAACACTAAAGTCTAAAGCATACCTTTGGTGCTGGGCAAGGCCGTCCCGGTGATTTGCTTGGCCATTTTGATAGACTTTGCAAAAGACTTGAAGATAGCCTCTATCTGATGGTGGTCGTTTTCGCCCGAGCAGCGGATGTGTAAGTTGCAAGGCACTTGGTCAGCAAAAGACTTGAAGAAGTGCGACACCATCTCACAGGGGAAGCCACCCACAGCCTCACGGCGCAGCTGCACGTCCCATACAAGGCTGGCGCGCCCCGAGAAGTCAATCGCCACCTGAGCCAAGGTTTCGTCCATCACAAGGTTGAAAAAGCCATAACGCTCCATCCCCCGCTTATCGCCAAGGGCTTGGGCAAAAGCCTGGCCCAAGGCAATGGCCGTATCTTCGATGGTGTGGTGATGGTCGATGTGGAGGTCGCCTTGTGCCAATACTTCTAGGTTAAGGCCTGCGTGCATCGCCAGTTGGTCAAGCATATGGTCCAGAAAGCCAATGCCTGTATCGTTGCTGTATCGGCCTTGGCCGTCGAGTTGTAGGCGGATATGGATCTTGGTTTCCTTCGTCTCCCGGCGGATTTCGGCGCTGCGCTGAGGCTTTGATGTTAGCAAGAAGTTGGCTATACCTTCCCAGCTATCCGTACGCAAAGCAATGGGCAAGACCTCGCCCTCCGGAGCTTGGGCTTGGCCAATGAGGATACCCTGCGCCCCAAGGTTCTTGGCTAGCTCGATGTCCGTAATGCGGTCGCCAATGACGAAGGAGTTGGCCAAATCAATTGCAGGATTGTTGAGATAATGCGTCAGCAGGCCTGTGCGTGGTTTGCGTGTAGGTGCTTGTTCGTGCTCAAAAGTACGGTCAATCAGGATTTCGTCAAAGCGAATGCCCTCACTCTCCAAAATATCGAGCATTTTGCGGTGTGCAGGCCAAAAAGTCTCCTCAGGGAAGCTTTCTGTCCCGAGTCCGTCTTGGTTGGTAACCATTACCAGCCGGTACTGGCCAGAAGCCACAATGCGGTGCAAATGGCGCATCACTCCGGGGAGGAAGGCTAGTTTTTCATAACTATCTACCTGAAAATCAGTAGGCGGCTCTACGATGAGTGTGCCGTCTCTATCAATGAATAATATTTTTTGCATAAAATTGGAGGCAAGGGGCAGGGGAGTGCCTGCGGTTTTGATTTGCAAATAAAACAGGTTTTGCGCAAAAAAGCGCACGATTGGCTAACTTTGCAGGCTATGGAAAACAACGCCCTGCCCACCATCCCGGCTATTTTTGAACGCCGTTTGTACCACTATTTAGGAGAAGAGGAAGCCACACAGCTTTTAGCCTCACTTGGAGGGGCAGCCCCGGTGAGCATCCGTTTCCACCCCGACAAAGCCGCTGAGCCGACCGCAGTTGCTACTCACTTGCCACTACAAAGCCCTGTAGTATGGGAGCCGGCAGCCTATTATCTCCATCAACGCCCGGCTTTCGCACTTGACCCACACTGGCACGCCGGAGCCTATTATGTGCAAGAGGCCTCCTCAATGTTTGTAGGAGAGGCTGTCAGGCAGTTGGCGCTGCCATCGCAGGCGCGGGTATTGGACTTGTGCGCCGCACCGGGAGGCAAAACCACACATCTGCTTAGTGTGTTACCTGCTGATGCGCTTTTGGTGGCCAACGAAATCCATAAGACACGCGCCCAAGTTCTTCTCGACAATTTGGCTCGTTGGGGTAAACCCAACTATTGGGTCTCTAATAATTCTCCCGAAACCTTGGGAGAGGCGCTTCCGGCAGGAATGTTTGACCTGATGCTCACCGATGTACCCTGCTCAGGAGAGGGGATGTTCCGAAAAGACGCAACAGCCATCGAGGAGTGGAGTGAAGAAAATGTAACACATTGTAGCACACGCCAGAAAGATATTGCCCAGGCGGTTGCTCACCTATTGGCACCGGGCGGCTACTGGCTTTACAGCACCTGCACCTATGCACCCGAAGAAAATGAGGCAGTCATCGCGGATTTGGTGGAGCAATATGGGCTGTTGAGCCACCGGCTGAGCCTGCCTCAGGGGAGTGGCATCGTAGAAAAAGTACATCAAATGGGTGGGAAAACGGTCTATACCTACCATTTTTATCCACACAAAATCGTAGGAGAGGGGTTGTTTTTGGCTTGTTTACACAATGATAGTTTTGCCAACCGCCCTACGATAAAAGCCAACAAAAAACAAGCCCAACAATTGGCTACGGCTTCTGCCAAAGAACGCGCCTTGCTCAGCCCTTGGCTCAAAGCACAAGCCCCCCTTGGCGATGATTGGACTTTTATCAAGCAGCCCCAAGGTTTTTATGCTTTGCCCCAAGCGCAGGCACAGCTTTGGGCGGCTCTACAAGACAAGGGTATTTACTGGCGGAATGCCGGAGTGTTTATGGGCGAACTCAAACAGCAGCAGCTCGTGCCCGCACACGCGCTAGCCTTGAGTACGGCACTTAACGTCAATGTACCCCAACTTGAGTTGAGTTATGAAGAAGCCTTGAGCTACTTACGCCGAGACCATTTCGAGCTTCAAGCGGAGGCCCCCAATGGCTGGGTTTTGGCTTGTTATGAGGGAACAGCGCTAGGCTGGCTTAAAGTACTCCAAAAACGGGTGAATAACTACTATCCGGCAGCTTGGCGATTACGGAGTTAGGCGCTTGCGCCTCTGTGCGACAGCTTTTTTAGCCCCTTAGCTACAACACTGGATATTTTGGAAAACTAGCTCGGAGTTCTGGCGCCGAAGCAAGCCGAGGCCTTATTTTTGGAGTGTAATGAGACTTAGCCCACAGTTTTAAGTGTGGGATTTGAAAAATGTCTGGTAGTGTCACAAGCGACAAAACCAAAAACATTCAAGCCCCTAACTCCTTACCGAATTCCGCGCTTGTTTAACGCTTGTTGGTAGCGGCGGGCGTTGTTGAGGTGTTCTTGGTAGGTTACGGCAAAGTTGTGATAGCCTGAAAAATCATCCTTGGCACAGAAAAAGAGGTATTCGTGGGTTTCAGCATCGAGCACAGCCTTGAGCGTGGCCAAAGACGGGAGGTTGATGGGGCCGGGGGGGAGGCCTGCGTTTTTGTAGGTATTATAGGGCGAGTCAATCTCTTTGTGTTTGTTGAGCACCCGCTTGAGACTGAAATCACCAAGGGCATACACCAAGGTAGGGTCGGCTTCGAGGCGCATTTTTTTGCGCAGGCGGTTGAGATATACTCCAGCTACACGAGGCTTCTCATCGTTTTTGCTGGTTTCTGCCTGTACGATAGAGCCCAACACAGACACTTCTATGGGGCTAAGCCCAAGTTTTTCAGCTTTTTGGCGGCGCTCGGTAGTCCAAAAACGCTGGTATTCGTCATGCATACGGCTGACAAAAGCCTCGGGGCTGTCTGTCCAATACACTTCATAGGTATTGGGCAAAAACATTGTTAAAAAGCTATGTTGGTCAAATCCGTATTTACGGGCTACGGACGTATCAGTCAGCACCTTGGTCAAGTCTTCTTCGTGGAACATCATCTTTGGAGCTACTTTTTTGGCAATATCTTCGGGGAAGCGTGCCATCGTAAAGGTAACCCGAACAGGCACTTGCCGCCCACTGCGGAGTAGCTTTATGGCCGCATAGTTGTTCATATTGGGCTCAATATGATAATGCCCGGGCAACACCTTGTCTTGGTATTTGAGTAGTTTGGCCACAAAAGCAAAAGAAAGTTGGTCACCCACAACACGGTTTTTCTTGAGACTGTCGAGTACGGTTTGGAAGCGTGCGCCCTCGGGAATATAGAGGCTGTAAGCTTGTTCGCGCTTTACCTGCAAGTTGGGACTATAAAACATTTGGTAACCATAAACGATAATGGCTACCGAAGCCGTAAAAAACATCAAGGTCAATGCGATGAGTGTGCTCCTGCTAGGTCGTAACACGCGTAAGCCTTTAAGCCGCTCGCCCAAGTTGGCCAAAGCCAGGATATAGCCTAATAATCGCTCTCGTTTTTTTGATTCCATAGTATTGTTTTGCCCCAAGGGTGTATTTGGCAAGGGCAAAAGTAAAAATATTGTCCGAAAAATAGCGCCTTATCGATGGCTTTTCTGTACGACGATTATTGGAAACACAAGAGCTAGCGGTTTGGAAAACCTGTCAAGGCTTTAAGTCCTGACAGGTTGGTTGTATTGTTTATCCTACAAAAAAACCTCTCTGACATTGCAGGTAGAACGTTGCCCTATGTCGTCGAAGTTTTGGGCTATCCAACGCTCGGCATAGTCGCGTCCGAGGTCGCGCAGGCGCAGCAGGAAGTCCCAAGTAGCGTTGAGCTTGCTCGACACGTTGTATTGGTGCATATCCTCTTCGGGGTTGATGTTGTGGATATAGATTTTGCGGAATTTGCCCCCCAAATCTACGCCCATACTGATGAGCCGGTCTACGAGGTCAATTTTACGCATTTCGTGCATGAGAGCGGAGTTGAAGCTCAACTCGTTGATGCGGTCACGTATTTCGGCAGAGCTTTTAGGTGTCTCCGGGATATTGATAGGGTTGATTTGCACAATGAGAATGTCTTGTGCAGGCGTGCCGTCAATCAGCGGGAAAATAGGCGGGTTACCCATATAGCCCCCGTCCCAATAGTCTTCTCCGTCAATCGTAACGGCTTTGAAGAGGAAAGGCAGGTTGGCTGAGGCCAAGACCGCATCGACAGAGATTTCGTGTGGTTTGAAAACCCGCACCTTGCCCCGTCGCACATTGGTAGCTGCCACAAAAAGCTGGGTTATCTTGCATTTGCGCAAACTGTCGAAGTCAATCAAATCAGTCAGAATATCGCGCAAAGGGTTGTAATCAGAAAGGGGGGACTGGTATGGCGAAACAAAAAGCCCCATCATTTCAGACACCAAAAAGCCCGGTGAATGGTCCATATTACCACTGCTGGTGATGCGGTCATAAATACCGGGCTGTAGGGGGGAGAAGGCCGCTACCTGGGAGTTAGTCTTCCAAAACTTGTGGAGCAAATCACGAGCCGTTTGTCGGTTGCCGGAGTGTAGGCCATAGGCGAGTAGGGCGGCGTTCATTGCCCCGGCGCTCGTGCCGCTGAAGCCATCGAGGATGATGCGTTCATCTTCGAGCAGGCGGTCGAGCACTCCCCAAGTAAAAGCCCCGTGTGCTCCCCCGCCTTGAAGCGCAACGGCGAGGTGTTTTTCATCAGTAGATTTACGTTGTTGTTTTGCCATAACAGATAGGTTTGGTGAGCAAAATTATATCAAGATTTACCGGATTCTGCTTTTGATTATCAGGGCTTTGAGCCCGTACATTGCCCGAGGAAGTTTGATGGGGCATAGTTGTACTTTGTGAACAAAAACAATTCCAAAGGCGCTTCTCTCCACAAATGCTTTAGCGGAGCGTAACGATGGTGATGCCGTCGCCGCCCCGGTCGGCGTGCTCGTCGGCTATTCCGACAACCTGCTTGTATTGACGCAACTGCTGCCGGACGAGGTTACGCAAGATGCCGTCGCCTTTGCCATGTAAGATATGAAGTTCGGTTTGCCCCAGCAAGATGGCATCATCCATAAAGCGGGTCAGCTCGGTTACGGCCTCCTCGCCGCGTTTGCCACGCAAGTCGAGCTTGATGCTGAAATGCATCATTTTTTCGTTTAGGTTGATTCCTTTGAGGCGCACACTAGCCTGTTGTTGTTCTTTTCGGAAGGCCTTGCGGCTCAAGCGCTCCAAGCGGTCAAGCTTAACGGTAGACTTCAGTGCTCCGATGGCGATTTCAGCGTTTTTGCCTTTGAGTGCAACTACTTGGCCGATGGCATTTTGCCCCTTGATGCGCACATAGTCGTCTATTTCTATGTTTCCTTCTATGACTTCAATAGGTACTTCGGCTTCGGCCACCTCTGGAGTGGTAGCTTCCCAAGCCACTGAGGCTGCTTCGGGACGATTTTTTTGGGCAAATTTTTGAAGTTGTTGGCGTACTTCTAAGGTCTTACTTTTGTCTGCCTGTGTTTCTTTTATTTCACGAATGGTGCTCTCAATCCGCTGATTAGCTTCTTTGAGCAGTATCGAGGCTTCTTGTTTGGCTTGATTGAGGATACCTTTTTTCTCCCGCTCTAGGTATTCTTTGAGTTTTTGGTAGTTGTTGAAGGTTTCGGTAAGGGCGTGTTCCTTTTCCAAAAGCGTGCGGTTGAGGTCGTGGAGCTGCTTACGCTCTATTTCGAGATTGCGCAATACCTCATCGAAGTTGACCTGTTGCTTGCCGGCTTTTTTGCGGCTGCGTTGAATAACCTCTGGCGGAAGCCCTATCTTGTGGGCAATTTCGAAAGCAAAAGAACTGCCCGGCTTGCCTATTTCAAGGATGTAAAGCGGCGAAAGCTTTTCGGCATCGAAGCGCATAGCACCATTAATCAAGCCTTTGGTGTTTTCGGCCAAGAGTTTGAGGTTGCTGTAATGGGTTGTGATTACGCCGAAGGCACGTTTGGCATTGAGCTGTTCTAGGATAGCTTCGGCAATGGCTGCGCCAACTACCGGCTCGGTACCGGTGCCAAACTCATCAATCAACAGCAGGGTATGTGCATTAGAGAAGCGCAGGAAGTGCCGCATATGGGTTAGGTGGGCGCTGTAGGTGCTGAGGTCGTTTTCGAGCGATTGCTCATCGCCTATGTCGATAAAAATACGCTTGAACAGCCCGATGGTTGAATTTTCGGCCAAAGGCACCAATAGCCCACACTGGAACATGTACTGTAATAGTCCTACGGTTTTGAGCGACACGGACTTACCCCCGGCGTTGGGGCCTGAGATAAGCAGGAGGCGGCGCTCCTCTGACAAGCTGATGTCAAGCGGGATGACGTGTTTTTTTTGCGCCGCAAAGCTCAGCACCAGAAGCGGATGCCTAGCCGCATACCAATCTAGCAAGGGCTGCTCCACAAAATTAGGTTTTACAGCACCTAGTTCGAGTGAGAGCTTGGCTTTGGCACGGATGAAGTCAATCATCCCGAGGTAGTCGTAGGCTTTTTGTAACTGAGGTACTTGTGGGCGGATAGCCGCCGTGAGAGCTGTCAGGATACGGATGATTTCGCGCCGTTCTTGGTAGGCGAGCTCTTTGAGGTGGTTGTTGGTGTCGAGTACCTCGGCAGGCTCTATGTACACGGTTTGTCCAGTGGCCGATTCGTCGTGGATGAAACCCTTAATCTTACGCTTGTGTTCGGCAGGAACAGGCACGACCATACGCCCTTCGCGGAAAGTGATATTGGCATCAGACTTAATATATCCTTGTTGCTTGGCGATGCCCAAGAGCTTGTTGAGCTGCGTACGTAGGTTGTTTTGCTCCTGAATGAGACTTTTGCGGATGCGTTGCAGATCGGGCGAGGCATTGTCACGAACTTTGCCACGCTCGTCGATGGTGGCATCAATCTGTTTGACCAAACCTCGGTCAAACTCCACTGTCTGGCTAAGGGCGGTCAACAAAGGGTAAGTTTCTTGCATCGAAGCCTGCGCAAAAAAGCGCAAACATTGGTCGATGGTCATCAGGGAGGCGCGCAACTCCCCAAACACGGCCTCATCCAAAAAAGCCCCTTCGATGGCGGCCTGCTTGAGGTAGGGGTGGGCGTTGTAGTAGTTTTGTTGGGGGAAATACTCCCCCTGAGTGAGGATATCTTGGAACTCAGCTGTTTGGCTGGTTAGCTTTTGGATGAGGTCGTAATTGTCCGAAAATCGAATTTTGTCTACATAGGCCGTTCCGAGGTCGCTCAGGCAGCGTTCTTTGAGCAATTGGCGTATGGTATCGAAGCCAAGCTTGGCCTCAAAATGGTCGGGGTAAATCATTGATGTTTGTATAATAACCGAATGCTGCGCGTGGGTTTGGGCTGGGCAGCGAATAAGTAGTAGTGATGTCTAAAATGCAAATTTACTAAAAAAGCCGCAAAGCCCCCTTTTTGTTTTGCGGAATGCTGTGTGGATAAGCTCGAACTGTGTATCTTTGCGGGCTATTGCCTTGTTAGATATTTACTCCTATTTTGATAAAAAATGAGAATTTTTTATACCATCTTATTATTAATACTTTCCAATGCCTTTATGATGATGGCTTGGTATGGGCATTTGAAGTTCAAACAGATTCCGGCCTTAGCCAAATGGGGCTTGGTGGGAGTCATCCTGATTAGTTGGGCTATCGCCTTATTTGAGTATTGTTTTCAAGTGCCTGCCAATCGCTTAGGCTACAAAGAGTATGGCGGTCCTTTTGCCTTGGTAGAGCTGAAGGTCTTACAAGAAGTCATCACCTTGGTGGTGTTTGTGGTGTTTTCGTTGGTGGTTTTTCGCAACGAGACCTTCCGCTGGAATCATTTAGTCGGATTTGGCTTTTTAGTTTTAGCAGTGTATTTTATATTTAAAAAATAAAATTGGTTTATCTGTTGTTTTTTCAATATATTAAACCTGTATATCACTGAATATTTCCAGAAAAGCAGGCCTGACCGCACAACACCACTGGACATTTTTGTAAAAGCAGCTCGAAGCTCCTACCTCCAAGATAAACTAAGACCTCATTTGGGGGTACAATGAGACTTAGCCCATAGTTTTAACGGTGGGATTTGAAAAATGCCCAGTGGCGTGCAAAGTCCTCAATGTTTGCACGCCTTTGTGCATAGTGGGGTGTTATTTTCCGAAATTAATTTCGGTATTATCTCCTATATTCAAGCTTTGAATCATCCCTTTGAGGGAGCTATCATTGCCAATTACAGAGGCTTTCAAGACAACATCTTCCAGCTCGCTATAAGAGCCAATAATACTGTTTTGGACAATAGAGCGGCGCAGCGTGGTATTGTCTCCGATAGCTACATTAGGCCCTATGATGGAGTGTTCTATGCGACAACCCTGCCCAATACTGACGGGCGGCACGATAATCGTGCCCAGATAATCTTTTGGAGGAACTTTGAAGGTCGGGTTGTTGAGTAAAATGGCGTTGGCTTCGAGCAAGGTCTCTTTTTTCCCACAATCAAACCAATTGTCGACCATCGTAATGGCGATGTTTTCGCCTTGAGCCAATAGATAGGCTAAGGCATCGGTGAGGTGGTACTCATTGTTGCTGCGTAAGTTGTTTTGGATGATGTGCTCGATGGCCGTAAGCAGCTTGCCCACGTGTTTGATTTTGTATACCCCCACCAAGGCCAAGTTGGACTTGGGGATAAGGGGTTTTTCGGTCATCTTGGTTACATATCCGTGTGCGTCGGTCTCTACAATGCCAAACTGCTCGGGAGTTTCTACTTTTTGTACAGCAACCACGGTATTGGGGCTGTTGCGCATCGCCTGCATATTGAAGGTAGCGATGGTATCTCCCAAAACAATCATCAGCGGCTCCTCAGGGTCGAGATGTTCGCGGGCAGTCCAAATTGCATGAGCCAATCCTTCACGAGGCTCTTGCGTAACAAAAATAGTTTTGAGCTCAGGGTAGTTTTGCTTGATATAAGACTCTATCTTGTCTCCCAAATAGCCAAGAACAAAAACAAACTCATCGAAACCGTGAGCATAAAAATTGTCAATAATATGTGCCAAGATGGGTTTACCGGCAATAGGAACCAGCGTTTTGGGCTGTGTATGGGTGTGAGGGCGTAACTTTGAGCCTATGCCCGCCACCGGAATAAGAACTTTCATAACTTATACGACTATAAAAATCAGAGATGGATGCTATTGATGGGGTAGCACCACAAGGTTGAGCACGTTCAGAACAGGCTAAGCCCAAAGCTAAGAAAAAAGGATTAGAAAAGATTTTTTCGCTCTACTAAATTCTACCAGCAGGGCAGAGAGATAAAAAAAGCGCAGTTTAATATCGGAGCTATTGTGTGGCGCGGGTTTTTATACTAAATTGCCAAGATGAAATCTGTCTACACGTCAATATGCAAGATATAGAAATTGCCCAACTCAAAAAACTTACAGAGCTAATTCAGGGACGCTTTGATTATGACTTCTCGAACTATGCCATGTCATCGTTCAAACGCAGGGTACAACGCTTGTTGGAGATATACAAATACCCATCGATAGAAGTTTTGATTCAGAAACTATCAGAAAAAGATGAACGTTTCTTCCAAGAGTTTTTGTCCGAAATCACGGTCAATGTAACGGAAATGTTCCGAGACCCTGGTTTTTGGAAAGTACTCAAAGACAGTATTTTACCCAATATTTTACTCAATGAGCGCCCCATTAAGATTTGGCATGCAGGCTGCTCTTCGGGCGAAGAAGTATTTTCGATGGCCATCGTCTTACAAGAAATGAAGGCGCTTGATAGGGTACAGATTGTGGCTTCAGACATCGATACGGCCATCATCAACAAGGCCAAAGAAGGAAAGTACCCCATCAAAAATATGGAACTAAACCAGAAAAACTACGAACGCTATGAAGGCTCACACACCCTGAGTACATACTACAAAGAAGAAGGCAATAAAGCTGTTTTTGACAAAAACTTGGTGCGTAATGTCCAGTGGATTGTCCATAACCTAGTAGACGGTACTGCCTTCGATACTTTTGACTTGATTTTGTGCCGCAATGTGATGAT
Organism: Eisenibacter elegans DSM 3317; assembly: GCF_000430505.1. Taxonomy (NCBI): domain Bacteria; kingdom Pseudomonadati; phylum Bacteroidota; class Cytophagia; order Cytophagales; family Microscillaceae; genus Eisenibacter; species Eisenibacter elegans. The sequence continues at coordinate 255,365 of NZ_KE387153.1, read as the reverse complement.
ATACTTCAACCAACAGCTCCAAAATCAAGTACTTAAACTATTTCACGAAAGCCTACACAAATACAGCTACTTGGCCGTAGGCTCCAAAGAGTCCTTGATTTGGTGCGAAATAGCCAATAAGTTTATCATTGTCAATAATGAGGAGAAAGTCTACAAAAAAGTGAAAGACTAACCCTCGCCATAGGCAATTAACCCAAATTAGGCTGTTTTACTTTTTGTTTTTTATCATCAAATGAGCGACTTTCACATCAAACATCAATATAAAGCCATTGCCATAGGAGGCTCGGCGGGGAGCTTTCAAGTCATTACCAAGATACTCAATCACTTGCCTAAAGACTTTGATATTCCCATTATGATGTGCCTGCATAGACTGCGGCACGTCCGCCACGGCTTTGTAGAAGCGCTCAACATCAAAAGTAGTATTGAAGTACAAGAACCCGAAGACAAACAAAGCGTGCAACGAGGCGGTATTTATTTGGCTCCGGCCAACTATCACCTCCAAGTAGACCCCGGCAATACCTTTTCACTCTCTACAGACGACCTGATCAACAACTCCCGCCCGGCCATAGATTTGATGTTTCATTCAGCAGCGGCTGTTTATAGGCATCGCCTAATAGCGATTTTACTCTCCGGTGCCAACAGAGATGGCGCTTTAGGAATGAAAATTGCAAAAGACAAAGGAGGGCTTGCAATCGTACAAGACCCAAGCGAATGTTTGATTGATACGATGCCCACCGCAGCACTCAAAATAACTCCGATAGATTACCAACTCAATACAGACCAAATTATACGCTTCTTGGCAGAACTGCACGAAAAAAACAAAGCAGGTATACTTAAATAAAGTGTTTCTATGAAAATCATTCAGCGTTTAGCCGTTTTTGCAATCATCCTCTTTATCTTGGGGATATTCTTTACGGCTTCCTACCTCAATAGCTGGCGAGTGGAGCTGCTGAGCACGCTCAAGCTCAGCCGCATGGAGGATATCGAAAAGCTCCGACTAGCAGTAGCCAATATTTTTTGGGTTGTAGGGGTAGAAACAGCCCTAGGCTTGTTTGCTATCCTGATGCTCTTGCTGAGCCGCCGCCGGCAAGTAGAAACCATCTACGTAGAGCGTGTAGGCAAAATCGGACAACAAAAAGGCTCTGACAGCCAAGCCGCTACAGAAGACCAGACCGACAATACCAGCATCAATAACAGCCAAAAACAACTGATGCGCAACTTGCTCGAAGTGATGAACCTCCACAACAACAACCGAGAGTTCCAAAAACTCTTAGAACAGGTCTTGAGGCTGGTCTGTACACACCTCGAAGCAGGGCAGGGAGGATTGTACCTTGCCATTCAACCCGAAAACGAAGCCATACAGGCCAAACTCGTAGCCACGTATGCCTACTATACTACCGAAACACGCAAAAACGTCTACGAAGTAGGGGAGGGCTTGATAGGCCAAGTAATGAAGGACGGAAAGCTCATCAACCTCAAAAATGTACCCGAAGGGTATATCATGATTGTTTCTGGGCTAGGCAATGTTTCGGCCAAGCACCTGACCGTAGTGCCCGTGATCAATGAGTATGGGCAAGTGCTGGCAGTGTTCGAAATCGCCTCCCTTCGCGAATTTTCAGAAGCCGATGAGGCACTTTTAACAGAAGTGGCATTACTTTTGGCAAAAGAAATAGCCGAAGGCGAATACCAAAACATATTACTCGACTGACAGAACCGCTGATACTATATGTTTAAGAACCTCAGAATTGGAACAAAAATTACCATCTTGGTAATTATCATCGTACTCATATCGGTTATATCGGTGAGTTTGATTGCCTTTAACCTTAGCCGGCAGTCTGTAGAAGAACGCTATTTGGCTTCTATCAATACCATTGCCAAGCTGAAAGCCGAAAAAGTAGAAACTTTCTTTGACAAAGTAACGGCCAACCTCATTTTTGGTAGTCAGCTGAGTATTGTTAAAGATAAGCTGCGCGCACACCAACGCAGCAATGCCTCACAAGTGTTTATCGCCTTTGATACCACCGGCAAAAAAGACCCAAAAGAAGACTCTCTCACAATGTTAAGCGCAACGGTATATGACAGTACTACCGAAGCCCAACTCCAAGAGATATTACAGTCTATCGAACAACTCTATCAAATCAGTTTTATTTACCTGACAGATGCCGAAGGGAATATTATTTCTGAATATGGTGAGAATCGCGCGCGGGTCAATGTAAGGCGCAAAGTCAACATCAATGATGATAAACGCCGCCTTACCTTTGCAGACCAAGTCATTGCTTATAGTAATGTATACAAACCCGTAGACAGCCTCAATGTATTCAAAATGTTGGCCGCCGCCAATGTGTATGACCAAGATAAGTCGCTGTTGGGGCGGTTGGTTTACGAAATTGATATGAGCTATGTCTACTCCTTGGCTGCCGACATCACAGGCTTAGGAACTACAGGAGAAATCATCTTGGCGCGCCGCGAAGGCAACAACGCCGTATACCTCAACCCATTACGACAAGACTCGCTAGCACCCTTGCGCAAAAGGGTACGCCTAGGCGAAGACGCACACCAGTACCTACAAGAGGCCGTCAAGGGCCGTCAAGGCTCCGGCTTTGCTCGTGATTATCGTGGCGAGGCGGTGTTGGCTACTTGGCGAACTATCCCCGGGGTAGAGTGGGGGGTGATTGTAAAAATAGACCAATCCGAAATCAATCGCCCTACAGACTTGTTGCGCAATGCCTTTCTTATCGCAGGGCTAGTCATCATCTTTATCTCGCTGGTATTGGGTATTTTATTTTCCCGACTGCTCATCAATCCTTTGCTCTCCCTCCGGCAGGTTGTCAATTTACTGGCGCGGGGAGTCTTGCCTAGCGCCATTCCCCAAAGCTCCGAAGATGAAATAGGCGAAATGGCCGGACAGCTGAACCAACTGGTAGAGAATCTCAAGAAAACCGTAAGCTTTGCCCAAAGTATAGGCCAAGGCGAGCTAGACACAGAGTTTAGCCCCATTAGCGAAGAAGATGCCCTCGGCGTATCTCTCATAGGAATGCGCGACAGCATCCGTACCGCTGCTATGCGCGACGAAGAGCAAAACTGGATTGTAGTAGGCCGCGCCGAAATCGGTGATATTCTCCGTAGCCAAAACAACATCGAAACCTTGGGCGAAGCCGTCATCGAATACATTACCAAGCGAATCAATGCCGTTCAGGGCGCTTTCTACACCACCGAAGCCCACGGCGAAGATCTCCGCGACAACGAACTCGTGATGACAGCTAGCTATGCTTACAACAAGAAAAAGTACCTTAATGCCAAATTTAAATTTGCTGAAGGGCTGGTTGGTCAAGCTGCTATCGAACAAGATACAATCGTCCGAACTGAAATCCCGGATGAGTATGTAACCATCACCTCAGGTATCTTGGGAGACCGCAAACCCAAATGTATTCTCATACGCCCGCTCATCACCCTAGTAGACCGCCAAGAGCAAGTGTTGGGGGTGATGGAGTTTGCAGGCTTTGAGCGCTTTAGTGAGAGAAATGTCCGGTTTGTTGAAGAAATCAGCGAAATCATTGCCCGTACAGTATACAATATCCAAGTAACAGCCAATACCCAGCGCCTACTGGAAGCCTCTCAGAAACTCAGTACAGAGCTACAAGACAAACAGGCTGTATTGAGCCAAAACGCAGAAATAATGGCTGCGCAAAACGAAGAGCTACAAATCGCCAAAAACGAACTCGAATTTAGAATAGAAGAGGTACACCGCGCCAACGAAAAAACGCGCCTCCTACTCGAAAACGCTTCCGAAGTAATCACCATCTACCGTGAGAATAAAGAAATCAGCTATATAAGCCCCTCGGTAGAGAAAATCTTGGGCTATACCCAAGATGAAATGATTGGGATGAGTGATACCATTTACATCGAAGAAGGAAAAGAAGCCTTCCAGCAGATGTTCCAAAACCTCATCCTGAACCCCCGCGAACGCATTACCATCCAGTTTAGCTACCGCATCAAACACCCCAAAGAAGACGGCCACGAAGTGATTTGGCTAGAGGCTACTGGGACTAACCTGCTCGATGACCCCGCCATCCAGGGGATTGTGGTCAATAGCCGCGATATTACTGAGCGCCGCCTAGTAGAAGCCGAACAACGGATGCGCGGCCAAATGCAGGCACTCTCTGAAAACTCCCCCGACCTTATCACCCGTATTAGCAAAGATGGACGTATCTTCTATATCAACCCTGTAATTGAAAATTATACAGGGAAAAATAAAGATGCCTATCTACAACAACATATTGATGAGGTAGAAATACCCCCCAAAGTCTTGAACCAATGGAAGCAAAGTATAGAACAAGTGCTGACAGAGGGCTATAAAATCAGCTTTGAAATGGATTTCCACTCTGACATGGGCAAACGCATTATGCAGGTCGATGCTATTCCGGAATATAATGACCAAAAAATCGTAGAGTCTGTTCTCTTGGTATCGCATGATATTACCGAACGTAAAATCATCGAACTCGAAGTTCAGAATACCAATAAGAAAATCACCGAAAGTATCAACTACGCCAAGCGTATCCAAGAAGCAATCTTGCCAGACAATGAGTTGATACGCAATTATTTACCACAATCATTTATCCTCTACAAACCCCGCGATGTGGTTAGTGGAGACTTCCCTTGGTTCTACAAAAAAGGAGATGATATCTACCTAGCCGCCGTAGACTGTACTGGCCACGGCGTACCCGGCGCCTTGATTTCCTTGATTGGCTACTTCTTGCTCAACAATATCTTAGGACGCCCCGAAAACCTCGAACCCGGCAAGATACTCGACCTGCTGGATGCAGAGGTAGTGGAAACACTCAAACAAAACCTCGGCTCCAACTCTAGAGACGGAATGGACATCTCGCTATGCAAAATTAATGTGAAAACCCAAACACTGTCGTATGCAGGGGCTCACCGCCCGCTCTACTACTTGCCCGAAGGCGGCCACATAGAAGAACTCAAAGGCGACAAGTACCCCATTGGTGGCGCGCAATACAAAAATAGAAGCGAGTTCAATAACATAGTAGTGTCATACAAACCCGGAGATGCCTTCTTTATCTTCTCCGACGGCTTCCCCGACCAATTTGGCGGCCCCGAAAACCGCAAGTTCTCCCCTCGACGCATTCGAGATATTATCTTGAAACACAAGCACGAACCCGTGGATAACATCAACAATGCCCTCGAACAAGCCCTCCAAGCTTGGCAAGGCGATAATAAACAAACGGACGACATCTTATTAATAGGCGTAAAATTTTGATGAAACCCTATTACTTTTCAGAAAAATATCATAATATTGAATCATCTTGCAATTTGAGTTAAGGATTTTCCTTAATGAATGCTAATACGGTAAAAACATATGAAGTACATCTATGAACTGCACAAGATAATGGTCGAGCGTAACCTCATCCTCGTATATGAAGGAGAGTTTACGCAAGAAATTACCAAGTCTGTGCTTGCGATGGCAGAGCGTAACATGGATGCAGGGAGGGAAGATTCGAGCGTCAAACGCAAAGTATTTAATGTGATGGTGGAGTGCCTCCAAAACATCGTAAAATACTCTAACGAAATTGACTTTGAAGACGCAGAAGGGCAACAGCATCACGCCGTCTTTATGGTAGGTAAGCACGAAGACGTGTATACCATTACCTCCGGGAATATGGTAACCAACGACCGTGTCAAAATTTTGCAAGACAAAATCGAGCATATCAACAGTCTCGACAAAGACGGCCTCAAAGCCTTATACAAAGAAATCATCAAGACTGGCGAAATCAATGTCAAAGGTGGCGCAGGGCTTGGCTTTATTGATATGGCCCGAAAATCAGGCGAGAAACTACAGTTTGACTTTGAGCCGATGAACGATAAAATTTCGTTTTTCTCGCTCAAAACGGTTGTGCCACGGAAAGAATCTTAGTAATATTGCAAGACTAAATCACCCGCCAATTATTGCCGTATCGAATAGCAACAGTTTGCCGCATCACCATTTGTCTAAATAGAATACTAAAACAATACAAACTATGGACGTAATCAATTCAGAAGGAACAGAAGACACCCCAAAAATAATTCTGGACAAGAATAACGGTATTTTTGAGATCTCAGGTCGTTCTCTGCCCGAAGACGCAGCCGAGTTTTATGACCCCGTTCTCCAATGGCTTGGTGAGTATGGTTCATCACCCAACCCCGAAACTGTGTTTATCTTCAAACTGGAGTATTTCAACACCGCTTCATCAAAACTGATTTTGGATATTCTATCCAAGCTAGAAGGGATCACAGGAACTAGCGTGCTTTGGTATTATCACGAAGACGACGAAGATATGCAAGAGGCCGGTACCGAGTTTTCGGAGCTGGTTGAAGTACCCTTCGAGTTCAAGCCTTACTAAAACCTAGGCTTTACCCCTAATCCAACTCAGGCTTTACCCTTACCCTCCAAGGGTAAAGTTATTTTTATTTTGGCTCCAACAACAAAAAGAGCGAAAATAGTACAAAAATTGCGAGAGCCTGTAACCGTATACCCCGGCGTTGTTACACACCCCGTAGGAAGCACATAGCATATGAGCGAAAATATATTAGATGCCCTTACCCGTTTGTTCGGGATCATCTCTAAGCAAGATGGGGGAGCCACCCAAATCGAAAGAGACTTTGTCATTACGTACTTCAAAGAACACCTTGATCAAAACTCTATTCATACTTATACCCAACTGTATGACGAAGTAGCGGACTATGGCAATCCGGGGCCAGACCGCATCACAATGCGCGAATCAGTCAAAATCTTGAAATATTGTCGTGAGATTAACCAAAACCTCGCCCAAGGCCAAAAGGTCGTCATCTTGACCAAACTGCTCGAACTCATTGCTACCGACGGAGAATTTACAGACCAACGCCGTGAAATCATCGATACAGTCTCCAAAGCCTTTAACATCGCCGGAGACGAATACAAGGCCATTGAAAGCTATGTAATCAATCGCGAAACAAGCCAGATGAGCTTCAAGGACATCTTGATTGTGAGTAGCAACCTCAATGCCCAGCTTAGCAACCCCGAAGCCAAAACCTTACAGCTCGAAAAACTCGACGGCGAAGTCATCTTCTTGTGGGTGCGCAGCGCTGATATGCTATTTGTAAAGCATCACTGCCAAGAAGAAGAAATACTGCTCAACGGCTTCCCCATTAAGCCCTATCAAGTATACCTATATTCTCGCGGGAGCGCTATCAAAACCGGACAAGGCAAGGCGCTCTATTACAGCGATATAACAGCTATTTTCTTGGAAAATCTCCAAGAAACCAAACTTTCTTTTATTGCCGAAGAAATTGAGTTTACCTTTCCGGCTGGCAACCTCGGCCTCAGAGGAGTTTCTATCAGCGAGACACAAGGCCGCCTCGTCGGGATTATGGGCGGTAGTGGCGCGGGCAAAACCACCTTGCTCAACGTATTGGCTGGCCTCGAAACCCCCTCCAAGGGCGAAGTACTCATCAACAACATTGATATTCATAAGGATAAGGATGCAATAGAAGGCGTAATTGGCTACGTAGCCCAAGATGACTTGCTTATCGAAGAATTGACCGTATACCAAAACCTCTATTACAACGCCAAACTTTGCTTCAACGACCTCAATGAGGCCGAAATAGACGAGCGTGTAGTCAGTGTACTCACAAGCCTCGGCCTAGACCACATCCGGCACCTCAAAGTAGGCAACCCCCTCAACAAAAAAATTAGTGGAGGCCAACGCAAACGCCTCAATATCGCCCTAGAGCTTATCCGAGAGCCCGCAGTGATGTTTGTGGACGAGCCTACCTCCGGCCTCTCCTCACGCGACTCCGAAAACGTAGTCGATTTGCTCAAAGAGATTTCCCTCAAAGGCAAACTCATCTTTGTGGTCATTCACCAGCCCTCGTTAGACATCTACAAGATGTTTGACCGAATGATCATCCTCGACCAAGGCGGCTACCCAATCTATTATGGTGACCCCCTCGAAGCAATCCCATACTTCAAAAAAACCGCCAACCAAGTAGAAGGCGACCGGCGCAACCTCAATCCCGAACAAATCTTCAACATCATTGAAGATCAAGTAGTAAACGAATACGGCCAATATACCAATAAACGCAAAATCACTCCTCAACAGTGGAACGAACACTATAAGGCAAACTTCCAACAAGAGAAGGTCGAAGTGATTGAAGAGCCGCCACCATCGTCGCTCAAGTTGCCCAACTTGTTTGTACAGACAACAATCTTTACCATTCGCGACTTCTTGGCCAAGGTCGGCAACACCCAGTACCTGCTCATCAACTTACTCGAAGCCCCAATTTTGGCGCTGCTGATGGCCTTTGTGATTCGCTTCCAAAACGACCCCAAGGTCGAAGGGAAATATACCTTTATGTTCAATGACAATATTCCGGCTTATATCCTGATATGTGTCATTATTGCGCTCTTTATGGGCTTGACTGTCAGCGCGGAAGAGATTATCAAAGACCGCAAAATTCAAAAACGCGAAAAATTCCTCAACCTCAGCAAAGCCTCCTATCTTTGCTCCAAACTGATTATTCTCTTTACTCTCTCAGCAATTCAAACCCTGACTTTCGTGGTGGTAGGCAACGCCATTCTCGAAATCAAAGGCGAACTGCTCAATTACTGGATAATACTGTTCTCCGTGTCTTGTTTTGCTAATGTGTTGGGGCTGAACATTTCGTCGACCTTCAACTCCGTCGTAACTATCTATATCACCATCCCGCTGCTGCTGATTCCGCAGATGATTTTGAGCGGAATGATTTTTAGCTACGACAAAATGAACGACAATATCACCCTCAAAGGCAAAGTCCCCCCTGTGGCCGACATTATGGTTTCGCGTTGGGCTTTTGAAGCAATGACAGTCAAACAATTCAAAGACAACTACTATAACGAAGACTATTACCAAATCGAGAAGACAGAAAACTACTATCGCGTAAAACAAAAATATTGGGTTCCTGCCCTACGCGAAAAAGTAGACCGCCTAGTCGAAAACTACCACCTTGATGACAAAAACGACTCTGTCATGAAGGTCATCGAAGATGATTTGTCATTGCTGCGCAATGAGATTAGCGATGAAAAACGCTACCATAAATTTGCCAAAAACATCAAAATAGCCGAAGAGCTTACTACTTCGCGCTTCAATGAAGGCGTGGCTGACAAACTCAACACCTACCTCGATAAGGTCAATGATGATGCGACCGAACAAGAAAACAAGGCCGCCCGAGAACGTGAGAAGGTATACGAGAAATTTGAGGCACAAGACCCTAAATACCCCAAAATCAAAGAGCAGTACCACAATAATCAACTCTCCTTGATGATGAAAAAGGAAGAGGTGGCTATCCAAGGCCAACCCTTCATTGAGCACAGAGGCCGGCTAATCCAAAGGATTTATCCCGTCTTTCACGAGCCCAAAAACCCCATCAATTGGTTCGACTATTCCGCACACTTCTTCGCTCCAACCAAACATTTTGCCGGGCGTTGGATTGACACCTACTACTATAACCTCTTTGTTATTTGGCTTTTGACATTTGTTTTGTATCTTACGCTGTATTTCGACGTATTCAAGCGTATATTCAACATTTTCAGTAGATTAGGTTCTCTTAAATCTTAACTTTACTACGAATCAATAAAAATCACACAACATATGAACACTACCCCAATGCGCCTGTTTGCTATTTTTTCCCCAACTTCGCTCCGTACCCTCGTGATTTTTACTTGTGCAGCCACACTACTGCTCAGTTGTGGGGGCAACAAAAAACCCAAAGGAGGCTCATTGCTCACCGGAGATGAAGACAATCAAGAGGTTAGTAAAGATGATAACTCAAGCGCACCGCCATTCTCAAAAGAGGTATTGGGCGATATTGTACGCTCTATCCCCTCGCCGCTCGAAATCTCTTTCCTAATCAAGGACTTAGGGATTAAGTATGACAGAGGCCTGCTCAATACAACAGAAAAAGCCAATGACTACAATACTTCTTTCAAACAAGCGCTCAACCTAGGAATCTATAGTACTGACCTTGGCTATGCCAACATCTACGGCCAAACCAATGACGCGCTACAATACCTCACTGCGGTCAAAATTATGACGGATGGCCTCAAAATAGGAGACTATTTTGACTTCAACACCTTGAAAGATCTAGCTACCAATAGCAACAACCTTGACTCGCTATTGCTCGTAACCAACACAAGCCTTGAACGCATCAATGAGCACCTTCAGAAAAAAGATCGTGCCGACCAAACCATCCTCATTTTGACTGGTGGCTGGCTCGAAGCGCTGTACCTGACTTGCGAAATTGCCAAACGCAGCCCCAATGACTTGCTCAATAACCGCATCGGAGAGCAAAAAATTATCTTGGATCAACTCCTTCTCCTCCTCTCTTTCTACGAAGAAGAATTCCCCAAGATTAAAGACTTGCGTAATGACCTCATTGAGCTGCAAAAAATTTATAACCGTGTAGAAATCACCTTCGTATACGAAGAGGCTTCTACAAAAGAACAAGAAGGCATCCTCATTGTAGAAGACCAAGCCACCAGCAAAATCAAGTTTACGTCTAAAGATTTGGAAGACATCTTGGCAAAATCTAAAGAAATTAGAGCTAAAATCACAGAATAATCGCTCATAGATTGAACAAACAAAAGCCCCGGCAGTAATCTGCTGGGGCTTTTGCGCATAAACCCTAACACAGAAAATCAACTCCCCGCCCCGCACCTTGGAAAATTGGCCTTGAGTCTGTAACTTTGGCTGAATATCAAATACCTCAACATCAAACTATCAACGAGCCATACCATCATCAATAGATTTATTTTGCCCAATATACTACACCAATATAACTATACCCCAAGAGCTTACGTTAAATAATCGGGCTTTTGCACCGAACCCCTCTTGTGTCTTTGAACCAACAAAGCCCAATAGCAGGGTAGCTTGGTATGAAACTTGCAACGTAAGTCAAAATAACACCGGCTCAACTTAATATAGCCACGCTAAAATTATCACTTCCTATGAGAAAATCACCTCTGTACCTAATTCTAATTTGTCTGATAGCTTGCTTACCTTATACAAATATCCAAGCCCAAGACAGCAAAGAAGAGCTGCTCGAAATGATTATTCAATCGATGCCCTCGCCGGTAGAAATCTCAGTGCTTATCAAAGAAATCGGCATCGAATACAACGGTGCGATGCTCTCTTCGGTGTCTAACCTAGGCTCTTATAGCTCAGGATACAAACAAGCCCTAAACCTAGGAGTATACAGTACGGACTTGGGATACACCACTATCTATAAGAAACCAGATGCACTACAGTATCTCAACTGTGTCAAATCATTGGCCAATACCCTAAAAGTAGGAGAATATATCAACTTCGAAGCCATCCAACGCCTAGCGCTATCCAACGACTTGAACCTCTTGCTGTCCGAAACTTCTGACAGTTTCTCAAAAATCAACGGACACCTGCGCGAAAACAAACAATCAGACCTAGCCATCTTGATGCTGGTAGGCGGCTGGCTCGAAACAGTATACCTCACCGCCCGTGTAGCAGAGAAAAACCAAAACGAACTGCTCAATATCAAAATAGCAGAGCAAAAATTCGTGCTTGACCAACTGATGACCGTCATAGAAGAGTATGGCAACAAAGAAGGTTTGAAAGAAATTGTGGCAGACCTGAAACGCCTCCAAACCAAACTAGATGCCGCCTTCCAAATGCTAGAAAGCAAAGGAGAGGTTACGCTTGATGACCTTGACGGCGTAATCAATAGCATTGTGGCTATGCGTGAACGCATCATCGCATAAGCGCACCCATACCAAAAACATAAGAGGCATTCAAGACACAACAAGTGCTTTGAATGCCTTTTGTTGTCTAACCTACGCGATCATATCGGCAATGAGCTTCTCAGAACAACACCTCAAGGTACAGCGCACAGCACGTTATTACCAAAGCGCTGATATCAGCGCCCAAACCCAGCAACTTTGGTTTGTCTGCCACGGATATGGCCAATTAGGGGCATACTTTGCCCCAAAGTTTGCCAGTATTGCAGACGCATCAACCGTCATCATTGCTCCAGAAGCACTCTCAAGGTTTTATCAGAGTGCCTTCAACGGAAGGGTAGGGGCTACTTGGATGACCAAGGAAGATCGCCTTCACGAAATCGAAGATTATATCGCCTATCTCAACCAACTCTATAACCATATACTTGCTCAACATCCGCAGCCCCAAACACTGCAAATACACATATTAGGCTTTTCGCAAGGCGTAGCAACTGCTGTGCGATGGGCTGCCAATGGCCATGTTCAGTTTCATCATCTGACTGCCTGGGCAGGCACTTTCCCAACAGAGCTAGATTATGAAGTCCTCGGACATAACTGGAAAACACAAGCGATTGATATTGTTTATGGGCTACAGGATGAGTTTTTTACAGAAGCCAATTTTCAAACCCATATCAATCAACTAGCTGAGGCAGGTCTACAGTTTGATACCCATACTTTTGAGGGAAAACACGACTTGCATCATGACACACTCATGCATATCGCACAATTACGACGCTAACCCTACACCAAGATTTATTGGTTCAAGAAAATCAGCGCTAGTGAATCCTCAAAGTCAATCTCAGTATAACTTATGCATTTGACCTGCGTTTGAGTTAAATAAGCCCCAAACCCTTTTATTATTCACAATTCACAACTCATTTTATGAAAACACTTCAGAAGTTGACAGTACTCCTAGCTTTTGCCTTTATGGGCATGAGTTTTATAGTGGCAGATACCAACAATGACCCACGGAAGCTTTTGGTACGCAAATGGAAATTTGACATTGAGCACCTGCGTAAGATGGTGCTAGAGGATATGAGAAAAGAAGGAGCCTCGGAGGAGGAAATAGAGCAAGGAAAGCTTTTTGTAGACATGATGCTCGGAATGATGGATGCTATCCGCCTAGAGTTTAAGGCTGATGGCACGGTCATCAATACCGGCGGTGGAGATGAAGAGGATTCTACAGGACATTGGACGCTCAGTGCCGATGGCAAAACCCTAACGCTTTCGTCCCCAGATGGGGAGGAGACAATCCTCAATGTAGTATCGATTACCAAAGATGAGCTAATCATACACGAGCAAGACAGACCCGAGGTTACCCAACGACTTGTTCCGGCTAACGACTAGTAGTACCTGAATTTATACCAAGATTCCCTACGCCGCTAGATATTTCTGGAAAGCAGCTCGGAGCTCCGGCTCCGAGACAAGCTGAGGCCTTATTTGGAGATAAAATGAGACTTAGCCCACAACGAGGTCTGGAAAACGTCCAGTTGTGTGAAGATTTGCTTGATTATGAAGGTATAGATTGTCCAAAACAACGCTGATTGGGTGTAAGACCAAAAAAGCCGCACATTGCGGCTTTTTTTGATGTGGCAAATAGCGCACCAATAGTTTGCATAATACACCAGCACCTGTTATTGTACTAAAGAAGCGCTTATTTTGATATGACGGCCTTAGGTCTTTCGGCTTTTTTAGGCTTTCCTGTGGGGTAAGCATCGGCAGGTTTGGTGTGAGTAGTAACTCCTCGAATGACAAAAACAACTGACAAAGCAAGCAATAACCCACAAACAACATAGGCACTAGTCGTATCCACAGCCAGTATTGGCAACAGCGCCCAAGCCAGTAAAGCCAAAATAACGGTAACACCGGCGGCGACAAAGTTGCTCATGCGTTTGGCCTCTTGTTGTTTTTGGCGGTCAAGAATCTGTCTTTTGACATCTTCTTTGACGAGCTCGCATGTAGCCTCATCCCAACCAAAACGCTCCATATAGCCTACAGCCTTGGCATTGTGGTGGTGGCTGACAAGTTGGTATACCTTAAAATACTGTGCTTTGTCGATATGGTGTAAATCAGGATGTATGGGTTGGAGTAGCCCCATACTTTCTGCAAAGATTTTGTGTTGCTCTGGTGCAACATAGGTATCAGCGATGTGATTTAGATTTTTGTAATTAGCCAAGATATCCAACGTTTGTTGCTCGTCAAGTTGGTAGGCTAGGGGTAGCAGTTGGCGGATGTAGTCATTGTCAAAATGATTTTTTTGCAATTGGTCTACATACTCGCATATCTCGGCCACACGCTTTGCAGGAATATACATCAGAAGTAAGCTTTTGTAGGGTTTTGCGAAATTATTCGCTTCTTTAGACGAGTTTGGGCTTACTTTAGTTGGCCTGATGGGGGTATTTTTAGCTCTATGTGGGCAAAAAATTTAGGAAAGGCTGTTTATAAGGTCAATATAAGATTTGGCAGCCACATCTTTACCCATTCCTTTGAGTTTCTCCCAAGCATCGTATTTGAATCGACCTTTCATATCAAACATCCCGGGGCGGTCACCAGATACATCTCCTTCGGTTGCTTGCTTGTAAAAAGCATAAAGCTGCAAGAGCACCTCATTGGAAGGGCGCTGAGTGAGTTGTTTAGACTTTTCTACGGCTTCTTGGAGGGCAGCTTGTAAATCCATAAAAATCAGGAGTTTTGAGATGGGCAGAAGTAAGGATTATTGTGATTCCGTAGGGACTCGAACCCTAAACCTACTGCTTAGAAGGCAGTTGCTCTATCCAGTTGAGCTACGGAACCAAAACCGACGAGTAGTTTCCTACCCTGTCGGGGCGGCAGGATTCGAACCTGCGACCCCCTGGTCCCAAACCAGGTGCGCTAACCGGGCTGCGCTACGCCCCGAATACTTGCAAAAATAACTATTTTTGGATACTTTTACAAAAAGCAAAAAACAGGCTTTTGTTGGTCGGGGCGGCAGGATTCGAACCTGCGACCCCCTGGTCCCAAACCAGGTGCGCTAACCGGGCTGCGCTACGCCCCGAATTACCAAAAACGGCTGTTATTTGTGCAAGCTTTAGGAAAAAAAGGCGCTCTAAATCGTTTTAGAGCGCTTGGCGGAGAGGGAGGGATTCGAACCCTCGGTACCCTTACGAGTACGGCAGTTTAGCAAACTACTGGTTTCAGCCGCTCACCCACCTCTCCGTTTTGAGGTAACACTTGTTGTGGTGTTGCTGAAAGTGTTTGCAAAGGTAAGGATTTAATCTGATGCCGCGCAAGGGTTCTGTCAAATTTTTTGTGAAAAAACAGCTCAAAAAAACGCTTTAAGCCTGTATATCAGGGAGAAATATTTTCGTATTTTTTATCAGCTACCCTGAGTTATGAATCAATCATTGGGTTTGCACATACAAATACCCCTCGCTATCTTTGCTCCATTGCATCAGATAAGAATATATGATAGGAATAGAGTGGTATCAGTCGTGGGGCTGGTTTGAGTCGTTTGTTTGTGTGGCCTTTGCCAGCTTGGTAGTCTCATACCTCTGGCGGGTATTGCGCGTATCGGGGCAGTTGAGGCTTTCGCCATCGTTGATTTTTGTGAAAATACCCATCCGAGTGTCCTATTTCGGTTTGTTGTTGATAGCATTGATGGGGCCATCGTTTGGCGCTGGCAAGAAAACCATTCAGGCCATAGGCAAGGATATTTATATTGCGGTAGACCTGTCGCGCTCAATGGATGCCGGCGATATTGTACCCTCGCGCTTGGAGCGTGTCAAGCACGAGCTAAGGCAATTGGTGGCCAATCTGCCAGCCGATAGGATAGGCCTAGTGATTTTTGCGGATGATGCCTACATTCAGTGCCCACTGACTTATGACAAGAACGCGCTACAGCTATTCATTCAGACCATGCACAGTGGGTTGTTGCCCGAGGGCGGTACAGATTTTAGCGCTCCACTGTCGCTGATTTTGGAACGCTATATGGCTTCGGAAGGACAAGAGACGACTAATTATTTTGCCAAAATGGCCATTCTAGTCAGTGATGGAGAAGACTTTGGAGAGCATACGGCCAGAGCTACCGCCGCGCTACGCAACAAAGGGGTGCGCCTGCTCACCCTTGGTGTAGGCACACAAGCCGGAAGCCAGATTCTTGTTTCCGGACAAGGCTTTGTAAAAGATGCACAAGGGCAACCCGTGCAGACACGGCTACAAAAGTCTGCCCTCATCCGTATGGCACAAGATACCGGCGGGCAATACTTTGAGCTAAGCGACCAAAAGCAGCAAATCCCCGAATTATTGGAGGCTGTTCAGGCGTATAAAGGACAGCGTCTGGATACTCGTACGGTAGACTTAGCCAGCAACAAATACCTCTATTTTTTGGGAATAGCGTTGGGTTTGATTATTTTAGATGCGTTTTTGATTATCAAAGTTTTGGCAATCTGAGTTTATGTACAAATATTTCTGGACACTCTTGCTCATCAACCCATTGACCTTCGTCAGCGATCGAAATCAGACGCAGTTTGAGGCCGTAAGGGCGCATCAAAGCCAAGACTATATTACCGCAATTGTCCGATACCAGTATTTGGTAGAAGAGCTGGGGGTTGATAATCCATCAGTATTGACCAATCTGGCACAAGTATACTATGCCCAAAAAGACTACACAGAGGCCAGTGTATACTATCAGCGGGTAACCGAGCATACACAGGCTTCAGAAGAGTTACGCTCTATGGCTTGGGTACAGTTGGGCTTGATAGCAGAGGCTACCCAACAGTATGACGAGGCGCTGATAGCTTTCCAAAAAGCGATAGAACAGTTTAGACCAAACTATTTGGCGCGCTATAACTATGAGTTGCTCAAACGTCGGTTGCGTAACCAAGAGGTGAGCCAAGCCCCTAACCCTGACGGCGCCACCCAACAACAACCACAAAACGCCCGCCCTGATGCCAATGGGGTAGCGCAAACAGAACAAGTGCCCGATAAAGATGGAGAAGAACAAAACCTGCCCGAAAAAGAAGCCAACCCCAGCGGCACTCAAACAATAGAGCAAGCTACCAGCAACCCAAGCCCCGAAGAGCTGGCACTGCTCAAACGCTTACAACAGATGAACTTAGACCCTGAAACAGCCAATATGTTGCTTGATGCCATGAAAAATCAAGAGTTACAATACTGGCAACAATTACAGCGAATTCCGAAAAACAACAAACACAAAAACAACAAAAAACCCAATTGGTAAATGACTAGCCTCCGTCTTGCCAACTGCCATTTGCAATACTCTCCCCAAGGCCTACAGATGCGGTATTACCGTTTTTGGAAGCGTTCGATTAGGCGCTGGCTTTGGTGGGGGGCTTGTTGTGTAGGGCTGCTTTGGGCTTTGTATTGTATACAGTCCGAGAGGCGGTGGATATTTGTGTGTGGATTGGCTTTTGGGGTGTTTTGGCTGTCTGCCTTGCTACGGCAGAGCTGGCAAATCTACCATTTATATTACCCGTCGGTATATTGGGATTGGCAAAGACAGACACTAGCTATACGCAATTTTTGGTGGCAATGGGAGCACATCCCTTTGGCCGAAGTCAGAAACCTCCGCCTCCAAGGTGAATGGGACGTACCTAGTCTGTTACAGCTTTCTGGCGGATGGCCACCAAGCTATGGAATAGTCTTCTGGGTAGAAAACCGCTACTTCCGCAAGTACTTCCTTTTCAAATTGTACGATTGGGAGCACTACAATCGCCCACGCTACACCGAACAGACTGAGAAACAAGCAAAAATGTTGCTTCAAATACTAGAACACGAAATCAATCAATATCGCCAACAACCCAAGCTGGCTCAAACATAAAACTTGTTTTTTATGTTGGATTTGTATATTTTTGTAGAGATTGTTGTTAAGCTACATTGCCCTATATGCGTTTTTACTCAGAACAAACCCTCCAAGAGCTTATCCGTCAAGATTATAGTTATGCAGCAACACTGCATCAACTAGGAATTGCTTTTTATGAATATGAAGCCGAAGAGACCTTGGCTAGTATTTGTAAGCAAAAAAGACTGGATGTGAAGCTAGTCATCAAAGGATTGGAGGCGGCTGTAGCCAAAAAGCAAAAAAGCGAATCATTGCGCTTGCCCAATTATGGTGTAGAGGTCATTATTGCGTATTTGAGGCACATACACGTCAACTTCATACAACGCAGGTTGCCTTATATGGCCACATTGGTCAAGCACCTACAATCCAAAGACTTGGAAAGCCCCGACTTAGTAAAGGATTTGCAGCTCTTTTTCCCGCTTTTTGTAGAAGAGTTTATTGAGCATATTCACGAAGAAGAAGATGGCCTCTTTGCGTATTTGTTGCGCTTGCACCAAACTGCACAGGGAAAGTACCCAGCAGTAAAGCTTTTTTATGAGCTAGACAAGAGCCCGTTGAAGGATTTTGCCGAACATCACCACGATAGCGATGATGAAATGCGAGGTGTGCGCGAGCTGACCAACCAGTATGCGCTTACCCAAAAGTCTCCCTTGTTACAAGTAGTACTATACGAAGAGCTCAAAGCCTTTGAATATGAGCTAAAAGTACACGCCGATATCGAAGACCACGTATTGTTGCCCAAAGGAGTACAGCTCGAAACCGAAGTGCGCCAAATGATTCGCAAAACAGCCTTGTTTAATTAAGCCCCACCGATGTATGCCAAGGATACTTGCCATTGATTATGGAATCAAACGCGTGGGAATAGCGACCACTGACCCGCTACAGATTATCGCCACACCACTCACAACTATTCCTAACCACGAACTGCTGCCCTATTTGCAAAAATACCTCCAACAAGAAGAGGTAGAGGCAGTAGTAGTTGGGATGCCTACCAAGGCCGATGGCAGCGATACCCACAGTACCCCGCACATCAGAGGCTTTGTCAGAAGTTTACAAAAACTCTACCCCGATTTGGCCGTCCATACACAAGACGAAAAAGGCAGCTCTCAAGAAGCACTGGAGGCGATGATTAGTGGGGGAACCTCCAAGAAATACCGCCGCCAAAAAGAAAATCTCGATAAAATCAGTGCAGTCATCATCTTACAGCGCTACCTCGAAAGCCGGCCAACAACCCCACCCAATACAACGACCTCCTGACTTTTTTGCAGCTTTGCACACCCTGAGCTGCTTATTTTTATCACAGTATATTTCACACATCACATCTATGATTTACCCTATTGTTGCCTACGGAGACCCGGTACTCAAAAAAGTGGCACAAGATATAGACCCCAAAGACGCTTCTTTTGACCTCAAACAGCTGGTGGCCGATATGTTTGAGACCATGTACAACGCCCAAGGCGTAGGCCTAGCCGCCCCACAGATAGGCAAAAGCCTCAGATTATTTGTAGTAGATGCCGAACCCATGGATGAGGAAAACCTCAAAGGGTTCAAAAAGGTATTTGTTAATCCGGAAATCTTGGAAGAAACCGGAACCCCTTGGGCTTACGAAGAGGGCTGCCTCAGTATCCCTACTATACGTGGCGATGTAGAACGACCCGAAAAACTGCGCATCCGTTACTATGACGAAAACTGGAATGCGTATGAGGAAGAGTACCATGGAATGGCCGCACGTGTCATCCAACACGAGTATGATCACATCGAAGGCATTCTGTTTACGGAACATCTACCAGCCCTCAAACGACGCTTGCTCAAGTCAAAACTGGGCAATATCAGCAAAGGCAAGGTGCGGGTAGATTACCGTATGCGTTTCCCCAATCTTTAACCCAACGCCAAGCCGATGTACGGGCATTTGTTATACCTTCACGGCCTCGACAGCGTGCCACATAGCGACAAGGTGGCACGCCTATCGGCAGTAGCTGCGCGTATATCAGCACCACTACTTGACTACCGCCAACACCCCGATACACTCCAACGCTTGTTGGATAGCTACAACACTGACCGCCCCGACTTCTTGATAGGGAGCTCTATGGGCGGCCTCATGGCCTATTGGATGAGCTTGTATTGGGGGATACCAAGTCTATTGCTAAACCCTGCGCTTTCGTATACTTCTGTTTTTCAGCATATTACACCGGCGCCTAATCCTCAGTGGGTGCAACAAGTCCTAATACTCGGAGCTCAAGACAACCTCATACTGCCCCAAGATACGCAACAGTATTTGCAAGCCTATCACCCATCGGCGCATTATACTGTTGATATTTGGCCTACACTAGGGCATCAAATCCCAGTAGAGGATTTTCAGGCTATCATAGACAAACACCTCTTATCTTGAAGTGAACGATGGCACTCCCAACTACTATCGAAAAAGATACACTTTGGAAAGGTATCATAGAAGAGCTTTTTGAGGATTTTATGCACTATTTTTTCCCTGAGTGGGCAGCGCAACATATAGACTTCAGCCGTGCACCGGAGTTTTTGGACAAAGAGCTCTCCGAACTTATTGCAGATAATAACAGCAATAAACGTTATGCCGACAAGCTTGTAAAAGTACATTCTAAAGAAGGAAAAGAGCACCGCATCCTGATACACATAGAAGTACAGGGCTACAAAGACGAAGATTTTGCCGAGCGTATGTTTACCTACTTTTACCGAATACGTGATCGATACCAGCAAAATATTCTAGCCTTTGCTCTTTTTACAGATGACAAACCTGATTTTGCCCCTAACGAGTACCGCTATGAGTACCATACCACACGCAATATCTACCAGTTTGATACTTTCAAACTCCTGAATAAATCCGACGCCGAACTAAATATTCCCAATAACCTTTTTTCGGTTGTGATGCTGACGGCAAAAAAAGCCCTCGAAAAGCAGCATCTCCAAGATGCGGCACAGCTCAGGTGGAAACGCGACCTAGTAATGGAATTGCAGACAGCCAAGTACTCGACACAGAAAATTCGGCAACTCCTCAACTTTATTCGCTTTTATGTGCGGTTTGAACAAAATGACAGTCTTTTGACGTTTAATAATGAAGTACAACAGATTCTCAAACAACGTAAATCTATGGGACTAGAAGAAGCCATCTTAGAAGAAGTAAAACAAAAAGGCAT
>NZ_KE387153.1:175775-234296 GCF_000430505.1 Eisenibacter elegans DSM 3317 | reverse complement strand
GCGGCAGCACGTAATATGCTCAAGCGAGGCAAGTTGTCGATAGAGGAGATTGCCGAATACTTGGAGGTTACGGTAGCGTTTGTGCAGCAAGTAGCCAAAGGGGACATCCAATAGCGGTACAACTACTGCATTGGATGGCAGCATGGTGGTAAAATAATCCTCAAAGTTATCTGAGTTTTCAGTCAGTGGAGCTTATCTTAGTAAGGCGGATTACCCTCCTTACTACCAAACTGATTACTCTATGAACCTGATTATACCGTGTCGAATGTGTCGTTTTATGGGCAAATGGTTATTTTTTGGGGTGCTTCTCCTCACATCCATCAGCCACTTATACGCCCAACAAACCGAGATAGCCCAGCTAAGAGCCAAACTCCATACTTCCAATAATGACAGCATCCGTACTGATGCTATGTTGGCATTGGTATTACGATATTTGCAAAAAAACACAGATTCTTCTCTGTATTTTGCCGAGCAAGCACTTTATTTGGCACAAAAGAACAAAGACCTCAAGCGGCAAGCTGCCGCACAACACCAACTAGGACAAAGTAAACTCTTTAAAGGGCTATTAGATGAGGCCAGAGATGATTTTGCAAAAGCACTTGCCTTGGCCGAAAAAAGCCAGCATATCTTAGTAAAGGCACATGTATTGGCAAGCTTGGGAGGTACAGACTATAGCGCAGGTAATTTTGACCAAGCGATGGCGCATTTTATAAAGGCGCTCCGTAGCTATGAACAAATCGGCGACAGCATAGGGCAAGCAAGGATATTGAATAATCTAGGGGCGCTGCATTATGAATTGGCTAACTATGAGCAATCACTCAAAACTCTGCTCAAGGCCCTGACTATCAAGCAGGCTATCAATGACCTGCATACCATTGGCAACACCTATACCTCTATTGGAGATGCGCTAGCGGCAAAAAAACGCTACAATGAGGCCTTGGTATACTATCAGAAAGCAATACAGGTACATCAAGAGCAGCAAGCCTATCAAGGACTCTCGATCGTATATACCAATATTGGTTTTTTGCATAATGAAAGAAGGGATTTTGATAGCGCTTCGCATTACTATCAAAAAGCATTGCTCATCGAGGAGCAGATGGGAAACCAAGAGGGCGTTGCCATCAATTTGATGAACCTAGCGGATGTATGGCGCAGTAATAAAAGTTATGTTAAGTCTGAGCTTGCGCTCAACCAAGCTTTAGCAATACTCCAAAAGTTGAAAATGAAAAACCAAGTACAAAAAGTGCTCAAAGACTTAGCCGGGGTACAGGCCGATCAAGGGAAGTATGCCGAAGCATTCCAAACCTTACAGGCCTTTGTAATGGTAAAGGACTCCATATTTTCAGAACAAAAAAGCCGCCAAATCGCCGAAATAGAAACCAAGTATCAGACCGAGAAAAAAGAACAAGAAAACCAACTACTACAAGCCAAGAATGAACGAAATAGGCTTTGGCTATATGCAGCTACCGCCGTGATTTTACTACTCATGGCCTTGTTTTGGGCCATTGTCAAAGCCAAACAATGGCAGCTTAAAAATGCGCAAACAGCCCTCAAATTACAAACACAGATGCTCAGAAACTATGCTACCAACCTGCTCGAAAAGGATGAGTTTATCACCGAAATGCAATTGCAGTTGGCCAAATCACAACAAGAACACAGCCAGCAGAAGGTAGATACAATCAATACTTTACTCAAGGCACGGATTTCTACCGAAGATGATTGGTTGTTGTTCAGGCAGCGGTTTGAGTTGATGTATCCCGATTTTTTTATGCGGCTTCAACAAAAATTCCCGCAGCTCTCATCTAATGAGGTAAAAATATGTGCTATTGAAAAGCTTGGCCTCAAAGATATTCAGGCGGGAGATTTGTTGGGCGTAAACCCCAGCTCTGTCAAGAAGAGCCGTTATCGGTTGCGCAAAAACCTAGACAAACACAAACAAGAGGAACTGCAACAATTCATTACTAATTTCCCAAATGCTTGATTGATAATCAACTAAGAATCATCTGAAAAACAAGCGGTTACAACAATGTCTACCTTGTGTCTACCTTTGTTTTTGTCTGTTATTGAGTGATGGCCGTAAGTTTGGATAGTTCGATTTTCACATCTACTCAAACCCTTTGAATTATGAAAACAAAGCAACTTCTTTTGTGGGGTGCCATCCTATGTTTGGCTCCTATAGGTTGGGCTCAGGCTCAGATTAATCTCAACAAAGTAAAAGACAAAGTAAGCGGCAACAAACAACAAGAGGTAAAACAAACACAGGCGGTACAAAATACCCAACAGACGCAAGCAGCAGACCAACAGGCCGGAGGCAAAAAAGCAGCGCTAGAGGCTCTGTTGGCTCAGTTGAAAAACAATCAGGTACAGGTCTTGAGCAAAACTGGCAAAGATGCCCCTAGGGTAGAGGAGAGCTTTCAGGCACATCTGACTTTTAGCAATGATTTTACAAATCCTAGTAAAGATGTTACCGTATTTACTGGAAAAGATTTTGTGTATGCCCGCTTTCAATTGCCCAAAAACCTCCTCGACTACCTCCCCAAACCAGATGATAGTAACCTAGAGTATTACCGACTCAAGGTAATCGCTAAGGCCAATGGGATGGAAGAGGAAAATAACCATCGCATCGAGATGAAGCACTATGCCAAAGATGCGCTCAACACCAATGAGCTTGTGGTGGCTGTTGTTCCCGAAAAGCTGTTTTTTGAAAGCTTCACCCTAGCCTATCAAGAGGGGGGTAAGTTCCCCAGCGCCACCAAGGAGCGTGAGGCATATCAAAATGTATTGGCTCGCAACACCTCAAGACAGGTGGCCGAGCTACTCAAAAGCTTGCCCGAAGGAGAGCATATCATTGAGATAAATTTTGAAATCACAGCAAAACAAAAAGGCAGTGACTACATACAGATGATAGGGGCAAAAGGCTACTTCCTCATCACCCTCGATGCAGAGTCAAAAGAGCGCTACGAGCAGGTATATGATATGCTGACAGACCTCTACCAAGAGTACCGTAACAAAGAATCAATCGCAGGGCAGCAAGTATCAGAAGAGAAGGAAGCCGAAATGCTCAAAAGTATGAGCCCCAGAGATCAAGAGCGCTACCACATTGCCAAACGCTCAACCGATGGCTATATGGCTGCATACCAGGGGCCTAAGGCAGCCTGTACTTTTGTGTTGGATAATGTACGGGACAAAACCGCCCACATCGAAATTTTGTGGGAAGACGGAGGACCAGGGAAAGAGGCCGGAAGACACGGTTTTTTTGTGTCTGTCAATGAAAAAAGAGAAACAAAAAATATCCCAATAGGGGCTAAGGTGTCTATCAATGGTAGAGTGCTGATTCCGAAGGTAAGTGGCAACCAGACCGTGATGATTTATTGGTATTATTGATAGGTCAACCACATACTGATTCACTCCCTTGGCTTTGCAAAAGGCCAAGGGTAACTCATATCAGCTACACCCTAATCCTACTCGAGCAACCAAGCCAAGGCCTCTGCACGGCTTCGAAAATACTTTACTTCATAATCTTTTTTGGATTCTTCAATGGCTTGTTCTACGCTTAGTTGCGCATAAAAATCCTCGCTAATCACAAAGGCCATCCGACTAACCCCCAGCTTGCCTAGCTGGCTATAGACCTCTTGGTCGGCCCAAGATTGCATCTCCGGTGTGATGACAAAATGGAAGTCTTTGGTATTGCCCAATACACGCAATGGCCTGAACTTGGTAATCATCGACAATACTTGGAGCATCTCCTCTTGGAAACTGGTTTGAGAAATGGTAGTGCTCGCTTTTTCCCATTGCCGCTCCATCAGCCGATATTGGGTATCAAACATAATCTTGAGGTACGTACTTTGATAAACGGTTTCAAAGTCAAGAGGATTGTTTTGTGCATTCATTAGGACAGAAGGTTTATGATTTTTGAAATATAACATAGACCAGAACACCTTGTATTTAACAAATATATTCAAAAAATCACACAAATCCTCAAAAGCTATATCAAGTTAGCAACATCTTCCGTTTAGCCGCCTCACCCAAGGAGGAGGGGATGATAATTTGCTTAAACTGAAAAATAATAAAACGCTGATTATAAGGTACTTATGTGCTATGTGTTGAATAAATACCCTAAGCAAACTGCTTGTGGTATAAGATTTGTAAAGAAGAAGGGATGCAGCTTATGTGTGCAGATTAACAAGACCAAAACTCAACCTCGATGCTTCGTCAAACTTACATATACCATACCATCATTGGGCTATCATTCGGCTTATTGGTTGCCTGTGGGCGTTCGGATGATGGCAAAACTGCCGATGAGCTACCACAGTTGGCTGTACAAGACCCTTTTGCCCTTTCTGACGATTTGTACCGCCCTGATGAAATTTACACACCAGATACTCGTGTTGAGGAAAGCTTGAAAGAACTGGAAGTGATTGAAAAAGAGGTGTTTAGTAACGAGTCCTTGAAGCCAAAACACAAAGCTAAGCATACCGAAGCTGTGGCTAAAACAACCACCACCCAAGACCCAAAACAAGACCAAGCACCAGTGTTCCAAGATGTAGCCATTATTTTCCCCAATAATGACAATGCAGACCAAGGCTACACACTCATTATCCCTGACCAAACAGACACCGCCATCTTGCGCGCCCCAAATACTGATGAAAAAGACGAGCATACTGACGAAGGTATTATGCGTGGAGCCATTACAGAGGCACAGCGTGCAGAAAAAGCGCTGAATCATATGCTTCAAGTGATTGCTAAAATCCCTACAACACCACAAGAACCCCACCCTGCCGTTAGTGCGGAGCGTCTTGCGGCATTGCGCCATCAGGCAGAGCAGTTTGTGGAGGAGTACAAGAGCCTAACCCAATTTTCTGCCAAGCCTGCATTGGATGAGCAAGGCCCTCGCTTTGATACGGTCTTCATCGTAGACAATACAGAAGGCAACAATGTGCTAGAGCCTGTAAACCTAGACAACAACAACAGACGCGGCCTAGATCCAGCAGCCAATATCAATGCGGAAGAGCTTCAAATGTTTATTCAGTTTGAAACCCGCATCAATTTCGAAAGCGGTGCGCATACACTTTCACAGGAGGCACATAAGGTGTTAGACGAAATTGTGCGCGATATCAATCGCGACATCCAAAACTATCATCAGGACAAGCCCACGGAGAAAGTTACTTTTCTGGTACATATCAGGGGCTATGCTGATGCTAAGCCTTTCTTCCCTACACAAACCGAAAAAGAGCGCCAACGCCTCAACCAAGAGCTGTCCGAAAAACGAGCACAAGCCGTCGGCAATTACATCTTAAGCCGGGTGAAACACTCCCCCTTGGTGGAGATTGAGCAGGTTTTTGAAGGCTTTGGCGAAGAGATTCCTCCTAGAGTTATTCCGCTCAATGAGGAGTCAGATCCCCGCCGCCGAATATGTACCGTCTATGTAATGATGTGTAGCCAGAATTAATTATGGCTTGGTGTATGTAGGGCATAAAACGCAGTCCAGTTATGCGCTAAAACATCCGCATCAGGCGACAATAGCAACCGATTGCCAAAGGGGCTGAGCAAGCGCTGCAACATAGGCGGCGCAGCCACTCCACTAAAGGCGACAACCAGCGGTTTGTCAAAATGATACAAGCTTTGTAGATACTTTCGGATAGGCCCTAGCGGCGCTTCGGCTTGATGTAGATGCAGGTGTACCCAAGAGGCAGCGGCTTCGGACTGTAGGCGAGCGGCGTATTGTGGCAGGTCTGGAGTAGAAAAGTTATCAAAATCAAAAATAACACAATAATCCGACTGCCAAGCCTCAGCTAAAAACGGAGGCAAGACAGGGGCATAGGTCTTGGGGGGAGACACATCGAGCTGGAGGCTGACACAGGCAATGAGCGGCAATACGGAACTCATAGTGGTTTGTCAAACTGTTGGGCGAATGATTGTATTTGTGCCTCATCAAGTCCGCCATTGAGCCACCCACCGTCAATAGAAGCACCAAAGCGTTGATAAAATTCAATAGCAGGCGTGTTCCAGTCGAGCACTTGCCAACTAATACGGCGGCATTGTTCTTCAGCTGCTTGGCAGATAATGGCTTTGAAGAGGGCTGCACCTATTTTTTTGCTACGATGTATGGGCTGAACATAAAAATCTTCCAGATAAAAACATTTGCCTTTCCAAGTAGAATAGCGGTAGTAATATAAGGCCATACCGACTACCTCGCCTGCTACTGTGGCAACCCAAGCTCCATAGAGCGGCTGTGAGCCAAAACCATCGCGCAACATCTCTTCGGGGGTAGCGAGGTGTTCTTCTTCGGCGCGCTCATAAATGGCCAACTCACGCACCAAGGCCCAAAGGGCGGGTACATCTTCAGCAGTGGCTTTACGAATGTCGAAATTTGTTTGCATAAGGCAAAGATAAGGTTTTTGAAATTTTCTGTATCGTTTCTTTCTGCCTAGCGGCTTTCAACAGCACTAAAAAAAAACAGCCTCCGCGTGTGGAGGCTGTTTTGGCTTGTATTAGGAGGCCGACACCCGCTTGAGGTTGTCGTCGGGCACGCGGTCGATGAGGTAGTTGTAAGGGTCTATCCCCACCTGTGCGGGTTTCTCTTTGACCTTGAAGCGGAAAGTCTGCTTGGGGTCGGTGATTTTGATACGCTCATACACCAGTGCTTTGCCGAGGCCTTTTCCCTTGGGGTTTGCTGCAAATACGGCGATGTCGATATAGTCGTTGAGCGGCAGGGGCGTTTCGTTGCCCAAGGAGTCGGAGCGGAATTTTTCTGATTGCGTCTCAAAGCTCACCACATATTCCTCACCTTCTTGGGTATATGAAGCCTCTACCACCCGATTGGAGAAGAGGGTGATTTCTTCAAACATATCTTTTAAGATGTATTGCAGGCTGTCGGGCGTAGCCTCTTGGAAAGCCCGCAAAGCGGCAAGAGAGGTAGGGTAGGGCGGCTCTTGGTAGCCATAGTCTTTGATGAGCGAGGCCAGCGCCGTGTTGACTTGTGCTTCGCCAATCATCTCTTTGAGGTAATACATCAACACCGAGCCTTTGCGGTAATGGATGTACCCTTGATTTTCGGTTTCGATGAGGGGGCGCTCGGCCTCAAACTCAGACCCCCGTCCACGCAAGTAGCTGTTCATCTCATAGCGCAGGAACTTATGCATCTTGTCGCGGCCATACTCTTGCTCCATCACCATCAGGGCAGAGTATTGGGCGAAGGTCTCGCTGAGCATCTCCGTACCGCGCATTTTAGCACCTACCACTTGGTGTGCCCAATACTGGTGACCCATTTCGTGGGCTACTACGTAATACACAAGGTCGATGTCGTCTTCGGTGGCCTTGCGCAAGTCGGTGATAAAGCCGAGGCTTTCGCTGTAGGGCATCGTGCCGGGGAAAGCTTGGGCAAACCCGGCATAGCGCGGAAACTCAATGATGCGGCACTGTTTGTGGTAGTAGGGGCCAAAGTTTTTGGTATAATACTCCAGCGACTTGCGCATACTCTTGAGCATATTGGGTACGTTGTAGGCGTGCTCCTTGATGTAGTAGACCTCTAAGTCGATGTCGTTCCAGCGCTCGCGGGCAACCTCATAACGTGCCGAGATAAAGGAGTAAAAGTTGAGTGACTGATGGTCGAGCTGGTACTCAAAATAACGGCGTTTGTCTTTCGTCCATTCCTTGACCAAGCTGCCCGGAGCTACGGCGATTTGGTCGGGGGCGGTACTGATAATCGTCCGTATTTGCACCCAGTCTGCATCGTCAGAGATATAGCTGTTGCTGCGGTTGCGCAAGTCCTTGTCGTTGAGTACAGGCATCCGCTGGCGCACCGGCAGGCCAAGTTTTTTACGTTTGTTTTTGTCACCAATCTCACGACCTTCGTCATAGCCAAACTGCGGCATAATATCGCGGTTATTGAAGAAAGTACCGTTTTGGGTGAGCGAGGTAAATGAGACGCTGGCCTCAAACCCTTTGGTAATCTTCTGATGGCTCACGACCATCTCTAGTGTGTCGCCGGGTTGGAGTGGCTTTTGGAGGGTATAGATACGGTAACGGAGGCGCTTGTCGTCGGTTTTGAGCGTAGCGCCTGCAATCTGAATCTCGACTTCGTCAGGCATCAGCGGCAGGCTGAAGTGCAGCTCTTTGATAGGCTGCTTAGACTTGTTGACGGCTTTGGCTGTTACTTTGCTGTGCAGGCTACGCTCATAGGGGAACACGTCCAGCTCGTAGGTGAAATCAATCCAGCGGGGCTGCACGATGCCCTC
Source organism: Eisenibacter elegans DSM 3317 (assembly GCF_000430505.1). Classification (NCBI taxonomy): domain Bacteria; kingdom Pseudomonadati; phylum Bacteroidota; class Cytophagia; order Cytophagales; family Microscillaceae; genus Eisenibacter; species Eisenibacter elegans. Next base: position 226,059 of record NZ_KE387153.1, on the reverse strand, counting down.
GTATTTTTTGTAAGCCTCTTCGTAGGCCTTTTGGCGGTTTTCGGTTTCTTTGGAAGAAGTAAAGGTATTGAGTATGGTTGTATTGTAATACACAAAACCGGCATAGAGAACAAACATCCCTCCCAACAGAGCCAAGGCCAAACGATTTTGCCCGAAGCGCTGCCCTGCGGTACGCAGGCGGTGTTTGAGGCCGGTATCTTTCCCTCGCACATAGAAAGCATACATCACCAAACAGAGCAAGAGGCAGAACAAAGTCCAATATACGTGGAAGCCTACCAAACTAGGGATGAAAGGCCCAAAGCCATTCATATCCGAATAGATAGCCGAAGGCACGCTGCCGAAGCTCATCATTTTGGTATCGATTTCGAGCATATACCAGATAAACTCGTCGACGATGATAAAGGCCACAAAGGCAAAATAGGCCAAGTAGCGTTGATTGATGAGGTAGTGGAAAAGTAAGGCCAAGACCGTAAAATAGGCGAAATAGAGCATATCCAAAACCAATATCGACTGAGCATACACGTGAAGCTCATAGCGGGTATAACCGTGTGCGGTTTGGGCGATGACACCCAGCAAAATAGCGCTGCAAAGCACCAAGAACACCGCAATCAGCATCGCTACTAGCTTAGAGCTAAACAGCGCTCCGATACCCACAGGGGTAGCATCCTTGATTTCGTGGATGTTTGCGTCGCGTTCTTTCCAAACCAATACCCCGGAGTAGAAAATGATAATGCCCAAGATGAAAATGTTAAACGCCCCCCGAATGGAGTCGATGACATCATAAGTAACGGGATAGTAAGAGTTGCCGTAGGTGTCTGTGAAGCTCGTCAGGCTGGCCGTCAGGTTCATCAAGCCCAAGATTACCAAGATGATAAAGGTCTGATTGCGGATGATGGCCTTGGTTTCAAAGCGCAGCATGGTCAGCCAAGCACGGAGGCTTAGTTGGCCGGCAGATTGGGCTGTAAATCGGCGGATGGCTCCAACATTGGTACTCACAGCTACGGTGGCGGGCACTGTTTCGGCTGCTTTCTTGCGCTTAAACCAGCGTATTTCCTTGGTCTCAAAGCTAAAGCGTGTATACATCAGCAGCAGGGTCAGCAAGGCCAAGCCCATCCAAATCAAACGATTGACCAAAAACTGCCCTCTCAAGGGAGTTGCAGCGGCGTTTTGTTCGGCAATGGTGGCGTATTTGCTCAGTGTACCCATCGGCTGAAAGCCAAAGGGATCAAGGATGTTGGCCAGCCATTCCTTTTCGAGGTCGCGGGTATACCCTTGGCTGACACTATACAAGACCAAGATCAACATCGCCCCTATAAAAGAGACGAGGCTGCTACGGAAATTGGTGGCCAGCGCATACACCAATACCGCCACGATAAAGGTATTGGGGATGGCAAAAGCCAGAATGCCCTGCAAGTGGCCGTCCCAAACCACCGACCCAAAGCGCTCAGCCGTGGCCCAAGGCATCAAAGGGCCTATCAGCGCCCCGATAGAAACCCCCAACAGTGGTAAAATGGCAATCAAGTATGCCCCAAAAAACTTCCCAAAGAAGTAGTTGCGGCGGCGGATAGGGGAGGAGAAGATAAAATGGTGCATCCCCGTGCTGAAGTCGCGGGTGGCCGTGGCATTCATAAAGGCCGTTGTCATCAGCAAACACACCAAGGACATCACCCCGTAGTAGCGCTGTACGACCGAAGGCGCGTTTTTGTGGACGCTGCCCACGCCGCCGCCAATCGTAACTTGGTCTGAAGACACTGCCCCCATCACCAACAGACTGACGACCAGCAAAAATATCCAAAGCATTGGGGTACGCACCCAACGCTGCAATTCGTGTCTGATAAATATAAGCATCGTTTAAGCAGTTTTCGGTAGAAGGTTAGACAAGTTGGTTTAGTTTGGCAAAAAAGACATCTTCCAGCGTAGCCTCTGCCTGTACAAAACCTCCGTTGAGCGGGGTATCCGAAAACACATGGATTTGCGGCTGCCCGCCTACCAGTTTGTTGCTGATTACGGCATACTGCGATTGGTACTCGGCCAGCGCCTCTTTAGAAACCTGCAGCTCATAGACCTTGTCTTGGATAAGGGCCAGCGCGTCGTCTGTGGTACCGGCATAGACCACCTCGCCGTGGTTCATAATAGCCATATCGGTACACAACTCCCGCACGTCTTGCACGATGTGGGTGGAGAGCAAGACGATGGTCTGCTCCCCGATTTCACTCAAAATATTGTAAAATCGGTTGCGCTCTCCTGGGTCGAGGCCGGCGGTAGGCTCATCGACAATCACCAGCTGCGGGCTGCCAATCAAGCATTGTGCAATGCCAAAGCGCTGACGCATCCCCCCGGAATAACTGCTGACGGCCTTCTTGCGGTGTTCAAACAGATTGACCTTTTGCAAAAGATAATCGACCATCTCGCTACGCTCTTTTTTATTGTCGAAGCCCTTGAGCACGGCCAAATAATGCAGCAAGTCTACCGCCGAAGTGCGTGGATACACCCCAAACTCTTGGGGCAGGTAGCCCAAAACCTTGCGCACGTTGTCTTTGTCTTTGAGCACATCGATATCGCCTAGAAAAATGTCTCCACTATCAGCCTCTTGTAGCGTAGCCAGCGTACGCATCAGGGAGGACTTGCCGGCTCCATTAGGCCCCAACAGCCCAAACATCCCCTCTTGGATGGTTAGGCTGACATTTTTGAGGGCGTGGACACCGTTGGCGTATTGTTTGTTGAGATTCTTGATATTTAGTTCCATAATGTATGGTTTGAGTTCAGTAAGTAATTTTTGTGAGCAAAGGTATGTTTTATTTAAAAATAATATAGTTTTAATTGTAATACCAAGAGAATTTTTTTACTTCCCCCGATTTTTTAGTAATAGATTGGTGATGGACAAAAGCCGCTGCGGTCTTCCGGAGCTCCAGCTCCGGAGTACTTTTGTAGCTAGACCTGACTAAGGATAAACTGCGCTTGCGAGGCAGGGTCTAGCTCGTGTAGGCTAGGCTCATAATAGGTCCATAGCAAGGCGTGGAGTAGGGGGGGCACTTCTCGTCCTTGGGCAAGCTCGATACGGGTAGATGTTCCCGTCTTGGGCTCATAGACCATCCCATAGCTTAGCAGCAGGGTATTGTGTACATCATAGAGCGCCCACTTGCCCCCTGTGGTAATCTTGAGTTGGTAGGAGCGATGATCGTAACGAACCAGCAAGGTGCTGCCATACCAGTTTTTGGGCTTGGCTTCTAGTATTTTTTTGCCGTTGGGGGTAAAGCCCTCCAGCGTGCTTATCCACCAAGACTTGCGGACAAACTTGTAAGGCTGCTCATTGTTGGGCAAAAAGAGGCGAACCTCCCGCTTGCCGTAGTCATTCTCCCAGCGCAGTAGCTGCTCCCCGTGTTGATACAGTTGATACACGCCCGCCGTCTGAGGCTTCCAATATATTTCAGCTGTCTTTTTCATAGGTTTTTCTGTTTGGTGAATACAGCCGTCTCCAAAGCGACCATACAAAGCTAAGAGAAAGTCTGCAAAATAAAACTCAAGAAAACCTTAAAGAAAACCGAAAATAAAGCTAAACTAATCAATTTTAGCCAAATGATACACCTGTACCCATAAAGAGTGCCGCCCACAAACATAAAAAAAAGCGGTTTTTTGTAATGCTCCTCCGCGATGAGAGTAAAGACTGTTAGCAAAACCGAATGTTTTACCCTTACCCTACGACTATGCGTATACTATGGATACTACTCCTGCTGCCGAGCCTATTGGCCGCTCCAAACCAAACCCAAGAACCGATGCCTCAAGCCCAATCGATTGCCGAAGCCAACAACCGCTTCCACTTTGATTTTTATGCGGCTGCCCTCAAAAGCCGCCAAAGCCACAATGTATTTGCCTCGTCCTTCAGTGTGTCGTCGGCCTTTGCCCTGCTCTACCCCGGGGCTTCGGGCGCTACCGCCGACGAGCTGCGTCGGGTATTTCACTTCTCCCCCTCGGCAGACTTTCACCAGCAGTTTGGCGAGATGCTGCGGGCGCTCTCCCACCACAACGCCCCCGAACACAGCCTCGAAGTGGCCAATGCGGTATGGCTGCGGCAGGCGCTCAAGCTCCAACCCAACTACGAGCAGCTGGTCAAAACAGCCTACAACGCCGAAATCAACTTGCTCGACTTTACCCAGCCCCAGCAAGCCGCCGACCGCATCAACACCTGGACGGCACAAAAAACCCACGATAAGATCCAGAAAATCCTCGATGCCTCAGACCTTCAGCCCGATACCCGCCTAGTGCTGACCAATGCGCTTTACTTCAAATCGGCTTGGGCGACACCCTTCCCCAAACACCTGACCAGCACCCAGCCCTTCTACGGAGCCACCACCACTGAATGTGCGCTGATGCAGCAGGAGCGCAAGTTTCGCTATTTTGAAAACGAACTGCTCCAAGTGATTGAGCTGCCCTACCACGACGGAAAGGCCTCTATGCTCATATTTTTGCCCAAGGACAAAGGCCGGCTCGCCGCCCTCGAAGAAGCTTTTGATTACCAAAACTACCAAGTTTGGACAGCAGCCCTGCGCCCCGAACTGGTACAGACATACCTGCCCAAGTTCAAGATCGAGTCCAGCTTCCAACTCAACGGAACCCTAGAGGGGATGGGCTTGGCCACCTCTTTTCAAAACACGGCCTCTTTCCGAGGGCTGATAGCTCAGGAGTCGCTCAAAATCAGCAATGTACTCCACAAAGCCTTTGTAGAGGTAGACGAAGAAGGCTCCGAAGCCGCCGCCGTAACGGCCATCACGATGGTGAGAACTACCTCTGTAGCCGAGCCTATCCGACAAATCGCCAAGGTCTTCCGTGCCGACCACCCCTTCCTCTTCGTCATCCGCGACAACGCCCACGGCAACATTCTCTTTAGCGGCAAAGTCCTCCGCCCTTAGTGATGGCTTCTCCCGCTACTTTTTGCCTCCGTCGGTGTCTTCACCGGCGGTTGCATTGGTGGGGATTATTCAGCACCAAAATTCTCAAAGTCAAAGCCCGTCTCTATACCGGCTCCTTTGGCGAGCATATCTATCCCTCTGGCTGATTTGCCAATTTGGTGGATGGTCTCTGGATTAAGGATTTTTCCCGCCTTACTTACGGAAGAACCTCCATTTTATAGCCGCTTATTCACCCAAATTGAATCTGGTGGAATATGCCATTCATTGGATTAGGCAAAAAGTTTTGCATCACGCGGATTGTAAAACCGGATTAGCCGAGTTTGAAGAACGTATCAAAGTACTTTGCAAGCAAGCTGATTTCCTGACTAAAGAAAACATTATCAATGTTTTAGCTTACATAGAACCCACTTTACCACCCTGTTTTTCAAGATTAAGTATTATTAAATAAATTGGTATTTTTCAGTGTTTCATTATAATAAAAACCATTCTTAAAAAATACTCATCTATAGGACTGTATTTGAAAAAAACAATTAAAAATCAATTTAATCTAGTTTTATCTTAATTCCGTAATCTGAAATTAAGGGGTGCGGAAAGAGGGGGCTTGACCTGCCTCGGGGGCTTCACCAGCGGTTGAGCGTGTATTGGCTTGTTTTTCCACCCGTGGGGACCTGATGAAGGCGTTTAGTGAGGCAGACACGCAAAAAACCCGCCTCCTTGAGGCAGGGGGCGGGCAGGTAGGTAGTTTAATCTCCGAGGGCTGTTGTTGGGTTAGGCTACAGCCTTGGCCTTGCTTCCGTGGAAGGTTTCGCCGTTTTTAGCCATCTCACGCAAGCGCTCGGTGGGGCGGAATCGCTCGCCGCACTGGTCGGCTAGCTCGTCGCATTCTTTGACAAACTGCGCCACGCCTACCATATCGATGTAAGAGAGCACACCGCCGGTGTAGGGAGCAAATCCCCAGGCGAGGATAGATCCTACGTCAGCATCGGTTGGGTTGCGGACCACACCCTCTTCGAGACAGCGTACGGCCTCAATGGCCTGACGGTGTAAGATGCGACGCTTGACATACTCCAGCGAGGGCTGCTCGGCCTTCACGGGGTATAGCTCTGCCAAGCCCGGCCATAGGAACTTCTTGCCACCATCGGGGTATTCGTAGAAGCCTTTTTTGTTTTTCTTTCCGAAGCGCTCCAGCTCTTCTACAAACTTCTTCACGACTTTGCCGCTAGGGATGTTTTCGATTTTTTCGCCAGTGTCAGCTTCTGTTTGCTTCATTACCTTGTAGGCCAAGTCGATGGCTACAGCGTCGGCTACGTCGAGTGGCCCTACGGGCATACCGGCCATTTTACCGGCACTTTCTACCAATTGTGGGTGGATACCCTCTGATACCATCTCGATGCCTTCGGAGGTATAAGTACCGAAGCAGCGTGAGGTGTAGAAGCCGCGAGAGTCGTTGACCACTACAGGCGTTTTGCGGATTTTCATCGTGTAGTCAATCGCTACAGCCAGGGCATAGTCCGAAGTTTCTTTGCCCATAATGATTTCCACGAGTGGCATTTTGTCTACCGGCGAGAAGAAGTGGATACCGATAAAATTTTTGGGGCGGGCAGAGGCCTCAGCCAAGCCACTAATAGGCAGGGTAGAGGTGTTGGAGCCAAACACGGCAGTCTCAGCCAGTTGGGCTTCGGCCTCCTTGGTAACGGCCGCTTTTAGTTCGCGGTTCTCAAACACGGCCTCGATGATGAGGTCGCTGCCCTTGAGGTCGGCGGCATCAGCGCTAGTCTTGATCAGAGCCAACACTTGGTCGGCAGCCTCTTGGGTCATCTTGCCACGGCTTACGCGCTTCTTGAGCAGCTCACGAGAGTAGTCTTTGCCTTTTTCGGCAGCTTCTACGCTTACGTCCTTCAGCACTACTTCGATGCCGGCCAATGCAGATACATAAGCTATTCCGGCACCCATCATTCCGGCACCTAAGATACCAACTTTCTTGGTATCAGTTTTAGGCACATCTTTCGGACGCGCCTCTCCTTTGTTGGCATCGCCAATACCGAAGAAGAGGGTGCGGATCATATTTTTGGCCACAGGCCCCATCAAGAGAGTTGTAAAGTGGCGCGATTCGATTTCGAGTGCCAGCTCGATAGGCACCTGCAAGCCTTCGTATACGGCCTTCATAATGGCCAGCTGGGCAGGGTAGTTGCCATAGGTTTTGCCCATCAAAAGCGCCGTGCCGGGGAGCATTAGCTGCGCACCGCGTGGGCTTTGGATGTTGCCACCGGGTACTTTGTAGTTGGAGCGACCTACGATTTTGCCTTTTTTGTTTTCGTCCCAAGGCTGGATAAAGCCTTGGTTGGCTTCAATCCACTTGCGGGCAGCAGCAATGAGGGCGGCACGGTCAGACACTAGCTCGTCGATGATGCCTAGCTTGAGCGCCTCTTGTGGGCTGAGCTCTTTGCCTTCGAGCAACATTGGGGCGGCCTTTTCGATTCCAATCAGGCGGGGTAGGCGCTGTGTACCACCGGCACCGGGGAGGAGGCCGATTTTAGACTCAGGCAGACCGATTTTGGTCTTTGGATTGTCAATGGCAACACGGTAGTGCGAAGCCAAGCAGATTTCGAAACCACCGCCAAGCGCGTGGCCATTGATGGCAGCTACTACGGGCTTGCCACCTGCCTCGTATTTGCGTAAAATCAGGTTGAGGCGGAGCGAAGTTTTGAAGGCTTGCTCGGCAGTAACGGCGTTGCTGTCTTGTTCGAGCATCGAACGCAACATTTTCAAGTCAGCACCAGCTACAAACGACTCTTTCTCAGAAGCGATGATGATTCCTTTGACGGCAGCATCGGCCAGCGCCTTGTCGATGTTTTGCTCAAAGGCAGCCATCGAGTCCTCGTTGAGTACGTTCTGAGGGTAGCCCTCCATATTCCAAGCAATAACGGCAATCCCGTTATCTACAGCATAATTAATCATAACACTAAAATTATTTTTTGCGGTTTCGTTCTAAAAAATGGTGATGAAAATAACCTTATACGCGCTCGATGATGGTAGAAATACCCATACCGCCGCCGATGCAAAGCGTAGCCAGACCTACGTTTTTGTCTTGGCGCTCTAGCTCGTCTACCAGTGTGCCGAGGATAATCGCACCAGTAGCGCCTAGGGGGTGTCCGAGGGCGATAGAGCCACCTACAGGGTTCACTTTGGCAGGGTCTACTCCTAGCTCATCCATATACAACATTGGCACTACGGCGAAAGCCTCGTTTACTTCGAATAGGTCGATATCGCTGATGTTCATCCCGTTTTTCTTGAGCAATTTGCGGGTAGAAGGTGCAGGGCCGGTCAACATAATGGTGGGCTCAGAACCTACGATGGTGTAGGAGTGGATGCGTGCGCGGGGTTTGAGGCCGAGGCGCTCGCCGGCTTCTTTGCTGCCGATAAGTACTACCCCTGCACCGTCTACAATCTGCGAAGAGTTACCGGCGTGGTGGATGTGGTTGATGGCTGCAATTTCAGGGTATTTTTGTAGCGCCAAGGCGTCGAGTCCGCCCATTTGCCCCATCATTTCAAACGAAGGCTTTAGTTGGCTTAGTGTTTCGAGTGTAGTACCGGGGCGCACGCCTTCATCATAGTTGAGGATGGTCAGCCCGAGGCAGTCTTTTACCTCGATACGTGATTTGTTGAACCAGCCGTTTTTCTCTGCTTCGCTCGCACGTCGGTGTGATTCTACAGCAAAGGCATCGGCTTGCTCGCGGGTGTAGCCATACTTGGTGGCAATCAAATCGGCAGAAATCCCTTGAGGAACGATTTTGTGGTCGGCAATCAGCTCAGGGCTGGTAAACATAGCGCCGCCATCTGAACCCATCGGTACGCGAGACATCGACTCTACCCCTCCGGCAATGACCATATCAAACTGGCCTGACATCACGTGTGCCGAAGCAATATTGATGGCTTCCAAGCCCGAAGAGCAGAAGCGGTTGAGTTGTACACCGGCGGTCGTTTGGGCAAAACCCGAAGCCAGTACTGCCGTACGGGCGATATCAGCACCTTGCTCACCTACAGGCGACACGCAGCCAATCACTACATCGTCTACAATAGCGCCATCACCTAGGTTGTTGCGCTCACGAAGCGCTGTCAATAGGTTGGCAAGCAAAGTTACGGGCTGCACACCGTGCAACTTGCCATCTGCTTTACCACGTCCGCGAGGGGTACGTACCGCATCAAAAATATAAGCCTCAGCCATAATTGTTTGGTAGTTTTAGGGTTGAATATTCAGTTATGGAGTAAAATAGTATGCACGCATACTATTATGATAAAAAAAAAAGCGTTTGCTTCGTTTGGTGATAGTTTAAAGCTCTTTAATGCAATGTTACGGAATTTTTGAGAAAATAACTAATACTATTCCAATTTATAGTTTCATCATTTGAGGAGTGTTTTCAGCCAAAACAAGGCCTGATTCAAAATGGTTCAGAAACTTAGGCTATTTGACCTAATTTTTCACAAACATACACAATGCACTCAAAAAAGCAAATCTTTTGCGGAGGATGAAAGACGGCGACTGCTGTTGAGCCACGGATGCGCGGATGTTGAGGCGACGTGCTGTTTAGTTTTATTCGTGTATTAGTAGCTAATTTGTGGGAGCTTGGAGCACTTACGCGATTCCTCTAATTTCGTCAGGCAAATTTCCTACCTTTGTAGCTCAAACCATTTGTTTTTATGGGAGCGATACTACAAACGCCTGCGCTGGCTGAGGCTGCCCGTCGGATGAACGCCTTGGGTGCGGCGGGGGAGGCTTTTGTTTTTTTGATTGATTTTGAATGTCAGCAGCCGCTGGTGTTATCGGTAGCCGAAAGCCTTGAGGCGGGTTTGTGGCTTTGCTTTCCGGGCTTTCAGAATGTCTCTACGCCACCCTTGTTGCCCCCATTACCGCAAGCGTGGTATTTTGAGAAGACCAGCCCCAGTCTGTCCGCTTATGCCAAGGGTTTTGCCCTCGTTCAGGCACACCTGCGACGTGGCGACAGCTATTTGGTCAATTATGCTGCCCGCACTGCTATCAATACCAATCTCCCTCCTGAGACCTTATTTTGGCAGGCGCAGGCCAAGTACAAGGTATTGTTACAGCAACGATTTGTCTGTTTTTCGCCCGAAACCTTCGTGCAAATCAATGGGGGGCAAATCCGCTCCTTTCCGATGAAGGGCACGATTCGCGCCGATCTGCCCGACGCCGCCGAGCGCATCTTGAGTGATGCCAAGGAGCAGGCCGAGCACCATACCATCGTAGACCTCATCCGCAACGACCTGAGCCAAGTAGCCAAGGACGTACATGTGGCACGTTTTCGCTACCTCGACCGCCTCCAGACCAGTAACCAAGACCTGTTGCAGGTCAGCTCCGAGGTAGTGGGTACACTCCCGCCCGACTATGCCACCCACATCGGTAGTATTTTGTGCAAGCTCCTGCCTGCAGGCTCTATCAGCGGAGCACCCAAACGCAAGACTGTCGAGATTATCCAAGCTGCCGAACAGCAGGAACGGGGTTATTATACTGGTATAGCGGGCTACTTTGATGGACAAAACCTCGACACGGCGGTGATGATACGGTTTGTGTCGCAGGAGGCCGGAGGAGGCTATTTTTACAGCGGTGGCGGCATTACGGTCAATAGCCGTTTGGAAGACGAATACCAAGAACTGATTGATAAGGTCTATGTCCCTATTGTTAGAAAGCCTGCGTCTGGAGCGACAACAACTGCCCGCTAGGCGCTACCATTGGCAGCGTATGGAGCGCAGCGCCACCGCTGTGTATGGCAAAGCCTTGCAGTGGTCGCCGGAAACGTGGGCGCAGCAATGGCTCTCTGACAACGCCCCCGCCGACGAACAGGTATACAAGTTACGCCTTTGTTACGATGCCGACGGGCTCCACGAAGTCAGCTGCCAGCCCTATCACCGTCGCGAAATCCGCTATCTACAGCTTATCGACCTACCCCGCGATTTTGATTATGCGCACAAATACGCCCAACGTACCTATTTTGAGCAAATAACAGCTTCTTTGACACCTTTTACGGAGGCACTTTTTTTGCGCAATGGCTATCTGACAGACACTAGTTATACCAATATTGCGCTCAGTAGGGCAGGGGGGTGGTATACCCCAACACACCCATTGCTTGGCGGTACACAGCGGGCCTATTTATTAGAAAAAAAAATTATTCAAATATTAAATATACATCAAGATGATATGTATAAATTTGAGTATATAATGCTCTTTAATGCCTTGATGCCTTTTGAAAAAGCCATTTTATTACCTATAAAGACTATCTTTTGTTGATTTTCCTTAAAAAAAGGTAACTATTTAGGTGATACGCTTTGCTGTAAATCTCTTATTATCAATTTGTTGGCTTTTGTTGTATAGTTCGGCTTTAAATAAGCTTATTATATAAATCACTGATTATCAAGTAGTTGTGTTTTGATTGAATTCCTAGATATGAAGCTCATTCTCTCGCAAGTATTTAATAGTCAAGCATTTGAACCTCCTAAACACTAAATAGTTACAAAAAAGCATTTTGTGTACCCGTGTCAATAGTGTGAAATAATTTGGAGAGTGCTTACAATAATTTTGGCCTATAGCATGTGCTATTAATTCGCCAAACAGCAGGTTTTTCAGTCAAAAAGCACTATAAAACACAATATATTGAAATTAGCATAAAAAGGCACATCAAAGTTACTTGGGCTAAAAACAAGGAAAACTCCTACAGCTAACTTGTTAGATACAATTTTCTGTCTTACAATCAGCGGCTTATGAATACGAAGTAGTCAAGCCTACATTGCGTGGTCTATGGATTTGCTAGTGTTTGTGAAGAAAATATAAAGCTAATATGATGTTATGCTAAAAAATATAACATCATAGGCTGACGCTAAAAACAAAAGCAGATTTGGATTTTGAGGGAATTTCAGGATATTTCGCAGTTATTAGTAGAAATAGTCAAAACAAACTTTAAAACCCTTTATTATGACCAAATCTTTACGCTTTTGTGTGAGGGTTGCGTTGTGGTTGTTGTTTGTTTCCTTCAACTTGGGAGTGCAGGCCCAAGTACGTCTTGCGACGGAAGGAACCGACGTACAGCAACTCAATCGACTCTCAGACAAGTTTAACGAAAAACAAACGCAAGCGTTTCAACAATTGCATCAATTTTTGAGTGGTCCTGCCAAAATAGAGGAGTACAAACACTTGATGCAAGACTCTGTTATTTTGGGTCTGGAGCGAATTGCACCTGATGGCAAGCCTATCATCAACGAAATCAATAGCAATCTTGGCGCAGCCAACACAACTCGCGCCAGTGCTTTGTGGACAGGCGGGCGCAGTGGCCTCAACCTCAATGGGGAAGGGATTACCTTTGGTGTTTGGGAGGCTTTTGATGTAACACCCACCGGACAGCAAGTTGCGGCAGTATTGCCTACACACCAAGAATTGGCCGGACGTGTAAGCATCAGAGATGGTGCCGCACTGCCCGGAGGCTTTGGTGCTAACCATGGCACACACGTAGCCGGAACATTGGCCGCTACGGGAGTGGTGGGCGATGCCAAGGGAATGGCCTCTAAAGCCCTCATTGACTCTTACGATGCCAACAACGATGAGGCAGAGATGGCCACTGCCGCTGCCGCAGGCCTGAGAATCTCTCAACACTCCTATGGTTTTAATGCTGCTACAATCAATCCTGCTTATCGCGGTGCTTATGCTATCAATGCAGGCGACTGGGATGAAATTACCAATGCTGCTCCTAATTATTTTATAGGCAAATCTGCTGGAAATAATGGTACTTTGGCCAACGGTGCGAATCCTACACGTCCTTTCCCTGCGGGCTTCAATACCCTGACGGGCTCTTCCAACTCAAAAAATGTGATGGTCATTGCCAATGCCTCTATTGTAAATACTTATACAGGCCCCAGCAGTGTAGTGATTACCGCTTCCAGTACCAAAGGCCCTACCGACGACGGGCGTATCAAGCCGGATATTACCGGAGCAGGAACGTCTATCTATTCTCCCATAGGCAATTCTGCGGCAGCTTACAATTTCCTGACGGGCACTTCCATGTCGGGGCCTAATGTAACCGGCACAGCAGGTTTGTTACAGCAACATTGGGGGCAACTATTCCCCGGCGTGCCCATGCGCTCGGCCACACTACGTGGGTTGATTATCCATACTGCCGACGAGGCAGGTCCGGGGCCGGGTCCTGATTATATATTTGGTTGGGGTTTGATGAACGCCGAACGAGCAGCTAATTTGCTAAGCTCTGTAAAAAATGAAACGACGAATCCAAAGCATATCATAGACCAAAGAGTGCGCAGCCAAGGCGAGGCCAATTACAGCCTCAATGTAGTGGCCTCAGGCACAGAAGCCCTGCGTGTAACCATTGTGTGGAACGACCCTGCCGCGCCCAATCGCGATACGCCCACTACCTTGCCTGCTTTGGACGATTTTGCCTCCGTGCTCGTCAATGACCTTGATATCCGTGTAATTGACAATACCACAGGTACACCTGTAGAGTTCTTGCCTTGGGTGATGCCCTTCCAGCTAGACCCCACCGGCGCGAATGTAACTGGCTTGGCTACCCAAGCAGCTACCCGTGGCGATAATACCCGCGACAATGTAGAGCAAATCCTAATTCCTAATGCCGTACCGGGGCGCACTTATACCATTGTGGTTTCGCATAAAGGTACGCTGGCCGCTCCCCAAGAATATACTCTGATAGTAAGCGGTATCGGTGGTACTGCTGTAGGTGCTTCGGGAGCTACTGAGGATGGTGGAGCCCGTATAGACCGCTTCCGCTTTGGTACAATCAATAACAGTGCTGCCGCAGAATGTGCTACCTACCGAGACTTTACCAAACTGAATGCAACACCTCCCGCTTTTGGTGCCGGCCAAGCAGTGGCCTTGGAGGTGGATTTGGGCACTTGCGATGCCGATGCCAACAAGCACGTACGCATTTATGCCGACTGGAATGGCGACGGCGATTTTGAAGATGCAGGCGAATTGCTGGCTTCTTCTACGGCGGCTGTTTTGGCCTCCGGAGCTGCCACCCTCAACAATGCCTCGGTGATTGTACCCAGCAGCGTAGTACGAGGGCAATTGGTGCGTATTCGCGTCGTAACGGTAGAAACCGATGATGTAAATACCATCAGCCCGGTAGGCAATTATCCTCGTGGCGAAACACAAGATTATCTTATTGCCATTGCAGCGCCTTTGACCGATGTAGGCGTAGAGCGTATTTTCCCTCCTGCGGGCAATGCCTGCGAGGGAGCAAGCTTGCCCTTGGTAGTGCGCATTAGAAACTATGGTTCTTCAGCGGTAAGCAATGTACCCGTAGAAGTATCTCTGAATGGAACAGATGTGCTCAGCTATACTTTTGCAGGAACATTGGCTGCCGGTGCTTTTATAGATGTAGCCGTAGGCAATATCACAGTGCCTTCGGGAACAGAGCTTTCGCTTGGAGCACGTACTGCACTGAGTACCGATGGTGTGGCCAACAATAATACAGCTTTGCCTGTAACAGTACCCGTACTTCCTGCAGCAGTACTCAATACCGCTACGGTAAGTACCTGCGGAGCTACTGCCGCCACCGACCTTGTGAGTCTGATAGCCACTACCAATGCCCCCCGCAATGTAGTAGCTTGGTACGATGCCCCTACGGGTGGCAATCGCTTGGCTATCGGTAATCAAACTTCTATTACCAAAGCACAAGCTGATACTTTGCCTACGGCCAATACCATTTATGCCGGGCTGAATGATTACCGTATTCTGAATGCAGGCCCGGCTACTCGTAGTACCTTAGGTTCTTCTCAAGGAAATAGTCAGAATATTGGGCTGGTTGTTGAAGCACTTGAGCCTTTTACTATTGAAAGTGCATTGCTTTATATCTTACCTGTAGCTGGAACACCTAATGGAGGTACTTCCGCACCTGTTGGCACTCCCGCCGGGTCTATTACTTATACAATTACCAATTCGGAAGGGGTGATAGTATCGGTGGTCAATGTACCTGTGAGAATTTCTTCTGCTATAGATGGGCAGCGTTATGACCTTGGCTTAACGTTTCCGGCAAAAGGAGTGTATACAATCACTTCTACAATGAATTTTATAGGCACAGCTGCAAGTTTCAGCGTGGTGCTTAACTTGGGAGGAGTTACTACTAATTTTTATCCTGTTAATTGGGGAGGAGTTGCACGAGCGTTGCGTACTACTTTTGCAGCACCTAACGATGTAAATGTGTATCTTTGGTTTTACAACCTTACCCTTAGCGCCCCCGGCTGTGCGGTAGGTACACGCCAAGCAGTAACTATCCAAAATGCAGCTACACAAACCGCCACAGTACAAGCCGATGCCAATGTGGTATGCGATGGACAAACAACCACGCTCCGCGCCACCGAAACGGGCGCAGGCTTGAGCTACCAATGGCAGCGTAGAACGGGTGCTGCTGCTTTTGCCAATATTGCTGGAGCTACCGGAGCTACGCTGGAGGTAGGCCGCGTGGCAACAACAGCACTGCTTGCCAACGAGGTCTTTGAGTACCGTGTCGTCATTGTACGTGAAGATGGCTGTCAGGCGACTTCCGTAGCAAGCACGATTACAGTGTTGCCTGTGCCTGCACGTCTCAGTATCAGCTTAAACAGAGCGCCTGATTTCTGTGAAGGCGAGACGGTGAATCTGACTTTGAGTGCCATCACGGGGCTTGCGGCTACACCTTATCGCTATACTTGGAAACGAGACGGAGCGATTGTGGCTACCAACGAGGGAGCCAATACATTTGAAGCAAATGAAGTAGGAGCATATACCGTAGAAGTAGTGCGTATTGATGGTAATTGCGGTATGCTGGTATCTGAAAATACCGTATTGGTAACTTCAGGAAATCCTCAAGTAAGTGCTGTTGATGTGAATGCCTGCCCGGCGACACCAGTACAGTTTAGTGCCAGCAGTAACGCAGGAACTGTGTTTTGGTATGATTCCCCTACTGGTGGCAACCTTCTTGGTACAGGCAATAGCCTGAGCTTGCCTGCCATTACCGAAAACAGAACTGTGTATGCAGGGATAAATGATTTCAGTGGTACGCTGGACTCCCCCAATATCAATGAAGGCAATACCGCTTCCAGCTTTGGGGGTGGACGTATGTATTTCGATGCAGCAGTACCTTTTGTACTTGAGAAAGCTACTATTAGAGTGGGAGCTGCCGGAACAATGACGGTGATTATTGTGGACAAGGATTTCTCTGATGCCATCATCGCCCAGCGCACAATTACAGTAACTGCCGGAACAAATGAATATACCCTTGATTTGTATGTGCCTTATGCCGGACAGAACTTTGGTATTCAGGTAGCTGCTTTTGGGGGAGGCGCTACTGCCTTCCGCCACAATACTCCCGGCTCGGTAGCTTTCCCCTACAAGATAGACAATGTGGTTTCTATCACGAGTACGAATCAAGCCGACCCAACAGCATTCTACTACTACTTGTATCAGTGGCAAGTAAAAGCAGCAGGTTGTGCCCCTGCCGAGCGCAAGGCCGTAACGGCGCGCCTCATCAATGAGCCTGCCCCTACGGCAGTATTGAGTGGTGGTGGTGAGTTGAATGCAGGTACTTCACAGATTGCTCTGAGCATTGCCCTTACAGGCAAAGCACCTTGGAGCATTACTTATACCCGCGACGGGGGTGAGGCCATCACGATAAGCGATATCGCTACGTCTCCTTACACCCTCAATGTAACAGAAGCAGGCACTTATGCCCTCACCAGCCTTACAGATGCAAATAATTGTGCCGCAGCAGGTACGGTAAGCGGTACGGCAGTGGTTACCCGTTTGTTGGTAACAGCCTTGGCCGGAGGTTTGGAACAGCCCTTTGTGGTATACCCCAACCCAAGCAATGACAAGGTAAATGTACAAATGCCCGCCGAGCTAGCAGGTAAGTCAACCAGTATCCGCCTTGTGAGCCTCACCGGCGCTGTAGTGGGTACTTATCAGACCACTGATACCTTGGTAGCCATAGACGTAACCACGCTATCAAAGGGTGTATACATCCTCTTGGTAGAAGGTGGTGGCCAAAGCTACAAAGAGCGTATTGTAGTTAACTAATCCATTATTGATTGGATTAAATCGAAAAGGAAGCCTTCGGGCTTCCTTTTTTATTGGGCAAAGATTTGGACAAGTGGGTAAAAAGCACGATTTTGGGTTCTGCTAATTGTATGTACCCTTTTTACCTAACCAATCAATGAGACAAATCGCTAAACCACTTTGGCTAGCACTTGCCCTAATGGCAACAACGGCTTGCCAACCCAAAAGCAACGCTTACCAAGATAGCGCAGAGGAACTTGGTGCTAGCAATGCTTCACTCCTAACAGATGCGCCTATGAACAACCCCTGCCAAACGACTATCAGCCAAGGTATTGCCGGACGAATTTTATGGCTCGAAGGCAACCGAATGCCCTCTATGGATCCCGTTACTCGAAAAGCGGTAGAGTATGAAGATGTAGGCATCGCTCGCGAAATACACGTGTATACCCCCACCAAAATGACCCAGGTGAGTGTGTCTGAAGCGGTGTTTTACACTAATTTTCCTTCCAAGCCTGTGGCTGTAGGCCGTTCCGATGCTCAAGGTTGTTTTGAAATTGCCCTTCCTCCTGGAGAGTACACGCTTGTAGTAAAGGAAGAAAAAGGTTTTTATGGCAATATGTTTGACGGCGATGGCAACATTTATCCCATCACGGTAGAGGCCAATAAAGTTACGCCTATTCGTTTTCTGGTGGACTATATGGCCAGCTATTAACGCGGCTAATTTGTTGGTGTTACGACACTGAACACAGGTGTGGGCGGGTTGTCTCCACCTCGCCTCCATTGGTATCCTCACCAGCGACTCATTCACGCCACCGGACATTTTTCAAACCCTTATAATCAAAGCTGTGGGCTAAGTCTCATTATGCGCCAAAATGAGGCCTTAGCTTGTCTCGGAGCTGGAACTCCTAGCTACTTTTCCAAAAATATTCAATGGTCTGCAATTCACTAGAGTTGCCATCGCAGGCTATAACCAGCAAAATAATTGCGAGGAGTACCGGGATAGTAATACCGAGGCGGCACATTGCCGAAGCTAGGTGCGTTGATGAGTACCATCGCCGCATAGGCTTCATCCAAGATATTTTGAATCCCTACAAAGGCTTGTAAATGAATCCGTTGATTGATAATATTGCGCTCATAACCTGTGCGGAGGTTCCAAACCCGATGCCCATTGTAAAAGAGCTTGTTGTCATCGCGGAGGGCTTGGCGGCCAATCCATTGGAAATTGAGTGTGCCAAACCAGCCCTTGGGGCTGTGCCAATCAAGGCCTACATTGGCTGTATGTAGGGGCACTCCCGTGAGGATATTGCCCGAAAAATCTTGCTCTCCATCCACAAAGTCCCCGAAGCGATGAGGCATCCAGCTGTAATTGGCAAAAAATTGCAGTTGTTGCGCCCTTTGTGGCCAAGGGCTGAAAGTCAGTTGCGTCTCAGCTCCAGGGTGCAGGCTGCCACCGGCATTCAGCCCCACGAAGGTATCTTCGGCAGTGCGTCGAGCTACCAGCAAATCTTGGATTTGCATATAATACAGGGTAGCATCGGCAAAGAGGCGTTTTTGCCAGAAGTACACCCGTACACCTAGTTCGTAGTTCCAGCCCGTTTCGGGGCGTATGTTGGGATTGGGCAGCCCTTCGGGGGTCAGGGTTTCGTCTACCGAAGGCGTAGAAAATCCCCGCCCTATGCTGAGGTAAAAGCTCTGTGTCTCGCTGGGCTGATACCTAAAGCCCAGCCTTGGAGCCAAGATAGGAGCATAGGTATAGACTCCGTCAAAGTCCTGCTGTGTCAGTTGGTCTTGGAGGGTATAGCGGGTTTGGTGTAAGAGCAGGCCGCTGCTCAAATGCCAGCGTTGGGCAAGGGGAAGCTCCAACTGACTAAACACATTGCCATATTGTCGTTGTTCGGCAAAATTTGTACGAATAGCTCCACGTAAACCTTGGGTGTTGGTGTAGGTTTGGGCATCATACCACTCACCAAAAAGCTCCTGTCCAATAATCCATCGGAGGTTAGATGATTTGAGCTTAGCGCTATACGTGATTGTACTACGGATACCAAGGTGGCGGCTGTTTTCGGCCAAGATATCAAAGGGGCGTGGCTCGTCGGCGATACGCCCACCGCCAAAGGCAGTACTATGCAACTCCCAACGAGGCGAGAGTCTTAGTTGCATACCCAGCCCGTGTGTATGCCTTCCATAGGCTTCATACCCCCTAGCTGCTAGCCAGTTGGCTGCGGCTGCGCGGGGGTTATTGCGAAATGTTCGCTCATCAATAGAGCTGGGGATAAAGGCAAGAAGGTCAGTATAGCTGCTGAGCCAGTAAAAACTGAGCGTCTCTGTGGCATACCATTCGCCCCATAGGTTGAAGCTCTCCCGACGGTGTTGGCTATTCTCTCTGAAGCCCTCGCCTTGGGTGCGGGTATAGGCTGCTTGCAAATAAAAGCGCTCGCTGCCATATTGCAGGCGGGTGCTGTTGCGCCATAGCCCAAAGCTCCCCCAAGTATTGTCTTGTGTAATGCTCGAAGTCTTGTACTCAGGGGCTTGGGTATGTAGTCGTATTACGCCGCCTAGCCCTCCACCATAGAGGCAACTGCCCGGCCCCTTGAGAATGGCCACACGTCCCAAAACCGACAGGTCTAGGTCGTCTAGAATGCTCTCTCCATCGCCTCCCGTGAGAGGAATTTCATTGAGATAGCTACGGATTTTGTTGGTGCTAAAGAGGGAACGACTACCAGTACCTCTAATAGTTATTCGACTGGTATTGAATGCTCCTTGGTGTGCATACACCCCAGGTACGCGATTCAGTGCGGGACTGATATGGGTTTGCACATCGCGTTGTAGGGCACGTTGGTCTAAGATAGCGAGAGAGCCTACGTGTTCGCGGTATTTTTGCGGTGCGTAATGATCGGCTACCAATACTTCGGCCAAGTCTTGGTTGAGGGGCTGTAGGCGTAGATAGAGCATTTGTCCGGGCTTGGGCAGGGTGTTTGCCGTGTGGTAGCCAGAGAGATAGATCTTGATACTGTCGTCAGGAGTTGGGCTAGGGAGAGAAAAATACCCTTGTGCATTGGTTTGGGTGATTGCTTGTCCTTGGCTAATACGTACCGTAGTTAAGGCTTGGCCAGTTTCTGCATCGACCACACGACCACGTTGAGCAGTGGTTTGTGCCAATAGCTTTGTAGTGCTTGAAAATAATAAGACCCACAACAGAAAGTATTTGTGCAACATACCTCGTTTTTAGACTTGATTTTTCAGTATTGATGTTTGTCTTGTTTACACCAGTAAAGCACTATATTTATTTTCGCCAATTGCGGTGAAAATATACCCAATCCAGATGGGCTTGGGTGGGGTTTGTAACCTAAGAATCCTTGAGAATCCAGAAAATCAAATAAATCTTAGGATGCTTTGAAGTTTCTAGGTAAATAACCCGACAGAGTACTTTGGCAAGACAGTACAAAGCTACGTGCTTTTGTACAACAAACACAACAGTAATTCAGTTTTAGGGCAAGGTTCTTAGCCATCAATACTGGCCAGCAATGCTTGCTTGAGATGGGCGATGGTCGCATCAATGATTTTTTGGATGCGAAGGACACTGCCCGCAATAAATTTTTCATTAAGAAGTTTATCTTTGAACTTGTTACGTGTAATGACAATTTCGCGCTCCATCAATCTCAGGTTGAGCATCACAATAGTAGGGCGCAGGCGATGGACAGCACGTTGCATCTGCTCCATATCTTGTTTTTGGAGCGCAGAGCTATATTCTTCAATAAAATAATCAAACTGCTGTTGTAGTGTTTCGAGGTACTTCTGGATAAAGTGTAAATCGCCACCGGCAGCTTCCAGAATCATCCGGATGTCAATATTTTGTTTGCTGATTGGATGGTTTACTAGGTGTATTTCTTGCTTCGAAGGAGCGGAGGCTGCTTGATTGGGGCGGGACAAGTATTGTATTTGTGCATAAAGTACCTCGGGATTGAAGGGCTTGGTCAGAACAGCCTGCATTCCTACCTGTATACAGCGCATCCGGGATTGAGGATTGATTTCTGCTGTCAGCGCCATCACCGGGATATTGCCTAGTGGTTTGGGCATTTGGCGTAAGACTCTCATTACCTCATAGCCATCCATATCAGGCATTTGCAAATCCAACAAAATGAGCTGATAACTATTTTGGGCATCGCTCTGGGCTATTTTGTCGAGTGCCTCCAGCCCTGTGGCGGCATAGTCTGCCTGCGCATTCCATTGTTGTAAGAATTGGGCAATCACAAAGCGGTTGAGCTCATTGTCTTCTACCACAAGCAGGCGCATTTGTGCAAGGTCTTTGACATCACTGTGGGTGTTGTCATAGGGCTCATCAGCGCTAGTACTTTGGTGTAGGGCTTTGGTAAATTGGATATTGAAGCTAAAGCGAGAGCCTTGGCCTTCATTACTTTCGAGCTTGATATCGCTTTGGTGTAGGGCGAGCAACTTCTTGGTAATGGCCAGACCTAGGCCTGTACCCCCAAATTTTCGTGTTGTATGGGTATCGGCTTGTGTAAATCGTTCAAAAATATAGGCGTGTTTGTTGGGAGCTATTCCTATGCCGGTATCTTCTATGGAGGTGGCTACAGTTATTTGGTAATCGTCTTCATCTACTACCTCCAATATCACCTTTACAAAACCCTTGTTGGTAAACTTGATGGCATTGCTGATAAGGTTGGTGAATATCTGTGCCAGCCGTAACGAGTCGCCTTGAATGATGACAGCAAAGAGGTATTCGTCTATCTCTTCTATCAGAGCCAAGCCCTTGCTAATGGCTTGTGGGCGAAGTGCCTCAATGACATAGCGTACAGTCTTTCCTAAGGACAAGGGCGTATCTTCAAGAGAAATCATATTGGCCTGGATTTTACTAAAATCCAGAATGTCATTGATGATACTCATCAGGTTTTCGGAAGCAAAGTTGAGTACCTGAAGCTGTTTGAGTTGTTCGGGGTCAAGGCTTTTTTGTTGCAAAATCCTACTAATACCTACAATGGCACTGAGTGGTGTGCGAATTTCGTGCGTCATTGTCGAGAGGAAGTCATCTTTGGCCTGATTGGCAGCCTCGGCTTCTTCTTTAGCACGCAACATATCGACTTGAGCTTGCTTAATAGTATCAATATCCTGAAACACACCCATAATCAGCAAGGGCGCTCCTTGCGCATCATATTGAATGATTTGCCCTAGGGCATTGGCCCAGCGCAAAGCACCGGAGCGAGTATAGTATCGAAACTCGGCTTGGAATCGAGGTTGTTGGTCAGCCACATAAGCTGCCACAATTTGTTTGAGTTGCTCACGGTCTTCGCGATGGATGAGTGTGAGGCCGTCTGCCGAAAGCTCCTGATTAAATTGCTCACGGGTGAAACCCAGTAGTTTTAGTAACATATCATTGATAGATAGCTTTTTAGTCTCTATCTCCCATTCCCACAAGCCAAGGTTTGCGCCTTCGAGCACAATGTTGAGCTTTTGGTTGGTTTGTGTCAGGGCCTGTTCGCGCTGTACTTTTTCGGTGATATCCTCATAAGTGCCCACAAACCCTAGCAACTGCCCTTGGCCTACCAACATAGGCGATACTTGTACCTGTAGCCATTTAGTAGTTTGGCTTTGCGCAGTAATGATACGACAGATATGACTGACTTTGTGGAGCTGCTCACGCGTCTGTTGCCAGAGCGCCTTTGTTTGCGCCCAGTCGTCAGGGTGTATACAGGCGCTCAGTTGTTGGTAGTTGATGGTTGGGATAGAGAGCTCAAACAACGCTTCTATGGCCGAGTTGGCGTAGGTAACTGTGCCCTGAGTATCGACCGTCAAGATGCCCAAATGAGAGGACGCATTCATGGCATTGAGCAGGATGTCTCGCTCGGACAACGAACGATTCAGAGCCAATGTTTTGTCTAATGCAAGACTAATTTCCTCATTCAAAACCACCAAATCACGATTGAGATGTTGTGATTCCTTGAGTAGCTCTGCGTTGAAAGCGGCTATTTGCTTGTAATTAGAAATGTCTTGTACTACACCATAGGCTCTCGTTACGTGGTCGTCGGCGAAGTTAAAAAAACCTGCCACACGCAACCAGTGTTGGTTTGGGCTTTCGATGTTTAGTGGTAGCTCTAGCTCGAATGGGTGTTGGTCTCGGACCGACTCTACCAAGCGCCGGCGAAAACGCCACCAGTCTACAGGACTAAAGAAATCGGCAAACAAGCGAGGGTTAGGATGGGTATTGATGGGGGGCAGCCCGAAGATTTGCCAGACCATCAACGAACAGCTAAGTTCTTGATTGATAGGATTGTAATCCCACACACCGGTGTCAGTGGCTTCTTGCAATACATTGATTAAAAGCTGTCGTTCTTTGACTGAGGGGCTGGGCTCAAGACTACAAACTACCAACCCGCTACTTGGGTAATGTTGGGCTTCTATTTTCAACACCAAGGGGCTGCGGTTTTCAAGTTGTATACATACTGTGGTTTGGTATTTGTGTGTTGTAGGGTTGTACAAGTACTCGGCTAGGCGTTGTCTTTGTTGTTTGGGAGTGATAAAATCTGTCCAATGTAATTCGGGCGCGAAGGAGTGCTTGCTATGAGGAACACGCTCTAGCAACTGGCGGGCGGTCTTATTGAGGAACACCCAGCGCTGTGAGGCTACCTCCCACAACATTAGGGCTTGAGGCTGGCCGTCTGCATATATGTAGAAAAAATCTTCCAATACTCCTCCCTTTCGGTTATGTCGGCATAATACGTTTGTTGTACAGTATTACCTATGTATTTGAATATCTATAGGGCAAAATCAATACCATAGCCAAAATGACACGATATAAAAACGTTTTTCCCAAGACAGATGTTACAACGCATAAGTGATAGGACATCCCTACTTCAAGATTGAGGATGAAGCGAGGTATGTGTTATACACCCATGTGGGCACCCCCACATTTAAAAATAAGTTGTTATTCATTTTGGCGCTATTTTTTGGAGAAAATTATCAAATATCACCAAGCCTAGGGGGCAAGCTAGAAGTAGATGTGTAGATAATTTGTTTTTGTAATCATGTTCTTGATATCTAGGCTTTGAACAATAGAGGACAAGTGTAGCTGATGTGTGTATGGAGATATTTTCCGAAGGCCGGAAAAACCTTCGGAAACAGTATTGGCTGGCACTTATCCGATTTGAATAAAACTCAGGAACCCCTGAAGCAATCCGCCGGCATAAGGGCCTATTTTGTTGAACAAGAGGTGTGGCAAAATCCCTAATAATAAGCTGCTTACAGCCAAAACGCTCAACATAGCCCACTCACGCGGCTGCAGGTCTTCGAGTGTCGGGATATCCCCAATAGTGTGGCGGCGTATCCAAAAGCTGCCCAGAAACATTTTTTGCAAAGTCCATAAGAAATAAGCAGCACCCAATACAATCCCCAACGCAGCAGCGATACTAAGCCACATGGGCAGTACCGGGGACGAAAAACCGCCTAAAAGTGTAAACAACTCTCCCACAAAACCGGAAAAGCCGGGCAGCCCCAAGGAAGCGAAGAAGGCTATGATGATAAAAGTACCATAATAGGGCATAGCCCCTAAGAGCCCTCGGTAATTATCGATGGTACGGTCGTGGGTACGGTCATAAAGTACTCCTACCAACAAGAAGAGCAGGGCTGACAAGATGCCATGGCTGACCATCTGATACACAGCTCCATTGATGCCCTCGGCAGTCAACGAGGCGATTCCCAAAAGCACAAAACCCATATGTGAGACAGAGGAGTAGGCTACTAGTTTTTTGAGGTCGCTCATTGCCAAGGCATTCATCGCGCCATAAATAATAGAGACTACTCCCAAAAGCGCAACTGCATAGGCAAAGTTTACACTCATTTCGGGGAAAATAGGATATACGATGCGCAACAAGCCATAACCACCAATCTTGAGCAAAATACCCGCCAGCACAACCGAGATAGCCGTAGGAGCTTCTACGTGGGCATCGGGCAGCCAAGTATGGAATGGTACAGCAGGTAACTTGATGGCAAAGCCGATAAACAAGGCCCAAAAAGCCCAAAAGCGCCAAGGGTTGGTGCTTCCATCGGCATTGGGCGCTAGGAGGCTATTGGCAACAAAATTCTCCAACTCGCTCATCGCAGGAATGCTGAAAGTATGAATATCGCTATCTGGCAACTTGACAGACATATACAAGCCGATCATCGCTACCAAAATAAAGATAGAACCCAATAGGGTATAGAGAAAAAACTTGATGGCGGCATATTCGCGCCGTTCTCCACCCCATATGCCAATCAGAAAATACATCGGCAGGAGCATAAACTCGAAGAATAGGTAGAATAAGAAAAAATCTAACGCCACAAAGCTCCCCACCACTGCCGTACTCAGCAGTAGATAAAGCGCAAAATAAGCTTTGACGTAGCGTGTGATGCTCCACGAGGCTACCGCTCCCACACAAAGCACAACCGCAGCCAACAATACCAAGGCGACATTCAGGCCATCAACCCCTACATAATACTGTATCAGCAGCTCTCCCCAATTCCCCAAGCTCATTTGTATCCAAGGAATACACTCTGTGTACTGATAGCCTACCGCCGGACGATAATCGAGGTATAACCAAAATGCCAAAATAGTCTGCACACCGGTGGCTCCTATCGTCAGCCCCTTGGCCCAAGAAGCGCGGGCTTGAGGCAAGAACAATACCGGCAGTAAAAAAATAAGCGGAATAAAAATAATCCAAGAGAGTATAGAAGGAAGCATAGACAAACGTAGTTTATAGATGTTTGGCAAAAGAGCTAAGGCCAAATTTACACAAAAAACCCATACAAAGACTGCCTTTTGGCAAAGGCAGCGCATTTTTCGGAAAAACCATATCAAGTTTTCTTTGATTTGCGAATTCACAAGAGTTGATTTTCTTTATTTTCAGCGTATACACCTCCCAAACCAGTTTGGAGTGGGGATACGTCTATTTATAAGGCGCAATAACTCAACCCGTAACCTTGGATTTACGTACCTTTGGTATGTCAAACAAATTCAAAAAAACCTTATGCAAAACTATTATAAACCTCTCGTAATGTGTGGTTTATTATTGATTTTCAATTGTGTGTCTGTCAATGCCCAACTTGGGAATGTGATTAGGGATAACAAAGACAAAATCAATAACACCAAGAACAAAGCCAAAGGCGGCTACATCAAGGATGTGCTTGAAGGTGCTTTTAATGAGAAGATACGCAATATGCGTGGCGACTATGACACGGCCAACTTCAGCTATACGGTTGCCCTGACAGACAACGCCGGGATGTTTGAAGATGCCGAAAAATTTGAGAAAAACAAGTCTACCCTCTTGCTGGTATATGATCGAGCCCGCAATGCAGACAAAAACCTGCAAGCCAACCCTCTACAAGACGCGCAGGACTGGAACCAAGTAGGCCAGATGATGTTTGCTGGTAACAAATTCAAGCTAGCTGAAGGAGCACTTGGCCGTGCCAAACGAATTTGTGAGAACAACAGCCTCACCAACCACCCCATTTATATGCAGGCTGTAGCAGGGCTGGGGCTGTTGTATCATACTTTAGGCCGCCTGACAGAGGCAGAGCAGATGACCTCACAGGCGATGTTCCAAAGAGGGCAAACCCTTGGGATGGACAACAGCGCTTATGCTTCTTCGATGAACAATTTGGCCGTGCTCTACAAAGATATGGGCAATTATACCGAAGCTGAAAAGATGATTAATGAGGCCACTACCTTGGTCATCAAGCACGAAGGCAAAGAAAGCACTCCGTATGCGATTGTGCTCAACAACAAAGCCATTATTTTGCAGACAGTAGGCCGTTATGAGGAAGCCGAAACCCTACTCAAGCAAGCTCTAGAGGTAGCCGGTGGTGGGTTGCGCAAAAAATCAAACAACTACCAGCGCCTACTCATCAATCTTGCTCTCCTATATCAGGTTACCAACCGTTACAACGAAGCCGAAAAGGCTTACCTACAAGCCATCGAAATAAAGGAAAAGCGCCTTGGTAATAACCATCCAGATTATGCGCACTCGCTCAACAACTTGGCCGCATTGTATATGCTGATGGGCAAGTATGAGGATGTGGAGCAACTCTTGCTCAAAGCCAAGGGTATTTATGAGAAAAAATTTGGCATCGAACACCCTGCCTATGCTACTACTATCAGCAATTTAGGTAAGTTCTATCGTGTCAAAGAACGCTATGACGAAGCCGAGCGCCTACTCAATCAAGCCCTCGATATTCGCAGCAAAACCCTAGGCGATAAGCACCCGGCATACACCGAATCAAAAGAAGATTTGGCTATCTTGTTTTGGCAAACGAAACGACTGCCCGAAGCAACCCGCCTATACCTAGAGGTAATGGACAAGATAGACGATTTTATCCAAGCCTATTTCCCAGCAATGAGCGAGGCCGAAAAAGAAAAGTATTGGGCTCAACTACGGCCTACATACTTGCGTTTCTACAATTTTGCTAGCCAAAACCCTTCGCCCAAACTCCTTGAAGAGATGTATAACAATCATCTCTTGACAAAGGCTTTGCTGATGAGCGAAACAAGCAAAATCAGGCAACAAATCTTGCAAGGCGCTGACCAAGACCTGAAAAAACAATACCTTACTTGGGTGGCTCAAAAAGAGGCTTTAGCCAAATATTATAACCTATCTAGACAGGAGATACAAGACCAAGGCATTAATCTCGACTCGCTCGAACGCGCTACCAATGCTACCGAAAAGCTGCTCTCGGAGCGTTCGGAGGCTTTCCGGCAAGGCACCAGTGGCCAACGTGCGTCGTTCAAAGCCTTGATTGCCAAGCTCGATGCCCAAAGCGCCATCGTAGATCTGGTGCAGTTTCCTGTATTTGAGAAAAATGCGTTTACCGACCAAAACACCTATGCGGCCTTTATCCTCAAGCAAGGACAAGCCGAACCCGAATTGGTGCTGCTGCCCAATGGCAATGATTTGGATGGTAAGTTCTTTAAGTTTTATAGGGCTTCTATCCGCGCTCGAAAGGCTGATGAGATGAGCTACAAAAACTTCTGGCAGCCTATTGATGAGCGGCTGAATGGAAAGACCAAGCTCTATCTTTCTTTAGATGGTACTTACAACCAAATCAGTATTGCAACACTCAAAAAGCCCAATGGCAAATATATTATTGATGAGCAAAGCCTAGTTTTGTTGACCAACGCCAAAGACTTACTCAGCCCTGTTGGCCAGCGCAACCAAACACAGCCTAGCGCGTTCTTGTTGGGATTCCCTGATTATGGCACACGCGGTACTATCTCGGCCTTGCCCGGAACAAAGGTAGAGGTTGAAAAAATCGCCGCTTTGCTCAAACAAAATAATTATGTAACCACAATGCTCCTGGGCAAACAAGCCACCGAAGAGGCCATCAAGCAAATACAAAGCCCAACGATTTTGCATATTGCCACACACGGGTTTTTTATTGATGACGTGAAAGATGACTTTTCAGGAATGGTTTTCGGTATCCAGCCTGACAAAGCCCGACAAAACCCGCTTTTGCGCTCAGGACTGTTTCTGGCAGGAGCCGAAGAAGCTATTGCCGAAGATGGCCAACTGGCCAAGACAGAAGCCGGAAGTGGGGTGTTTACAGCCTATGAGTTGATGAATCTCAACCTCAGCGATACGCAACTGGCGGCAATGTCGGCTTGTGAAACAGGCCTCGGTGACATCAAAGCCGGAGAAGGAGTGTATGGGCTACAACGCGCCCTACAGATTGCCGGTGCGCAGAATATCTTTATGAGCCTCTGGCAAGTAAGCGACCAAGCTACGGTCGACTTGATGGTACAGCTCTATGGATATTATGTGAAGGAAAAGCTTTCAATGTCTGAGGCATTCCGTAAAGCCCAACTGGCGCTCAAAGCCAAAAACCCCGAACCCTACTTCTGGGGAGCCTTTGTGCTTATTGGGCGATAACAAGTTTTCATACGGCTGTTGATAGCAATATCTAGTGGTGTAAAGTGTCTTTTGCGATAGTTGGCTTGTAAACCTATCGCAAAATATTTGTGCTAAAGTGGTTAGAAGCATCAAAAATATAACCCTAAGGTCGCAAAGCGAGGCAGTACCTATCGACTTGCGACCTATGCATACACCATAAGTGAATAAGAAGATTATTAAATAAGCATGAAAATATATAACAATATTATAATTTTGCCATATTTTTAATCTTGGCTTGCTGCGATACATTGTCGGGGCAGTCAAGAGCGCAACTGGGTGCTAGTTTTCACTATGGCTATGCCAACACTGCTGCCAATGGCTGGGATTAGTGGCTCGAAGAACAGGGGGTAGCTCCCAATGGGCGGGTAGAGATTCCTCATCAGCAGCTAGGTTTTTATTGGCGCTACCAGCGCGGGCGCGTACCGGTCTTGTTGGGTGGGAGCCTCAACGTATCTCCTTTGCGCAATGCACATCTCATGCTTTTGGAGGGGCTATTGCAAGTTGGCTATGCCTTGGTCTATCAAGAACGCTTGTCCATCATCGTGCTGCAAGGTATTGGTTTGGGCGAAACACAGGTGCGGTTTAGAGGAAGATTACCGGAGTCGCTCCGAGAAGCAGCCCGTAACTACACTGCTGATGCGTATGTGCGGTCAAACTTTGGGACTTGGCGCACAGCAATAGCCTTTGAATACGCCTTTTTTGATATCCGACGCGAGAAACGGAGCAGCCCCATTATCAGTGCACAAATAGGCTTTCAGCGTTTTTTTAACCAAAGTGAGTGGGCTTATGGTGAGCGACTCCCTAGCAGAGACAACCGATTCTTTGGTGAACCGGTGGACTTGCCTCGCTTTCTGACAAGGCACTTTTTTGGGGTCTTAGGAATTCACTGGATGTTCGGGCTTTGAGTTGATTTTATGGCCAAATTGTTGTAGCTTCAAGCTGTATTTTAGGGTCAAATGCGCAAGCCCCTCATTATCAGAAACAATTCATCAATAGAATAGATTTGCTATGTCGCAACACGAAATCTCTTTAGAGCTGAGCAAGGCGCGGGAGTCGCGCTCAGCCATTGAAAAGCTATACATCGAAATGCGCCACGTATTCAACAGTGGCAGCTACCGCCCTGCCGACTCAGGGGCTGTTTTGCGCGAAGCATTGTTGACACTTTCGCCCGAAATTTATGGCTCGATGGTCGATACCGAAAAAGTAGAGCTCAACGGATTGGTGTATGTGATAGATCGCTTGCCCAAGGGCATCGAAGAGTGTCGATTTATCCGACTGATTGCCGAAGAGGGGTTGGGGCACTCCAATTTTGAAGTCATCATCCCGGCCAAGCGCCGCCGCAACTGTTATCGCATTGACAGCGAGCAGATGCTCATCGAAATCACCCGTGGGCGAAGCGAGGTATACGACCTGCTTACGCATCTTACCTTCCTCTACAACGAAGCCGAAAAAATTCGACGCAAAGCTTTTGACAGGCTCGGCAACCCCACCCGCGAGTGGCTCAAGCTAGAGCAAATCGTATTGGGTGAGCGCCGCCTCAACGAAACCAACAAAGACATTGCTTTTGCCTATCTGAGCTATCTTCTTGGCCGTACTTTTGCCGAAACCAAGCAAGCCTATGAGCGCTTCAAGGAGAATATGGACAGCAACAACGGCCTGTTTCATCTGGTCTATTGGCTGGGCAAACTGGTCATTGCGGAGCAGACCGAAGGCAAGTACCGCGAAATCAGCTTCAGCCCCACGCTGCGCGAGCGCATCGGGCATCATATCCACGGAGAGCGCTGGGCCAACCAAATCAAGCACGTCTTGCATACCTATAAGCTCATTAATCGACCCATACATATCATCAGCGCCAACTTACACAGCGTGATGAACACGCTCTATGCCGTAGCGGCGTTGCAAGACCGTTTCGACCGCAGCGCCGACCTTGTAGAGGTAGCTATAGAGCTGAGCAAAGGCGAAAACAGTGCGCTGATGGACTTGGTGCGCCAATATGCCGAACAACACGGGATGTACACCATCAATGACCAGTCGGGAACCAATATCCACGTACAGCTTTTTGACCTAAGTGTTTGCCACCTGCAAACGCTGCCTACTTCATTGAAGTTTGATAAAAACTATGTTCAGCAACAAAAGCCACTTTTGCTTGTGATGGACTATGCCTTTGGCGAGCAGGCTTTTGAAACGATGGACGAGCTGCTCAAACCGTATGAGCTTGATGGACAGCGTATCCCGCTCAATGTCGAGTCTATCTCGATTATGGGCAAGGCCGGTATCCTACAAGGCGACAAAGGCGATATTATGATTCCACACGCGCATATCTTTGAAGGCACAGCTGACAACTACCCCTTTGACAATGATTTTACAGTCGCTGATTTTGCCAATAGCGGCGTACAGGTGTTTGAAGGTTCTATGGTAACCGTAATGGGAACCTCGCTCCAAAATAGGGATGTGCTGACCTACTTCAAAGATTCGTCGTGGCACTCGGTAGGCCTAGAAATGGAAGGGGCACATTACCAAAAAGCCATTCAAGCGGCAGCCAAAATCCGTAAGAATATCAGTGAGCACGTGGTTACACGCTATGCCTATTATGCCTCTGACAATCCGCTGCTGACGGGCAGCACGCTTGCCTCGGGTAGCTTGGGGCTTACAGGCGTGCGGCCTACCTATCAGATTACTCTACAGATTTTACTCAAAATATTGACTCCCAAAGCTACGCCTACAACGAATGCCAAGGCGGCTTCTAAAGACAAAAGTGGCACTATAGCGGCTGCGTTGGAAGAATAAGATAGATGACAAACCCTCAAGAAATGCCCATCAATTTGCGCCTTGAGGGTTTTCATTTTTCTTATCGTCAATACAGAAAGCAGTACCCAATCAAAATTAGTTTGGGAAATGTATGGGCTGAAAATCCTTGAGAATCAAGAAAACAAAATCCTGTGAATCCTCAAATCAAGTACATCTTGGCATATTTATGACAAATATCTATACTCATCACCTTTGCCGTGTCTGCTGCTTGGGGCTGTGGCTATGGGCTTGTGCTCCAGTACTTTTTTTACAAGCCCAAATCAAACTGTCCCCTCAAGACAGCAGCGCCAGCTTGCGATTTAGTGGCTACTTGGAGACCTATTATGTGTATGATTTTGCCAACCCAGCCAACCATAACCGCCCAGAGTTTATGCCTTCCTTTAATAGGCACAACGAGGTAAATCTCAACTTTGCATACCTACAAGCCGAATACAGCGCTGAGCGTGTGAGGGGCAAGCTAGCACTGATGACGGGCACCTATGCCAATGCCAACTTGGCCGATGAACCGGGGGTGTTGAAAAATATTTTTGAGGCCAATATAGGAGTAA
Organism: Eisenibacter elegans DSM 3317; assembly: GCF_000430505.1. NCBI lineage: Bacteria > Pseudomonadati > Bacteroidota > Cytophagia > Cytophagales > Microscillaceae > Eisenibacter > Eisenibacter elegans. The sequence goes on along the minus strand of NZ_KE387153.1, from coordinate 193,796 downwards.
AGCTATCAACACGCAGGAACCTTTGGCTGGAGGCGGGTATTTTTGCCTCACACATCGGGTTTGAGAGTGCCATTGGGGCAGACTGCTGGACGATGACCCGCAGCTTAGCCGCCGAAAATTCTCCATATTATTTTTCGGGAGCCAAGCTCAGCTACCAATCAGATGACGAAAAATGGCTTTTGAGCATACTTTACCTCAATGGCTGGCAACGTATTCAGCGCCCACGCAACAACCAAGTACCGGCCTTTGGCCACCAGATTCAGTGGACTCCTTCGGCGAAGTTGATGTTCAACAGCAGTTCCTTTGTGGGTAGCGATACCGACGATCCGCTGGTGTTGATGCGGTATTTTCATAATTTCTACACCCAGTGGCAGCCTTGGCAACGCTGGAGCATATTGGCAGGTTTCGATATTGGGCTCGAAGCCAAAGCCCCTGACAATACTACGGAGTTCAACCGTTGGTATACCCCCCAGCTTTTGGTGCGCTATCAGTTGAGCAAGCGAATTTTTATCGCTACCCGAGGTGAGTACTACAGCGACCCCAACGTGGTCATCATCCAAACCGGAACACCCAACGGGCTGCAAGCCGCAGGTTACACACTCAACATCGACTATCGGCTGACACCGCAAGTGCTGTGGCGGCTCGAAGGGCGCGGCCTACACGCTACCGAACGGGTCTTCGTGCAAGGGGCAGCACCTGCCTACGATAATTTTTTGCTTGGAACTTCGCTGTCGCTGCGCTTGGAGTAATCTAACCTTTGTTCTAAAACCCAATAAACCAAGCTTATGTCTCCTTTAAAAGAAACACTTCACGAGGTGATTTTTGGTACAGAAACTAAGGCTGGACAGTATTTTGATGTGGCACTTTTGGTCTTTATAGTGCTGAGTGTGGTATTGGTACTGCTGGAAAGTATGGTAGAAGTGTACCAGTCATACAGGCCAGCGTTGTTGGTGTTGGAATGGACATTCAGCGCATTTTTTCTGATGGAATATGCCCTACGGATTTATTGTTCGCCCAAGCCTTGGCGTTATGTGCTGAGTATGTGGGGGGTTATCGACTTGTTGGCTGTGTTGCCTATTTTTATCCTTATTTTTACCTCCGGTTTACAATATTTGTTTAGTATCAGGTTGTTGCGTTTGATGCGGGTATTTAGGATTTTAAAGCTAGGGCAATACTTTCAGGCTGCCGACCACCTCAAGCGGGCAATGGTGGCCAGTTCATACAAAATTACGGTCTTCTTGCTCAGTGTGTTTACTTTGGTAACTATTTTGGGAAGTTTGATGTATGTCGTCGAAGGAGGGAAAGCGGGGTTTGACAACATCCCCACAGCCATTTATTGGGCTATTGTAACCATCACGACGGTAGGCTATGGCGATATTGTACCACAAACTGTCTTGGGCAAAATGATAGCTTCCTTGGTGATGTTGTTGGGCTATGGCATCATAGCTGTGCCTACAGGCATCATTACAGCAGAGATGAACCGCGATGAGCACCGGTACCCTCCACAAGAGGCTGTGCCTTGTCCCAAGTGCCATCACCCCAACCTACGCAGGGCGAACTTTTGTATGCAATGTGGCACCCAAATTCGTCAAGATGCCAATCAGTTGCAGTTATTTGACTAGAAAGAGTGCCTAGCGCCCTTGGTCAGGGTATACCGCTACGGCCTCAATTTCTACAAGTAAATCGGGGCGTGCAAGTGCCGCCACGGCCAAGGTAGTGCGGGCAACTTTGTTGGGGTTGTCGGCATTGTTGAAAAACTGAGGGTAAGCCCTAAACCATCCCTCAAAATCAAAGGTGTTATCGAGCTTGGGGTCAGGCGCGAGATAAATACGCAGCTGCACTACATCTTCCATACGCAGCCCGGCCTCTGCCAAAATATCCGCAATACGCTGGAGGGTATTGATGCTTTGGGTGTAGGTATCGCCATAGCGTTGGTAGGGGTCATCGCTATGTTTATCTAGTACGGGAGCCACAATGCCGCTTGTAAAAAACAGCTGTACGTTAGAAGGAATACGCACCCCCTTCAGGATTTGCGAGTCGGGGTTGTCGTAGCGCTGTACTTGTGCGCTAAGCATCAGTGGAGCCAGGGTGCAGAGCATCAAACAAGAAATCAGTAAGTATCTCATTGGGCGTATTTAAGATATACCCAACCAAAATTGGTTTGGGAAATGTGTGTGCTGAGAATCCTTGAGAATTAAGAAAACCAAATCTTGTGAATCTTGGTATAAACTCAAACTATGGCAGCCTGCCTTACGCTTTGATAAGTAGCTTCATAAAAGGCTTCGTACTGCGGTAAGATATTGACAATATCGAATTGTTGGGCATTAGCCAAGGCATTTTTGCGGAAAGCCGGCAACATATCGTCTTGCAAGATATGCAGGGCGTTTCGGGTCATTGCGGCTACATCTCCTACAGGGCTGTTGAAACCCGTAACTCCGTCGATATTCAACTCAGGGATACCGCCGGCATCAGAAGCAATCACAGGTACTTCACAGGCCATTGCCTCAAGGGCGGCCAAGCCAAAGCTTTCTTTTTCGGAAGGCATCAGAAACAAGTCGGCCAAGGAGAGTACTTCTTCTACTGCTTCGAGCTTGCCTAAGAAGCGCACATCATCGGCTATTTGCCATTTGCGCGCCAGCTCTTCCATGGCATTACGCTCGGGGCCATCGCCTACTAGCAGAAGTTTGGCCGGAATCTCGGCGCGAACATTCCTAAAAATCGCTAAAATATCCTCAATGCGTTTTACTTTTCGGAAGTTGGAGGTGTGTACCAAGAGCTTTTCGTCATTAGGGCAGATAGCTTTTTTGAAGTGCTCTTTTTTCTGCTTTTTGAAGCGCTCAAGGTCAATGAAGTTCGGGATGACTGCAATGTCTTTTTCTACAGCAAAGTGCGCATAGGTGTCTTTTTTGAGACTTTCGGAGACCGTCGTAACACCATCAGAGGCATTGATGCTGAACGTAATCACAGGCTCAAAGCTGCTGTCTTTACCCACCAGCGTGATGTCTGTGCCATGCAGGGTAGTTACCACTGGAAGCTCAACCCCTCTGGTTTTGAGGATTTGCTTGGCCATAAACGCCGCAGAGGCATGTGGGATGGCGTAGTGTACGTGCAACAGGTCGAGTTTTTCGTGTAGCGCCACATTGACAATCTTGCCGGCCAAAGCCAGCTCGTAGGGAGGGTATTGGAAGAGCGGGTAGCTCGGCAGGTACACTTGGTGGTAGAAGAGATTCTCGTTGATGAAATCCAACCGCACTGGTTGGGAGTAGGTAATGAAATGGACTTGATGGCCGCGTTGTGCCAAGCCTTTGCCCAACTCTGTGGCTACTACGCCACTGCCCCCAAAGGTGGGGTAACAAACGATTCCTATTTTCATAATACATCATTATTGGTGGTTGTGTCTAATGGGTAGACACAACACACGCATTGCTATTCTGCAAGTGATAACAACAAAACAGCCAAACTAGTGCGATGTTTAGACCGAAGGCCAAAAAGTCAGCCTTTTTGACAGACTGGCCGGGGCTAATGCGTGGCCGCATCTACCAATGTGCTGCTTTTTTGGTCGCCACTACTGGCAGGAGGGAGGGCTTTGGGGTCTTTGGGTGGGAATACAAACTCCCAAGGATGCTTGATAAAATACCTGATAACGTGCCGGAGCAACTTACTCGATTGCAAGAAATTGATGCCACGCGCCCGGATAGCCACAAAGGTTGCCAAGCCAAAGCTCACAATAAAGTTCATAAAACCGATACCGATAATACCCAAGATGGTGACTACGACTACTTTCCAGTGGATGGCATGTTCTAGCCCCACAATAGCAAGGCCAAAATTGCCGGCAGCAAAAGTAATGTGCCTGATGTCGATAGGCAAGCCCAAAAAGCCGCCCAAAATAGCGGTACTGCCCAAGAAAATCCCTAACCAGAAGTTACCGGCTAAGCTACCCATACTTTTTTCGAGGTAGTTGCTTAGGTTGGTGAGCCATTTTTTGGGCATAATGCGGCTGAGTACGGGGTGTTGGCGGAGGCGCTGTGGTATTTTGTTGGAGACGGTCTGGTTGTCATAATACCCAGATATCAAGCCAGATAAAAAGAGATATACGCCTGCAATACCGGCGTGAAAAAGGCTCAAACTACGCCAAGGATGTATTTCGTGGATGAGGTGTTGGGCTTTTTCGGGGGTGGCGATGTGTACACCATAAAGGGCAAAATACCCCCAGGCCAATCCATAAGCCACTGGAAAAGAAACCATTACATTGCCTATAAAAGCCACCAACTGTGAGCGCGATACCTTGGCTATCAGCCGCGAAAATTGCTCAAAATCAATAGGGGCTTGTTGGGGCTTGATGTCTAGGGTTTGGGCCAACTTGGTCGCTACCATCGCAGGTTGCTTGGTGGCAAGAGTTCCCTTGAAAAGATAAATGGCAATAAAACCAAAGGAATAATTGGCACTATACAACAAGCCGTGTACAAAAGGAGAGACTTTGAGATAATAAAACAGGGTTTTGAACATCGAAAGGAAGCCTACAATCAGGCCGCCTTTCATAGCTGAGCGGTACATATTCCAATAGTCCTTCCGCCCACTGGTGATGTAGTGGTCGCCGGTTTTGCTGGCGTGTTCGGTGATTTGGTAGGCCAACAAGCCAATATTTCGCTGAACATACAAGTTGAGGCTGTTGCGGGTATTGTGTTGCTCTACTATTTCTTTCAAGAAACTAATCTCGGGTAGGTAGCGATCGTCTTCATTGTGGTGTAAGGTGATGAGTCGCAGCAACATATGTACCCGCTTGATGTTTTGGGAAAGCCGTAGCAAACTGTGTGTAATGCGCAGGGTGATTCCATATTTATCCCTATTTTTGCGCAATACCTGAATATACTCCTCGCATTGGCGCAGAATAATGAGTATTTGCTTATAATCTTGATTGTGATGGCTACGGTCGAACCCCTCGGCGCGGTAGTTTTTGAGATAATTATCTATCTCGATATTTTGCACCATAAAGGGAGAGTCGAACTTCTCTAGCTCTGGCAACCGCTCAATCACATCTTGCTCTAGAGCAATGGTATTGATACGCAGGGAGATGATTAAGATGCCGTTTAAAACTTGTTGTAAGAGTGGGTTTTCGGAAGGCATCTCGGCCACACTCTTGAAATGCAACTCCTCAAACAAGCGCTTCCAAACGGAATGAGGAATGGCGCGCACCCATTTATAGTCGTTTTTTTTATTAAAAAGCTCACCTATGAGGTGTAGGAAGCTGTTCTTGTCAGTTACTGGTGGCAGGAAACTGTGACTGAAGCGTTCTACCAACTCTGCGCTAAAACCTTTATAAGATTGAATGCCCGTATCTGTCAGGAGGCGCATACAACTACGCTTTTCGGTTAGGGCGGCCCAGTAGCGCATAAATCCAACTTTATACTCAGGGTATGCTTTAAGAAGGGCAATAAGGTTTTCTATTTGAGAAATCGCTTCTGGAATTCTAACTTGGCTGCGAGGGCGAATTTCTTTGACCAACTCTTTGAGTAGGTGGATGTCATTGCCCTCATAGGCTAAAATCAGGTCTAGCGTATCTTTCATGTTTAGCGTATTTTTGCATTCTTTTGCTTTAGAAACTTCCTGAGACAGGAATTTTCCATATAACGAAGATACAGCCTAATTTGTGAAAAACAAACCGGCCACAAACTAAAACTCCCGGGCTGTTTAGTGTTCCCTATCAGGAGCCTCGGGAGAAAACAATCTTGCATGATGGTAACTGATACTTGAATAAATTATTGATAATGAGTGCTTTGATAAGGAGGTTGTCTGTAATCAAACTTATCCTGCTAGAAGGAGGAATCTGTGGCAGATTGTCTTAATTTTTGTACATTTGGCTCATCAACTTCCGAACACTATGGCCGAGCTTGTTCCTATTCCCCAAAAACAATACACCTGCCCTTATTGCCACGAGCGCCCTATAGAGGCCAGTCTTAGCATTCCGTATGTACGGGGGCTGTTGATTGCCTATCAGATAGGGTATCGCCGATTTATGGGCTGCCGGTCTTGTTTGCGCAAAAAGGCACTGCAAGAAGTCGGCGTTTCGGGCTTGGTGGGCTGGTTTAGCATTACTGCCGCAGTAGTCAACCCGATTTTGATAAGTTACAACCTAGGACAGGCGGTATTTGTTCGTCCGACACCTAAGCGTTTGCGCCGTCATCTCCACCAATTAGGCTTGCCTGAACACCCGGGGCTTTTTGACCTGACCGCCATCGCCTATGCCATGGCGGCCAAGATGGTGATGGCTGACGGAACCGCCGAGGAGGCCGAAATCAGCATAGCCGCGACATTGGGCAGGGATTGGCTGCCTGACTTTGAGGAGAATGAGTTTCGCCAAGTCTTGAGTTATCATCGGGATTTACCCGAAGTAAAAGATATGGCCCTTATCTTGCGCGATGTCCTTGACGAAGCCGGAAAGGAGCACCTGTGGCAATATCTCAATGCCATTGCCGAAGCCGATGGCAAGCGTGCCTTTGCCGAACGAAAGTTGCTCCGAATAGTGGCTCAGAATCTTAAAATCAAACCCAAACAACTCCAAAATGCACAAAATACTGACTCCGAAACCTCATCTGTTGCTGATTAGCTTCTTTTGCCTTTTCCCTGCGCTTACCTGGGCACAATGTACCCTCACATTCAAAGGCTCCTTACGCAGTCGCCCCATTACACTTTGTTTTTATGAAGACAACCAAGATGGTGTTCTGATGGGAAACTACCACTCTGGCAACGGGAAAAATAAATATTACCTCGAAGGGCGGGCTACCTATGAGATGAGTACAGTAACTTTTTATCAGAAATTCACAGAATATGATGAAAATCAACAAGTTACTGGCTACTGGGAGGGAACTATGCGCCAGGGGGTTATGCAAGGGACGCGCTTCAATGCCGATCGTAGCAAACAGTTTAAGTATTATTTGCTCATCGAAAGGGAATGAATAGACCTCAAAAACTACTCACATACTAAACCTTGTCATATGCAAACACCATTAGTCAACCCTGTAAATAATCCAAAGGACGCTGCCTTACAAGAGCTCGTTGCTTTTTATAATGAAACGCTGGGTTTTTGCCCCAATAGTGTTCTGACAATGTACCATCGACCTGAGATTGCCTATGCCTTTATCAACCTTAACAAGGCTGTCATGGCAAACCACGGACGGGTGAGCAGTGCGCTCAAACGCCTGATAGGTTATATTACGAGCAATGCCACAGGGTGCAGGTATTGCCAAGCCCATACAATCAGGGCTGCTGAGCGTTATGGAGCCGAGGCCGAACAATTGGCACATATATGGGAGTTTAGAACTCACCCAGCTTTCAGCCTTGCAGAGCGTGCTGCCTTGGAACTGGCATTGGCTGCGGCTACAGTACCCAATGCTGTCGATGAGGCTGTTGCTCAGGAAGTGCGTAAATACTGGAACGAAGGCGAAATTGTAGAAATGATGGGTGTAGTAGCGCTTTTTGGATACCTTAACCGATGGAATGATTCCATGGGTACGCAGCTCGAAGAGGAGGCAGCCTCTTCTGGCCAACAATGGTTGGGTAACCGTGGTTGGTCTGCCGGAAAGCATCAGTATGGTGAGTAGATAGCTTGGTGTTTTTAGCCTCATTGAGGAAAGTTTAAGACAAAAACCTAAACCCTAAAACAAACCATAAGTTACTTACACAAACAATTGATATTCAAACTGAAATCAACTTCCAATACTTGGCTTATCACCGGAGCTACAGGAAATGTAGGGTTGGCCTTGCTTAATGTATTGTGCCAACAACTACACAATCTGCAGCTCTTGGGTGATGTACATAACCCCGAAAAGGGGATAGAAAGTTGGTCCCAGCTAGTTACAAAGGTCGTGTAACTAGTGTGTCTAGAACCCAATTCTAGCCGCAGGGCGGAAAGGGACTTTAAACCCTATTACCAGAATATCATCCAGTTGTTTGTGTTCATCTCCCATCCATTGGCGTATGGTGTCACGCAAGATGATACGCTGCTCCTCGAAGGGTCTTTGATGAATGTCGAGCAAGAGGCTTTTGAAGTGTTTTTTCATAAACTTCATATTTTTCTCTCCCCCAAATTGGTCGGGGTAGCCGTCCGAAAAGAGATAACAATAGGTGTCGGTATCGGCGCGGAGCGGGATTTCGTGTTGGCCAAAGCGTCGTTCTTTTTCATTTTTGCCCCATTGCCGCCCACCGATGGGCATTTTGTCTCCGGCGACTTCTATCAGTTCGCCATTTTGGATGTAGATAAGCGGATTTTTTGCTCCGGCAAACTGTAGTGTGTGGGTGTCGGGGTCAAGCACACAGAGCGCTAAGTCCATACCGTCGCGGTTTTCGGTCTTATCTTGTTTGAGTGCTTGGTTGATACCTAGGTGCAACTCGTCCAAGATACGTGCCGGAGCTACAATACCTTGACTGCTGACGATGTTGTGTAGGCGGTCGCTGCCTATGAGGCTCATAAATGCGCCGGGGACACCGTGGCCGGTACAGTCTACAGCAGCTATGATGGTCTTGCCTTGTTGTTTGGCAAACCAATAAAAATCGCCACTGACAATATCACGAGGCATAAAGAGGATGAAAGACTCAGGCAGCGCGGTATTGATTCGCTCCATTCGAGGCAACATCGCCTGTTGGATACGGCGGGCATAATTGATACTGCCGGTGATGTCGTGGTTTTTCTTTTCTATTTCCTCATAAGCTGCATTGAGCTTGGCAGTACGCTCTTGTACTTTCTCCTCAAGGTTTTCATACAAGCGGGCATTTTCGATAGAAATAGCTATTTGTGAAGAAAGCAAGCTCAAAATCTCGATGCGTTCTTGCGTAAATGCGGCTGTTACGAGGTTGTTTTCGAGATAGAGTATCCCGGTGAGTTTACCTTTGTTGAGTAGGGGGAGGCAGAGCAGTGACTTGGGTTTATGTGCTTGAATATGAGGGTCTTTGACGAATTTCCCTTCTTCTGACGCATTGTTTAGAATCACTCCTTCGCGCAAACGAGTTACATAGTTGATCACTCCGTTGGAGAGGGGAGCCTCATCGATATTGGTATGTTGCATGACATCTACCTCTTTTTGTTGGGCATTGCCTTCGGCTTCAATATACCAGCGTTGGTCTTTGCCTTCCAGAATCAGGTAACCTTTTTGCGCCCCTGCGTTTTCGATGACAATACGCATCATCTTTTCGAGTAAGTGTGCCAATACTACTTCTTCTGAAAGCGTCTGCGAAGCCTTGATGATGGTATTCATATCCAGCCCTGCACCGCTCGACGAGGTAGTCGTCGATAGGGTAGTCGTGCGGTTGGTAGTAGCGGCAGGAGCTTTTTTATCACCCACAAGCAAGGTTTTGTATTGTTTGTCGAGCAAGGCCACCTTAGCTTTGGCACCCCACATATCATACAGATAACGCGCCTCTTCCATATAGACACGGGCAAATTTTTCACGCCCGATTCTCAAGAAATACTTGGCCGCTGCCTCATTGGCCAGAGCTTGCTCTTGGATAAAGCGCTGATGGCGCGCAAGGTCTATCGCTTGTTCATAATGCTCTAGTACTTGGATAAGGTTGTGTGTTGGGTCTAAACTCAGGCGCTCGGCGCGGAGCAGGTGTAGTTTATGTGCGATATTGGCAGGGCAGTGCGACTCCCAGAAGGCCAACTCGTGCTCAACAGCATCATAAGTGGCAAGCAGTTCCTGCTTCAGCGCTTCATCGGCATTGTTGCGCACCTTGGCCAAGAGCGTAAGGCCATAAAACAGGCTATGCGTAGGCAAGAACATCATCCCTACTACTCCGGCCTTGAGTTGTTCGGCTTTGAGCGCATAAGGATATGCGCTTTCTTCATTATCCAGCCAATAGTGTAGTATCGTTTTGGCCTGATAGGTTACAAAAGCGAGCGTAAGCTGTGATTCTTCCTCAAAAAGAGGCAACTGGATGTGCTCATCAAAGCGCTCACTTTTGAGCAAAGTGGTGTTGTCAGATTCTTGCCGGAGGTTCAGCACCATCTCATACCAAGGCAAGAGATAGGTCTCATGAAATGCTTGTTTTAGTTTTTTGATGAGTTTGAGGTTCTTCTGATACTTTTGAGCGAGTGTTTCTAAGTTTCCGCCCATTAAGAAGTGATAATGATTAGACTCCACAATATTGTATGAAGCAAATTCAATTTCGCCTGTTTCTAGGCCTACCTGTACCGCATCGAAGTGTGGCTGTAGGGTGGCTCGTGCTGGTTCTTTCCAGTGCATTACTGTCGAGATGTAGATGTTTTCAACCTTTGAGCGAATGTATCGGGCTTCGTTGCCATAGCGGTCTATCAGTTCCATAGCAGCCTTGCCATAGGCATAGCCTTGGTCAATATCCCCCAGCCCTCCACAAAGCAGCCCGCCATAGAAGGCATAACCTACTGCCGAAGAAGTACAGTTGCCGTGGCGTATCGAGAGCGCATTCATGGTATAACAAATCTGCTTAAAGAGCCGTGGGTGCATTGCCCAAGCCGGTGTGATGATGCTGTCCATCACATCCATCGCCGCCAATACTGTCTCATTGTCTAACTCGGGGAGATAGGCCAGCCCGGGGATATCTTCGATTGCAGGGGCTTCTGTTTCGAGTGGGATACCTACCATCTCTAAAAACTCCAAGCCGTGGTCGAGAGCCTCTTGTTGGCGATTGTTGGCGATATAATACTGCATCCGGATTTCGTAAGAAGCCAGATGATCGAGGCTGCGGGCCGCATTTTGGACAATAGCGGCGGCAAACTCGTGCATCAAATCAAATTCGCCCAACAAGAATGCCGTCTGCGCGGCTTCGGTAAATAGCTTGAGCGTAAATTCATAATAGTCTGTCCAGCAACTTTGCGCATCCAACAAGCTGATAGCATTGGTAAAACACACAAAAGCAGGCCGGTATGCAGCGGCTCCTTTGGCCTTGTTCCCAGCTTGAAGGTTGAGCGTAGCCAAGAGTAGTTTATCAGTGGGGTTTTGCAACAGTGTGATGCCATAATTCCACTGATTGACTATGTCGAAGATGTATTCTTCTTGCTTCTCGGGGGGGATTTTTTCGAGCAGTAGGCGGCCTATACGCAGGTGTATATCACGCTTACGCTTAGTAGGTATTTGCGCATAAATAGCCTGTTGGATACGGTCGTGTACAAACTTGTATTCGTATTCGTGAGGGGCGATAAGCCCTTCGATAAGCGCCGGCTCTAGGGCCTGCGCGATTTGTTCGGGCTCTTGGAAAAGCGGGCTAATCATTGTCAGAAAATCAACCGAAAACACACTCCCGATACAGGCGGCCTGTTTGAGGGTTTCTTTGGTATCGATGTTGAGTTTTTGGTATTTTTTGGCAATAAGGTCTACCACATTATCACTGATATTGAGGTTTTTGAGCTTTTCGAGATCCCAGCGCCATAGGCGTTGTTCAAAATCAAAGTAAAGCCAATGTTCTTCGTAAAGAGAGCGGAGCGTCTGGGTTACAAAAAAGGGATTCCCTTGTGTTTTTTGGTAGACCAGCTCGGCCAAGGGGGCTACCACTTCGGGGCTACTTTGTAAGGAATCGCTAATGAGCGCAGTGACATCCTGTTGGGGCAGGTTATTGATTTCCAGTGTATCTATAGAGACGTGCAGCTGCTTTATTTCCTCAATGGTATGCCGGAAAGGGTGTGTTTCTCCTACTTCATTACTTCGGTAAGAGCCGATGATCAGCAAATAATCTTCGGCTTGGTTTTCGAGGAGTGTTTTGAGCAAGGCTAATGAAGCATTGTCAGCCCACTGCCAGTCATCAATAAAAATGACCATGGGGTGCTCACGCTTCGAGATACAGTTAACGAAATTCTGCATCACATAATTGAAGCGGTTTTGAGATTCTGATACTCCCAGCTCTAGCAGCTCCGGTTGTTCGCCTATGACCAGCTCTAGCGAGGGCAACACATCCGTCAGCAGACGGCCATTAGAACCGATAGCGCCCAAGATCTTGCTTTTCCAGTTTTCGAGTTGTTCGGGGCTTTCGGTCAATACTTGGTTGATAAAACTTTTAAAAGCTTGAATCCAAGCAAAATAGGGGATATTTCGTTGGAATTGGTCAAATTTGCCTTCGATAAAATAGCCCCGTTTTTCGGTGATTTCGCGGTATATTTCGTGTACTAAGGCAGATTTGCCCACGCCCGAGTAACCTTCTACAAGCAACAACTCAATGCGGCCACTACAAGCATTTTGATATGCCTTGAGCAAGCGTTCTAGCTCAACTTGGCGGCCATAGAGCTTTTCAGGGATTTGGAACTGACCCGAATAATCCTCTTGAGCGATGGCAAAACCAATACTACGGAGCTTGTCAGGGCTTTTTTCGGCAAGAGCTTCCCAGCGTTCGCGGATGATTTTGAGGTCATGCAACAACCCAAAAGCAGAGCGGTAGCGGTCTTCGGCATTTTTGGACAATAGTTTGAGTACTACCTCCGAAAGCACCTCCGGTACATCAGGGTTGAGTGTATGCGGCGCTGGTGGGGTGTGTGCTAGATGTGCGTGTACCAGCTCCATCGCATCATTACTCTGAAAAGGCAGCCGCCCGGTAAGCAATTCGAAAAATACTATCCCCAGCGAGTAGAGATCTGTCCGATAGTCTACTACGCGGTTCATTCGTCCTGTTTGCTCAGGAGAAATATAATCTAAGGTTCCTTCTAACTTTTCGGGGTTGCCGAGGTGTTGTTTTTTGAGAGTTATTTTTGAAGAGATGCCAAAATCTATGAGTGTAACCTGCTTGTTATCAGGATTGTATAATACATTGTTGCTGTTAAGGTCTTTATGAATGATGCCGGCTTGATGTACTTCGGCCATAATTTGCGCCAGCGGGATAGCAATATCAAAAAAGCGGGTTAGGTTGGCACGCGCAGCCAGTTGCATTTCCTTGAGCGTAACCCCAGGCACATACTCCAACCAGAGAGCGGGCTGGTCTTGGTAACGCCCACGGCGCAGCACTCGGCGAACGCCACGTACTTCGAGGTTCTTGATGATTTCGTATTCGTTATAAAAGAGCGTCAGTTGCTCACGCGAGGGCTGCGGGTTTTTGAGGACTTTCAAAATGGCTGATTGTTCTTGATAACCAACCAAAGCAGTATTTTCTACTAAACCATTGAGCGCAGTTTTGTATACATAGGAGTTCGCTCCTTCATAAATGAGCGTAGGCGTTTCTGTCAGCATAGCACGTAGTTCTTCCTGAAAAGGTGTGTGGTAATCGAACTCCTCAAGAGCATTGAGGAGTATGGTGTCTTTTTATTTTACGCAAAAATTAGCCCAAAACCTTGGTTTTAGCTAAAAAATACGTTAAAGCGATAGGCTTGTTTGAGGTTTTTCGCCCTAATTTGAGCAAAGATAGGATCCACGTAAGAATTTTTAGCTGCTGGATAGCCGCTGCCAAGCCCAAGCCCCTCCCAAGGCAAAAAGTCCCCCGACCAAAGCTCCGGCCAAAATATCGGCAGGGTAATGTACGCCCAAATAAATCCGAGTATAAGAAACAAGCACTGCCCATCCAAAAAGCCCCAACCTAGCCCACAGAGGCCACCGATCATAGAGGGCCACACCAAAAAATGTAGCCAACGCAAAGGTATTGGCAGCGTGTGAAGATGCAAAGCCATACTTCCCCCCACGATAATCGTTTACCAAATGTACTTGCCCTTGAAGTGAGGGTTCGTGTGAAGGGCGCAAACGCTCGAAGTAGGGTTTCATCACCCCCGAAGTAAAGCGGTCTGCTGCTACTACTGTCAGGGCTATAAAAATGACCAACAAAAGCGTCTGTCGTAAGTTTTTAGCCAAGCTGTAGTATGCCATCACTAGCAAACCCAAATAGAATGGAATCCAAACGGTGGTTTTACTCAAATTGAACATCAGGCTGTCGAGTATGGGCAGATGCCTTTGATTCAACCATAAAAACAAATCTGTATCCCAGTTTGAGAGAAGGGGCAGTACCCCGGCAGTATCAAGCAACATATATTGGGTTGATTGGCAAATAACAATTATTCAAAGGTATGAACATTAGCCAATATAGTCAATTTATAGCAGTCAATGAACCCAAAATAACTTGATAATCAGACAACAACAAATAAGGTTAAGCACGCTTAAAATTACTCCCTTTAGGCTTAAATCCGTATATTTGCGTATAGGCTGCCAACGAAAAAAATTTGATAACAGAGGTTTTAACCAATCAGAATACCAGCGATACTTTTGTCGTCATCAGGCCCGAGTATATACACATAAAAAATTACGTGTGTTGAAGCGCTATCAATTGGGGAAGGAGTTTTCAGAAATAGCTGTCTATTTTGGGATTCACGAGCAGAGTGTCCGTAAATACATCAACACCTATATATGAGGTGGGTTTGAGGCGCTCTACAAAGCCGATGTCCGTCCTCAGCCAAGTCTGCTGAGCGAGTCGGAATGTGTCGCTTTCAAAAAGGTAAACTCAGAGCAGGTAGCAGACTATTTCGCAGAAGTCGCCAAACTTACGGAAGAACCTCTATTTTATAGCCGCTTATTCACCCAAGTTGAATCTGGTGGAATATGCCGAAGCTCCGGCAGAGGCTGTGCGCTTTCGTCAGTATATAGAGCGCCCGGTGCTGACCAATATCCGCTTGCGCTTCGACGGCTTCGATGTCTATGACCTAGAGCCGGTCAGTATTGGAGATGTGTTCGCTCAGCGACCTATCTTGGTGTATGGCAAGTATAAAGGCGAAGCTAAAGGGCAGGTTACCATTGAGGGACTTTCGGGCAACAAACCCTACAAGCAGACTCTGGCGCTCAATCAAGCGACCCAAACCAAGGGACAAGGCCTGCGCTACCTCTGGGCGCGCAAACGTGTTGAGATTTTGAACGATTATGTCAATATAGGCAGTGATGATGGAAAAATCGCCGAAATCACCAAACTTGGCTTAGACTACAACCTGCTAACCAACTATACCTCCTTTGTAGCCATAGATGACCTTGTTCGTAACAAAAGCGGCGAATACACTACTGTACAGCAACCTCTTGGCTTGCCCGAAGGGGTGAGCAACTATGCTGTGGGCAGTAGCCACGTAATGTATGACATGGCTCCTGTGCGGCGAAAAGAGGCTAAAACCAACAGCGCAGAGCGCTTGCACAAACAAGAGTTGACGGTGGTAGCTGATGAGGAGGAACTGATGGAATCCATTGCTTTTTCAGAACAGACAAACATTCAGTTAGCTGTGCCTGCCAATGGAATGGCCGCATTCGTGGAATATGTACGCCAAAATCGCCGAGATGTAGGCCAAGTTCCCCAAAAAGGCCCCAAAGGCGTTACATTTATTGTAACTGTGGATGACAAAGGGCAAGTTACCCATATCGTGATACTCAAAAGCCCCGGCAAAGTGTTTAGCCAAGAACTAGAACGCCTTGTACGCGCTTATCAGTGGCTGCCTGCCGTCGAAAACGGTCAAACATTGGCTAAAAGCCAAACCGCTGAGCTTTATATCTCATTTGAATAAAACCCTGATTGAGGCCACTAGGGTGGACGTATGCGCTCTAGTGGCTTTTTTGACTTAGGCAACCCTGAATAAGTGTTAAGGTTTGCATAACAAATCGCCGCTACATTTCGTCAATAACCAAAACACCCAAAAAAGCCTATGAAACCTATACACATCTTGTCTATGTTGTGTCTTATACTGTGGACACCACTAGCACTCTTGGCACAAAACAACAAAGAAAACCTATTGGTTGGTACTTGGATGTTTGATGGAGGCAAGGAGCTGGTGATGCAGGCCAATGGCGAAATTTTTATGCAAGAGGGAGACTACAGGCGCAAAAACGGCACTTGGAAGCTAGCCAACAATAATACCACATTTCAAATCCTAGAAGAAGGCCGTGTAGTCGAAGAAGCCAAAGTTGTAAGCATCAAGCCTGATGAGTTTGTTATCCAAACAGGTAGAGAAGAGATTACCTTCATCAAGCTAATAGCCCTTACACCCAACGAGGCAAACAAGCGTCGAGAACTGTTGGTGGGGTATTGGGTCAATGAAGAACAGGGTATCACCCTAAGGTTGCAAATGGATGGAACAGCACAGTCGACCTACAAAACCTATACCTATGACGAAAACGATGAGCAAGCATCTGTGGAGCAGACCGAAGAAGCCAAGTGGAAGTTAGATGACACAGGCCAACGCTTGGTCATTTCCTTAGAAAATGGCAATGTACAGCTTTTGGGCATCAAAGCAGTAGAACAAACAAGGCTCATACTTAGTGGTGAAAGAAAAACCTTGGTCTTTGTACGGGAGTAAGCTATTTTTTTTGATCGTGCCTGTGTCCGCACAGGCACGATTGTGATACCTCACAGCGAGGCAGGCTGTGTTACAAAGTTTTTGACCTCAGCCAAATCGATATGGTCGCCTACGTGTTTACCATAATAAGCGTGTTGTATAATGCCTTTTTCATCTATTAAGAAATCTGCCGGCATGAGGTTTTCGTTCGCATCCTTATCTTTTCCAGAAGGTGCACCTATCTCCTTATTACCATTCATCATTGTTTTGAGCATCTGAGGAGACAACACACTCTTGAGTACCCCCAAGAAAGATTCTTGAACCCCATACATATCGTAGAGCTTGTGTGCTGCATCACAGATGATAGGAACAGGAGCCACTTCTGTATGGAAAATACTCTTGCGCACTAGCGAAGCATTGCTTTCTATCACAATGATAACCTGTGTTTGGTGCTCATCAAAAAAATCTTTCATCTTCTTGACTTGGTGGATGCGCAAATTGCAAAACGGGCAATAGACATTGCGATAAAAGCCTAAAAACACCTTTTTGCCTTGGTAGTCAGATAATTTGACAGGTCTATCAAACAAGTCTACCATTTCAAAATCTGGGGCAGAAATACCAGGGTTTAGTTTGCTCATAAGTGCTTTAGTTTTAACTGGATTAGATATAATGCAAACACCCATCATCACAAATAAGTTTGGGCAGCTTAAAGTTTGTTTCCTGCCAAAAAGGCTTGTATAGGCATTGATTTTTTGCCTTCGGGCTGTAGCTGGAGAATGGAGAGCCATCCCTCACCAGTACGAACTAATAGCAGCTTTTTGTGATCAGTATAGAAGCTGCCCGGGGCAGCTTCTGCGGGGATTTGGGCTGGAAGCATCTCGGGCAAGGCCGTTTGTTGAATCTTGTACACCTGCCCGGCAATCTCACCCCAGGCCGAAGGGTAGGGTGCCAGACCACGGACAAAGTTGTGTAGCTCCTGAGCGTGGCGTTGCCAATCGATTTGGCAGGTCTCTCTAAAAATCTTAGGGGCGTGGGGAGCAGGTTGGGAGAGGTCTTGTGGTATTTGTGGGATATTGCCCGCTGCGATGGCCTGAATTGTCTTGACGACAAGCATCGCACCTTCGTGCATCAGTCGCTCATATACGGTACCTGCATTGTCGTCGGGCTGGATGGCCGTGCGGGTTTGGAACATTACCGGGCCAGTATCGATCTCGTGGCGGAGCATAAAGGTTGTGACGCCAGTTTCTGCTTCTCCGTTGATAATGGCCCAGTTGATAGGTGCTGCACCTCGGTATTTGGGCAACAGGGAAGCGTGGAGGTTGAAAGTGCCTAGAGGGGGCATTTGCCAGACAGCCTCGGGCAGCATTCGGAAGGCTACCACTACTTGCAAGTCGGCTTTTAGACCACGTAAGGTTTCCAAAAACTCAGGTGCTTTTAGTTTTTCGGGTTGCAATACGGGCAAACCCAAGGCCAAGGCTGCTGTTTTGACGGCAGACATTTGTAGTTTCTTGCCCCGGCCAGCGGGCTTGTCTGGGGCTGTAATGACACCTACTACCTCAAATCCGGCTTTTACGATGGCTTCTAAAGAAGGCACGGCAAACTCTGGCGTGCCCATAAATACGATACGCATTGGCAAAAAATCAATTGTGTGTAAAGGTTTTTTTATTCTCCGGCAGCCTCTCCCGAATCGCGTGGAGGCTTGGAGGGTATTTTCGGTTTGAATACAGGCTTGGCAGCGGCCTTGGGTTTGTCCTCGGCAGTTGTGTCGCTATTTTCAGGGG
>NZ_KE387153.1:138324-175495 GCF_000430505.1 Eisenibacter elegans DSM 3317 | reverse complement strand
GGGCTTTACCTTTGGTTTGAATACAGGCTTGGCAGCGGCCTCAGTATTTTCTGTTGTTTTGGGAGTAATTGCTTTGGGTTTAGCCACAGGCTTGGCAGCAGCACTTGCCGTGGTGGAGGGCTCAGCGGTTTTGCGTGCTTTGGCCTCTTCTTTTTCTTTTTGGAAGAGCGCTAGCAAATCCATTTTTTCCTGCGCTTCTTCGGGGCTGAGGTTAGAGAAGTGATAAATCAAGTCGCTGACACTCTGCTCACTATAGTCATAGGCCTTGGTCATAGTGAGGCATTCTGTAGGGCAAACTGTGGTACAGAGGCCACAATAACAACATTTGGCCATATCGATATCAAACTTGGCCGCGTAGAGGCGTATTGGCGAACCATCAGAGGTAACGCCTACTTGCTCAGTGGCTTTGATAGGCTCGATTTCGATGCAGTCCACCGGACATATTTTGGCACATTTATCACAGACAATACAGTCGTCCATCTCATTGTGTAGCCGATAGCGCCCAATATCAGGTGTAGGGAGTGTTTCGAGCGGATAGCGAAGCGTAACTACGCCATCGGGCTGGGTAAAATAGCGCTCATCCGACACATATACTTGCAGCTGCCGGCGGCGGGCGTTCCAGAGGTGGCGCAGCGAGATGGCCAGACCTTTCCAAGAGCTAGAAATCCCCTCGCGTAGGTTGCCCCAGTAAGTGTTGTTTGCGCCTTTATATGGTTTTTGCGTAGTTTTGGTCATAACAATACAGCGTTGTGTCGCTCTTGATATATACTCAATGGAAGTTAGTTTGGAAATGGATGTTCTCAGAATCAAGAAAATCAAATCCCTAATTCAAATAAATCTTGATATATGTGTCCGTTGTAGGCATCGAAGATAGCAAGCTTAGGGCACAAAATCAATCTTTGTGTCTCTAAAGTATCTGCTTCGTGTTTAGAGAGTTGATTTTTTGATAAAAAATAGGACTATCACAACCACGACTAGGAAGGAATTGTTATTATTGTGTTCTGATACTTTGTATTACCTCAATCAACTAAAATCAATGTGTAACAATTCCTCCCTCTCAACAATAGTGCTTTTGAGCCTGTTTTTGGTATTTTCGGCTTGTAGGCAACGGTTTGTAGAGCCGACAGATTTTGACACACAATTCAAAAATGTGGTTGTAGAGCTTATGCGGGAGTGGTATTTGTGGAATACCGAAATGCCCGCCGACATTGATGTGTCGCGGTATGCAACGCCCAATGATTTGATTCGAGGTATTCGCAATCCGCAAGATCGTTGGAGTTATATTGAGGACGAAATTAGCTACTTTCAGTTTTTTGAGGCCGGCCAATTGGTGGGCTACGGGATGGGCTTACGATTTGTGAGTGCCAATGAGTTGTTTATCAGTTATGTATTCCGTGAGTCGCCAGCAGGCAAAGCGGGGCTGGAGCGTGGCGACCAGATATTGTCGATTAATGGCAAGGATTTGGCCAGTATCAGCAATATTGCCGCTGAGTTTGGCGAAAACCGCGTGGGAGTGCTAACAGCCTTACGTATTCGCAAAGCCAATGGCAGCACACAGGAGCTGAATTTGGTAAAAGAAAATCTACAAATCAATGCTGTGTTGCATCGTTCTGTACACCAAGCAGGTACACGAAAAGTGGGGTATTTGGTCTTCAATAATTTTGTCGAAACAGCCCAAGAGGAGTTAAAACAGACCCTGAGTTATTTCCAACAAGAGGGGGTCAATGAGGTGGTGTTGGATATGCGTTACAACGGTGGCGGACGCATTAGTGTGGCTGAGTTTTTGGCAAGCGCCCTAGTGCCTGCCGGCAATACAGGCAACACGTTTATCAACTACCAACACAACGCACAGAAAAGCGCCGAAAACCAAGCCATCAAATTTAAAGCCCCTGAAGTCAACCTCAACTTGAGCAGGCTAGTGGTCATCGCTACAGGCAGCACGGCCTCTGCGTCAGAGTTGATTATCAGTGGCTTGAAGCCGTATATGCAGGTCATTCAGATTGGCGACAATAGCTATGGCAAGCCTGTAGGCTCGTATGCGTGGCGCTACCAAGGGCAGGTGATTGTGCCCGTGTCTTTGGAGATGACCAATGCCAAGGGCGAAGGGCGTTATTTTGACGGGCTCCCCGCCGACGCGCTGCGCCCCGATGATGTTCGCCGCAATTTTGGCGATCCAGAAGAGTCCTGTCTCAAAGAAGCGCTGTATTACCTTCAGCACGGAGGCTTTTCTACTACACCTAGTGCACGCCTAGATCTCAGCCTGCGGCAGCAGAATCAAGACCTTTATGGGCAAGGGTTTAGGGCAGAAGTACAGGCTTTTTGACCATATCTGTTGATACATAGTAGGAATTAGTTTGGGAAATGTATATGATGTAGATTTTTGATAATCAGCAAAATAAAGTTAACAAAATCCTCAAAGCATATAAACCTTGGGATATCAATGAAAAAAACAGCGCGCATTAATCTAGCGAAGCAAACGAGCAGTATCATCGAACAGGGCCAATATCATAACCAAAATCAAGAACTGGTATTGGTACGGCCTTCTATTACAGCGACGTTGGAGGGGAGTATTTTGTATCTGGAAAATGATTTTGAGGCCGCTTTATAGGCCACCGAAGCCAATCCTACATTAGTAGCGCCCACCGATATAGAAGTAATGGATGAAACACCTTGGCCGCCTGCGAACGATTAGTGGCGGCTGGCGAAACACGGATATTGGTACTCAACTTTGCCTCGGCCAAAATGTTGGGGGCTTGGGGATGTGGGGTTTTTCAGAATGACCCCAAGACCATTGTGCAGTATTTTTATGAACACCTGACCCAAAACCCTCGGTTTGTTAACAAATTCAGGAAAATTGTTTTTGCCATCCCCGAGCGGTCTCGAAAGTCTGTAAACTTTGAGGCTTTTGTGCAGTATTTTGGCAGCTAGACAGGCTTAGGGCTTGTTTATGCCAATAAACACTCTTTGTGTGTATTTTGTCGTTGTACTCAATCAAAATTGTTTTGCGAAATGTGTTCACTGAAAATCCTTCGACCCTGATATAAATGCCTGCGGAGAACCAGAGAAGCCAAAATGAGCGCACCACGATAAAAAACAACACCCTCTAGCGCTTTGCAAAAATAACCCATAATGGAGGGTGTTTTAACCGCATCAACCGATATTCTCCAAGCAATATTTGGCCTTATGCTTCTCTTGGTATATCTTTACTTGTTAGAGCGGGTTTGAATCATTCTATGGCATCTCAAGCCATAGCACACAAACAATGCTTAGCACCTACACCATACAACGACTATTTAGCTGAACTATACTTATGAACGAAGTGGCCATACGTGTCCAAGGACTCACCAAAAGCTATTCCTCAACAGACCAACCGGTACTCAAAGACCTGAATTTTGAAATTTTTAAGGGAGAGTTGGTGGCTTATATCGGCCCCAATGGCTCGGGTAAAAGCACGACCATCAAGACGCTCACAGGCATTTTGCCCGATTTTGAGGGGAATGTTCAGGTGTTGGGAATGGACATTAGCAAGCAGGCCTATGAGGTCAAACAGCGATTGGGCTATATCCCCGAAAACGCCGTGCTATATGAAAGTCTCACCCCCTCGGAGTACCTATATTTCATAGGCCAGCTTTATGGAATGCCCACAGCCCAAATCAAGGAGAAGAGTATGGCGTTGCTGAACTTGTTTGATCTTGCCGACAACCATAAGCAACCAATGAGCAGTTTTTCCAAAGGCATGCGCCAAAAAGTGTTGCTCATTGCGGGGATGCTGCACAATCCCGAGATTATCTTCTTGGATGAGCCCCTCTCCGGCCTCGATGCCAATGCAGTGATTTTGGTCAAGGAGATTTTGAGCAGGCTCAAAGCCCAAGGCAAGACCTTGTTTTACAGCTCTCACCTGATGGATGTGGTCGAGAAGGTCGCTGACCGTATTTTCATCTTGCACCAAGGACGTATTGCCGCCTTGGGTACATTTGCCGAGCTCAAACAAAACCAAGAAGGTTCATTAGAGCAGATTTTCACCCAACTGACTGGCATCCACGAATACCAAGACCGCGCCTCGCAGTTTGTCGAAATTGTATACCAAAACTAACATCCCTACTTCACACTCCCTATTCAAAAAATTATGCCTTTATTAGGAGCTTGGCTAGTACAACTACTGGCATTTGTATACCGCCTCTTTGGGGCAGACGTGACGCAAGTCAAGGCCATTGTGGTGGCCAAGTTGCGTTCGGATGGCCGCCGCCCGCAAGGGGGTACTTTTGGTGCTCAGCAACACAGCAACCAGTCTTTTCTCACTGTTTTGGCCGTTAACGCCCTTTTTGGGGGAATAGGCAGTTTGCTCATCTTGGTATTTCCGACACTAGAGCTGAGCGCAGGGCTGTTTTTTGCGATGCTACTTTTTATGTTGGGGATGACCCTATTGAGCGATTTTTCGGCGGTCTTACTTGATACCACCGACAACCTTATCCTCTTGCCACGCCCCATCCACCAAAAAACCTTGGTTGCCGCCCGCTTTACACACATCTTGCTCTACATCGGTTCTATATCGGCGGCCTTGTCTGTCATTGCCTTTGGGGTACTGTGCTGGCGCTTTGGCGCTTTGGTAGGGCTTGGGTTTGTGTTGTTGGTAGGCTTGTTTGTCTGTTTTACGGTGGGCGTTGTGATTGCGCTCTACTTTGTGTTGATACGCTACACCAGTGAGAGCACCTTCAAAAACGCCATTATGTACCTGCAAATTTCCTTTGCCATTGTGTTTACGGCGGGCTATCAGATACTGCCAATGTTGCTGCCTAAAAACTTTGACAGCCAAGAGGCAATCTTACAGCCGGCGTGGTGGACACTGACATTGGCACCCCTTTGGGGAGGGTTCTTACTTGACAGCCTCCGCAGTGGCCTCTGGACGGGTTATCACTATGGCTACCTTGGGCTGCTTTTGGGGTCGCTAACAGCTATCTGGCTTATCATCAGCAGCTTGTCCAAAAAATATACTGAAATGATTGCCACCCTTGGCGCGGAGAGTAATGATGGGGCTACCGAACAAAAGCCCCTCCAACAGGGCTGGTATTACCGTCTTGGGGCGCGCCTTTGTCGTTGGCCTGAGATGCGGATGGGCTTTGAGTTTGCCTGGCTCATCACCCAGCGCGAGCGCCGCTACAAACTACAGAGCTACCCGCTATATGGGTTGTTTCTGGTGTTTGTCATTGTGTATTTTCGCGATTTTGAAGGGACAATACAAGATATGTACGACGATATAGCCACTTCCTCCAAACACCTGTTTTTGCTGTATGTAGGCAGCTCGTTGTGCAATATGTTTTACCTCAACACACAATACTCCGAAAGCTATCAGGCTTCTTGGATATTTGAAAGTAGCCCGATGTATCGCCCCACTTTGTTGCGTTTGGGCACGGCTTGGGCTGTTTTTGTGAAATATGTATTTCCTATTTTCATTCTACTGACTTTTGTCCTTCAGTTCATTATGGGGGCAAAAGTATGGATGGATACGCTGTTTAGTCTTTTGGTGTCAGCAGCGGCATTGCTAGTACTCGTGCTTAACAGCAACCCCCGTTATCCTTTTTCGGTCAACCCCAAGAACGCACAAGACGGCAGCAGTGCCGTGATTGTGTTTGGGGGGATGATACTGGCCGGATTGGCCGGCCTGCTACATTTTGCCCTACTACAAATCTCTGCCTGGGCTGTCCCTGCGGCTACAGTAGTTTTGGGGCTGATTGTGTTGTTTTTGCTGCGTGATGTCAAGAAATGGGACAAGCCCACCACCAAAAGATAATCACAACTTTGCCTAGTGGCGGTGATGTTGGCTTGATGTATGCGGCATATTTTTGACTACTCTAAAGAAAGAGGGACTTATGGCTATTTTTGCAGTATACAACTTCAAAGGTGGGGTAGGTAAAACCACTGCTGCGGTCAATCTGGCTTACTTGGCTGCCAAGGAGGCCAAAACACTCCTTTGGGATGCAGACCCTCAGGGTGCAGCCTCGTTTTATTATCAGGTCAAGCCCAAGCTCAAAGGCGGGGTAAAAAAACTGCTCAACCCCAAAGAAGACATCGAGCAGTTTGTGAAAGAAAGCAACTACCCACAGCTCGACCTCATCCCCTCCGACCCCTCCCAGCGGGAGATAGACCTCGTGCTCGATGACCTCAAAAAGTCTGAAAAAAAGATGCAACAGATGGTCAATGCCCTCCATACGAAATACACCTATGTTTTTATCGACTGCTCGCCCGGCCTATCACTAATCACAGAACATATTTTTTTGGTGGCAGATTATATCCTGCTACCGATGATTCCCACACCGTTATCCTTGCGCACCTACCAACAGGTGCAGGCGCATTTCCTTCAAAACAACCTCACGGCCTATAAGCTGATGCCGTTTTTTTCGCAGGTAGATATGCGCAAAAAGATTCACCGCGACTGGCTCCAAACCCAACAAAACGACCCTCAAGTGTTGCGCACCTCGATTCCCTATGCCGCAGACGTAGAAAAAATGGGCATCGAACTGGCACCACTGCCCAGCTTCGCCCCAAGAGCCGCCGCTACCAAAGCCTTCGAACAACTCTGGGCCGAAATCAAAGAACGGATTTAAGGCGCGTTATGACTACGGCTGCACAGATATTTGAGGTTGGTTCGGGCATTAGTAGCTGATTTTTTGCCACGGATGTACGAATATTTTCCCGCTTTAACGCCCTTCGCGGTTACAGGTGTTTACCACGGATGTTTGGATTTTATTCTTGCATTAGTGGCTTAGCCCAGTGTTTAGTGGGGGCTTAGAGTTCATCAAGATTTTGTAGGTATTTTTCAGCTTGTTGGAGGAGTTTTTGTTGTTCTTCGGTGTCCATTTTTTTCCAAGTATTGTAGGCCATCCCGATGCGGGGGTTGCGGGCTAACAGGCCTTCGTGGCGGTGATAAAAGTGCCAATACAGGCTGTTGAAGGGGCAAGCCCGCTCGCCGTAGCGCTTCTTTTTGTCATAAAAACAGCTACCGCAGTAGTTACTCATCTTGTCGATATAGTTGGCACTGCTGACATAGGGCTTGGTACCGACAATGCCGCCATCGGCAAACTGGCTCATCCCGCGTGTGTTGGTGATTTCGACCCATTCGATGGCATCGATGTAGATGCCCAGATACCATTCATCGACGGCATCGGGGGCGATGCCTGCCAGCAGTGCGAAGTTGCCTGTAACCATCAGCCGCTGGATATGGTGGGCATAGGCATAGCGCAACGACTGCCCTACGGCCTCGGCCATACAGCGCATGTGTGTTTGGCCTGTCCAGAAAAACGCTGGTAATGGGCGCTGGTGGTCAAAATAGTTGAGCTGGGCATAGTCGGGCATTTTGGCCCAATATACCCCCCGCATATACTCACGCCAACCGATAATCTGCCGTACAAAACCCTCTAGTTGGGCAAAACTGATGCGCTCGGGGGCAGCCTCCCAAGCCATCACAGCCACCTCTACTACTTCCAAGGGGTTGAGTAGCTTGACATTGAGCGCAAACGAAAGCCTAGAGTGAAACATAAAGGGCTCGCCCCGATACATTGCATCTTGGTAAGTACCGAAATAGGGCAGACATTCCGACACAAAAAAGCGCAGACAGGCCAAAGCCGTTTCACGCCGGGTAGGCCATATGAATTGTGTCGCTTGCACGCTGCCGATAGTTTGTATGCCGCAGCGCTCCAGCATCGAGAGAAGGGGGCTGAGGTCTTCGGTCGGGAGGTCGGGCAGGGGGATGGGTTGTTCACCTTTGTACTTCTTGCGGTTGTCGGCATCGTAGTTCCATTGGCCTGTGAGTGGCTCCTTCCCGTCCATCAGGATGTTGTAGCGCTTGCGCATATGGCGGTAGAAGGACTCCATCAAAAAAGTTTTCTTGCCTTTAAAAAACAACCCTAAGTCTTCTCTACTGCTTAAAAAGTGTTCTGTGTCAACGGCCTGTATGGAAACACCGAGTTTTTCCGAAAGTTGGGAGAGCGCTAACGATAGGCGGTACTCGTCGGGGAGTTGGTAGGCGATGGCCTGTGCGCCGGTTTGGGCTAAGAGGTGGCGGAGGTTGGCCTCAAAAGACTGCTCGTTGTGTGGGTCGTCGAGGGAGAGGTAGATGACCTGATGCCCTCCTTGGCGCAACCATTCGGCAAAGTGACGCATAGCTGCAAAAAAGCCAAGCACCTTCTGGATATGATGTCTGACATAGTCCGTTTCGCTGCGGACTTCCATCAAAACATAACAGACCTCGTGGTCGTGGGTGGCAAACCAACTGTGTTGGTGGTTGAGCTGATCGCCCAAAATCAATCGGAGTTCACGCACAAGCGATAGGGCCTAAAATCTGAAACCATCTGACAAAACGGAGACACAGTGCTGGACATCCTCCGGCCTTGGACGAGGAAACTCCCCATACCAAAGCGCTCACAAAAAGCTAAGCACTGTATTCAAGCTAACAAACTGTACGCAAAGAGAGAATGTTTGGGGGATTTCCATTTACAGGGTCTCACGCCACTGGGTATTTTCCAGATTCCACTTTGGGCTAAATCTTATTTTATCCCCAAATAAAGTTTCAGCTTGTCTCTTAGCTGCTGTTTCAAAACGCCCAATGTTGTGATAATCTTTTATATAATGCTGACCTATAAGCACTAGCAGTAATAAATGCGATATAAAATTTGGTATTCGTAGATTCTGTCAGTTGATTAGATGTCTTAAAATCGATAAGAAGCTGTTTTATATCGATAAGTAACATTTTGTTACTTATAGCCGTATATTTAAAAAACGAATCTGCATATATTCCATTCAAACCATTTAATTGCCCGGTAGTTTTATTTTTGAGGTATTTTAGGATGTTCCAAAAAACAAAGACACTTAGTGTCTCCTCAAACATAATAGCGCCGGTTAATAATCTGTTTTTCAGTACTTTATGGATAAGTTATTGTATCAGAGTGATTTTAGTAAGCTTTATTTGGAAGAGAGGCACCAACTTTTGCGACAAGTGTGGCTAGAGAACAGCCGTTACTTGACACAGCAAAGGTATAGACGAGAGATGGAGGTAATGCGTAGTATTACGTGGCTACACAAAGTGGAGCGGCTTTTGGGGGATGCCCGATTGTTTTATTACATTATCTCAGAAGAGGAGCAAGCTTGGGTTCACGCCCATATTACCGATGGCACGGAAACGGTTAGGAGGTTAGCTGTTTTGGTTTCGGCAGACGCATTTGCGCAGCAGAGCATCGATCAGTTGATGGAGCGCGTGTCGGCACGCAATTTTGATACACGTTATTTTTTGGAAGAGCAGGAGGCGCAGGCTTGGCTGCTGGAGTGCTGAAGCGAAGAAGGGCAGGCTTGGGGGCTTGCCCTTCTGGTACGGGTACCCAATCAAAATTAGTTTGGGAAATGTATGCACTAAAAACCCTTGACAGTCAGTAAAATACTGGCATAAAACTGCCACCTAAGCAGGCTTTAGTCGAGTTTGAGCATGAGTTTGCCAAAGTTTTCTCCTCTAAAAAGCATCATCAATGTTTCGGGAAAGTCTTCGACTGTTCCGGAGACAATATGGTTTTTGCCTTTTATCTTACCCTGCATCATCCACTGTGCCATTTCAGCACCGGCTTCGGCATAACGACTGGCATAATCCAAGACTACAAAACCTTCCATACGTGCTCTATTGACTAGCAAGGAGAGGTAGTTGGCAGGCCCTTCGGGGGCAGTGGTATTGTTATACTGTGAGATAGCACCACAGATAATGACACGTGCTTTGAGGCGCAGGTGTGCGAGGGCAATGTTGAGAATTTCGCCACCTACATTGTCGAAGAAAATATCGATACCCTCAGGACAATGTTTTTTGATTTCGGCGTGTAAGCGACCTTCTTTGTAATCTACACAAGCATCAAAGCCAAGCTCTTCGACTACATAGCGACATTTCTCTGCGCCTCCGGCGATGCCTACCACGCGGCAACCTTTGACCTTGGCTATCTGCCCAACCATAGAGCCGGTAGCGCCAGCAGCACCTGATATCAGCACAGTTTCGCCAGCTTGGGGCTTACCCACATCTAGGAGGCCGAAGTAGGCAGTCATGCCCGTAAGGCCGAGAGTACCGACATAGGTTTCCAAGGGAGCCATCTTTGTGTCGACTTTCTGCCACTCATCGCCAGTACCCTTGGCGTATTCTTGTACACCCCAAGCCCCTGTAACATAATCACCTGCGGTAAATCGGGGGTTACGGCTTTCGATGACTTTCCCGCCGGCTAGGGCTCGCATTACTTCTCCGATTTTTACAGGGCGGATATACGACTTACTTTCGTTCATCCAGCCACGCATAGCAGGGTCTATAGAAAGCAACGCTGTCTGTACGAGTACTTCTCCTTCGGCTAGTCCGTCGATGGTTTCTGTCTCCAGTGCCCAGTTGTCGGGCTGAGGGTCGCCTACAGGGCGTTTGGCAAGGGTCAGTTTTTTGTTTGCAATGTTAGTCATAAGCGCAAATAGAGGGGGTTAGTTTAAATAGAGGCCATGGGTGTATAGCCTCGGAGGCCTCAAGATAAAAAACATTGGGCAGATAAGCAATCTTGGCGGATAAACGGCAGTGTTTTCGCACAAAAATAAGCCCAAAAAACAAGCCCACGAGGGCAGTCGTGGGCAGAGAAGTGGCAGGAACCTCGATAAAGTATACGCCTAAAGGCTGGGTTTATCAAATTACGTTGTGTACTGGTTCGTAGCCGAAGAGCTGTTTTTCTTTGATAGCTTCGGCCACAATCTCGGGTACCATTTTTTCCCATCCGCTTTGACCCTCTTTGATCATTGCCAACACTTTGTCGGAATAAATATGAAGATTGGCCTTGTCAGCATCTGCTATATCGTCTATTTTCTGATTGACAATGAGGTATTCATACAAGTCGGTCAGGTGGCGTGGGAGTTTGAAGTTGATACAGGTGTATAGCTCTGTGGTAGAGCCTTTGGCATAAGCCGGATACACATACAGTTTGACATTGCGGCTGAATAGTGTACTGAACGATTCTAGGATACCGCCTTTGAGGTTTTCGTAGTAGCTTTCGTCAAATATTTGCTCCAGATTATAAGCACCTAACACTAAGCCGATTTTACCCTTGGTAAATTGGGATAAGAACGCGACCAAACGATAATATTCGTGATAATTCGAAATCAATACCGTTTGCCCCAAAGAGCCCAGAATATCGACCCGATCCAAAAAGTCTTGATAATCGATACCATCTCCTACTTTGAGATCATTGAGTGTAAGCTCCGAAATGGTGATAATGTTATCAGGGTTTACATCTTTTTCGTTCTTAAACTGCTCCAGCCCTGTAGTCATCATATCCACATTGACGAGTGTAACAGGCCGGAATCGACCTCTAAGGGCGAGGATATCTTTTTTGTACAGCAAGTCAGAGATTTGGAGGGTTGTACCGTCAGGGCCAAAGATAGCGGCATTAGACAGCCCGTTTTTGACCAACTGTAAGCTCAATACGCGGTTATCGATGTGTGTAAAATCAGGCCCTGTAATACGAATCATATCAACTTCAACACGCTCAGAGTTGAGGTTGTCCATCAGTGAACAAAGCAGCTTTTCGGGGTTATCTTGTAGGTAGTAGCAGCCATACATCAGGTTTACTCCCATAATACCGACTACTTGTTGTTGTTCGAGGATTTCCTTGTCAAACATCCGGATATGGATTACAGCTTCATTGGGTTCGGTGCGGGGGGTGAGCTGAAACCGCAGACCCAGCCAGCCGTGCCCTTGTGAAGTACGGGCAAAGTTGATAGTAGTAACCGTATTGGCAAAAGCAAAAAAAGGACGCTCTGCGCCCTTTGTTTCATCCAATCGTTTTTTTACCAACCCATACTCACGGCGAATCATCTTGAGTAGGCGGGGCTCACACACATAACGTCCACTGTCTTCACGGCCATAGATTGCATCGCTAAAGGTCATATCATAAGCTGACATGGTTTTGGCTACTGTGTTGGAGGCTCCTCCGGCCTTGAAAAAGTAGGCCGCAACTTCCTGACCCGCGCCTATTTCGGCGAAAGAGCCATAAGCTCCATGGTTCAGGTTGATTCTTCTGGCTTTCTCGCGGGGGCTAAGTATTCTCTCTTCCATGGTTTTTAGAGGGGGTTGGTGGGTGTTAAGGCGCTACCTCACAGCAAATACACATTTGGCACAAAAACACTGTCCCAAAACGCCTCGCTGACGATGAGGTGGGTTGATTGTTGTTCTGTGCTATAGGTAGTTGCAAATAAAGTGCCTAATACTAGTGTTTGGGGGAGTAAATATCGGATTTTTTGCCCGTTTTTTCAAGTCCTTTCTATGCTTCATTTTAAGCTTGTTCACAATATCGGGCGGGGAGGCTGATTGGGCGACCTAGGAGGTATTTTGGAATAAAAGTCGGAACTTTTTGGCCAGACAAGATGTTTTCATTAGCTTGTTTTTTGAAAGACCAACTACTCCAAAACTATGTCTCAACAAAATTTGCCCCCAACTATCCACGCCACCACGGTATTGGCTGTGCAACACCAAGGCAAGATAGCCATTGGCGCTGACGGTCAGGCCACTATGGGCAACACTGTAGCCAAGAGCAATGTACGCAAAATCCGGAAGCTATCCGAAGGCAATATCATTACCGGCTTTGCTGGCTCTACTGCCGATGCCTTTACCTTGTTGGAGCGCTTCGAAGAAAAGCTTAGCGCCTATGGCAACAACATGCGCCGGGCCGCCATTGAGTTGGCCAAAGATTGGCGTACCGATCGGTACCTCCGTAGGCTGGAGGCGATGCTCATTACGGCTTCTAACGAAGAGCTTTTGCTAATATCTGGCACAGGTGACGTAATAGAGCCAGACAGCAACGTGCTCTCTATTGGCTCGGGCAGTATGTATGCGCAGGCGGCAGCGCTTGCCTTAGTACGCCACGCCCCACACCTCAGCGCCGAGGAGATTGTGCGTGAAGCCCTCAACATCGCTGCTGATATCTGTATTTATACCAATCACAACCTCGTCATCGAGGTACTTTAGTTCCACATATAGCTGCCAAAGCATTAGGCAGATTTGCTAATCCAATTATTTTTGCTGTTATTGAGCAAAAACTGTCGCTGCCAAACGACGTAATCAGACAACAATCAATCACCTATTATGGATATTACTATGAACGAACAAGAAAGAAAAGTTAAGAAAGCCTTTGAAACCCGCAATTGGAACGAAATCAAGACAGAGGATGCTTGGGTGATTTTTAAGGTGATGGCCGAGTTTGTCAATGGTTTTGAGAAACTGGCCCAGATAGGGCCTTGTGTGTCTATATTTGGCTCTGCGCGTACTTCGCCTGAGCACCCCTACTACCAAACAGCTGAAGACATTGCTGCTAAGCTCGTACGGCACGGCTATGGAGTCATCACAGGTGGTGGCCCTGGCATTATGGAGGCCGGCAACAAAGGGGCAGCCTCTGAAGGTGGAAAGTCGGTAGGCTTGCGTATTCAGTTGCCTTTTGAAAAAGACAGCAACCTTTATGTAGACCACGACAAGCTCATCACCTTCGACTACTTCTTTGTCCGAAAGGTCGTGTTTATGAAATACTCTCAGGGCTTTATTGTGATGCCCGGCGGCTTTGGTACCTTAGACGAAATGTTTGAGGCCATTACGCTGATACAGACCAAAAAGGTAGGCAATTTCCCCATTGTGTTGGTAGGTAGGACGTATTGGCAAGGGTTGATGGACTGGCTACACCAGACGGTGATGCTGGAGGAGAAAAATATCAGCCCCAAAGACCTAGAGCTAATGCGGATTGTAGATACGCCAGATGAGGCTGTGCAAATCATCGACGAATTTTACTCTCAATATTTGCTCAAACCAAATTTTTAAACCTCTGTGTATCAACGTATAGCCCTTTGGAGCTTGCTCGGCCTCTTGGCAGTTTCGCAAGCCCTACTTTGGTATCAGATGCGCTACCAAAAGCCTAGCACCGAAGCCGTACAGGCACAGGTAGATAGCAGCATAGCCTCTCTACCACTGCCCACAGCACAGCTCCACAGGGCTTTGCCCGATAGTTTTAGTTTTGCCGGCGAGCTTGTTCCGCTCAATAAACCTGAGGTGCGCGAAGCGCTAGAGTATGAGCTGGTGAGGGTAACTTACTTTCACGTCAGTACAGTCATGAGCCTCAAGCGCGCCAAACGCTGGTTCCCGCTTATAGAGCCTATTCTAGCCCAACACAACATCCCCGAAGACCTCAAATACCTTGTCGTGGTAGAGAGTAACTTTAGCCAAGCTACTTCACCCATGCAGGCTAAAGGTTTTTGGCAATTTTTAGAAAAAACAGGGTTGGAGTTTGGCCTCCGTATCAATGCCGAAGTAGACGAGCGCTACGATGTACTCCGAGCTACCGAAGCCGCCTGCCTGTATTTCAAACAAGCACATCAGAAATTTCAAAATTGGACCTTGGCCGCCGCTTCCTACAACATAGGGATGGGAGGGCTGAAGAACTTCTTGGACGAACAGGGCGTAAGCAACTACTACGATGTAATGACTTATGCCGAAACCGATGCATACCTCTATCGGGCAGTAGCCTACAAACTATTGTTTGAGGAGCCCGAAGCAATGGGCTATGGGCAACCCGCCGGGCGGCACTATCAGCCTTGGCGTTATGACAGCATTGTGGTCGAACAACCTATTTTTGACCTCGTCGCCTTCGCCAAAAATCACCAAGTTACGTACAAAGAATTAAAATGGCATAACCCTTGGCTACGTACCAATCGCCTGACAATACTCGATACACGACGACCCTATGTGATTGTCTTACCACAGCAAAATAAAAAATAAACCACCTACTACTACTGACACCATACACCTATTATCACCATAAACTTTTTTGCCATGGACACACGTTTGAAAGGACACCTGCTCATCGCTGAGCCGTTTTTGGGCGATGCCAATTTTGAGCGCAGTGTGGTGTTGCTGTGCGAACATAACGACGACGGCGCTTTTGGGTTTGTACTCAATCAACCTTCTGAATGGTCGCTACCAGAGGTCTTGCCCCAAGTATCAGATGAGCGCTTCGGAATCTACATAGGTGGCCCAGTGGCCAACAACACCCTACATTTCCTCCATAATTATCCCGAAATCAAGGACTGCCAAGAGATTATCCCCAACCTCTACTGGGGAGGCGACTATGAGCAACTGGCCACGCTCATCAATCTAGGGCAGATAGATCCTGAAAGGCTGCGGTTTTTTGCCGGATATTCAGGATGGAGCGCCGGCCAACTCGAAGGCGAACTCAAACAAAATGCTTGGATTCATACCCGTTTAGGAGCTGAATTTATCTTCAAAACGGCTGCCGAAGGCTTCTGGCGAGCCGTACTCAAACAAATGGGGGGGAAATACAAGGCATTGGCCAACTATCCCATTGACCCTAGGTATAACTGAATCGGCGAATACCACACCACTAGACATTTTCGGAAAAGCAGCCCCGACCGTGAAACAGTACAGAGGGATTTTATCCCCAATCACAATTGGTTGGGGAAATCTGCGCACTGAAAATCCTTGAGCGGCAAGTAGATATTAGCATAAATAAACGCAGCTTGCATCCTTTTCACCAATACTTGTGTCTTTCTTGTGAACTGTGGGGTTTGAAAATGTCCAGCAGCGTGACCAAGCCATATACCCACAAATCTAAGTGTATTTATTGAGTGATTTTATTTACTAAAATACTTACAATTTTTAATTATTAAGCTGCAATATGATTTTTTTAAAGTTTCAATAGGTAATTCTCTATGTTACAAAAAGCGCTACTCAAAGGCTTCTATTTCTTTGGCTTTTCCGTGATGTAAATCTCAACACTATAGAATAGCCAAACGCTTACAGGCCACTACATACTTCGACTTAATCTTTACCAAACTTACCCGATACTTCTATGCTACAGCTATTATTCAAACAAAAATTGGCAGATGCTCTCTGGCAAAAATGCCAAGAGATAATCCAAGAAAAAGACTTGATGGATTATCAAATATTGAAATTCCCATACACCCAATGGTCTGAACAACAATACCAAAGGGCTGCAGCGCTAATAGGGATTAGTAGTTCATCCACCAGACGTGTTTTTTTGCCACAGCGTTACGAACATTACAACTTCAACACCCGCACCAAGGAAAAGTATGTCCAGTTTTTGGGTTTCAGCTCTTGGGAGGCGCTCAATGATGCTTTGGTGGCCAACAACAATGGCTAGTATCGCTGACAGACAGCATCCACGAACCTCAGCCAGAGCTTGTAGCGAAATAACACAGCCCAACCTTGTCTACGAGAGCGCGTAGGCAAATAGCACCAAAGTTTGTTTCGTGTATGGAGATGTCTTATTTTTGATAAAACCCCCACCCCACTGGATATTTCACAAACTCGCCTTTGGAAGCAAAACGAGGGGATGTTATGAAAATGTTCGGTGGGTTGTAAAACACGCATACAGTTTACCTATGGCGCTACTTCCTTTTGAAACCCCCACAAGCTTTCAAGCCTTGTTGGCAGCTTGTGAAACGTACTTATCTAGCCACTTATCA
Source organism: Eisenibacter elegans DSM 3317 (assembly GCF_000430505.1). NCBI lineage: Bacteria > Pseudomonadati > Bacteroidota > Cytophagia > Cytophagales > Microscillaceae > Eisenibacter > Eisenibacter elegans. Next base: position 158,959 of record NZ_KE387153.1, on the reverse strand, counting down.
GACCATAGCCCTCAAGAATGCCGGAGTATGGCGCGCTGGCTGATAGAAGAGTTGAGCCAAATTTCCGCGCATCGTTGGGCGCTCGAAACAGGGCTGGAGCCTCACAGTCCTTGGCTCAATGCGCTGGCTACCGCCTTGCCACGGCTAGCCTCACAAGAACCCCTACAATATATTTTGGGCAAAGCCTACTTTTATGAGCATACTTGGCTGGTATCTCCGGCGGTACTTATCCCCCGACCCGAAACCGAACAGCTCGTACAAACCATACTTGATCACCCTCAAGCACTCAAGGGCTTGCAGCCCAGAGTGTTGGATGTCGGTACGGGCAGTGGCTGCATCGCCCTCAGTCTAGCGGCGGCCAACCCTAAGGCGCTCGTCAGCGGAGTAGATATATCCGACGAAGCCCTTGCGGTAGCTCGCCAAAACCAAGAACAGCTGCACTTGCGCAATGCAGCTCTCTGGCAAGATGATATCTTGAGTCCATCACCTAACTTGCTCGCCCAACGTTGGCACACGATTGTCAGCAACCCACCCTATATCCCGCTTGCCGAGCAGGCCAAGATGCGGGCCAATGTGCGGGAATATGAGCCTCATACAGCTTTATTCGTTAGTGATCAAAATCCCCTGCTTTTTTATGAAGCCATCAGCCGTTATGCACGCCAAACCCTGTATGAGGGAGGGTGGTTGTTTTTCGAAATCCATGAGAATTATGCCAAAGGAGTCGTTCACCTTCTTCAGAAGGACGGATTTGCGGGAGTAGAGATATTGCCAGATTTACAAGGGAAGGCGCGCATGGTATTGGCTCAAAAGCCTTAGGTCGGCAAGCGATGAGGCTTATACCAAGATTCACAAAATTTGTGGATTTACAGGATTTGAGTTCTTTGATTATCAAGGATTCTCAGCGTGCAGGTTTCCCAAACCAATTTCTTATATGTGTATATTAACTTTTTCTAATATAAAATTTGTATAAATGGGAAGGGTGGCAAAACAAGTTTTCAAACCAATATGCCTGCCAACTGCAACACAATGCCGGTCACCAAGCCACCCAAGATGATAAACGGGTGGGGGATTTTGGTAAACTGTAAGATAAGCGTCGTCCCAAAGATAAGCATCAAGTGCCAAGGCAGGGCTGTGTGTGGCTCGGTCAGTAGAATGGCCGCAGCAATGACCAGCCCCGCGCTTGTGGCATTGATTCCTTCAAGCGATGCCCGCACGGCGCGGTAGTGTTTGAGTCTGTCCCAAAACCGAATCACGAAAAAGATGGAAAAAGTGCCGGGTAGAAAAATCCCGGCGCTGGCCATCAAAGCGCCCAATAGTTGTCCCCAAATACCATAACTTTCCATAGATAAGACCCCTATAAAAGCCGTAAAGCAAAAGACCGGCCCGGGGATGAGCTGTGCAAGACCATAACCAGAAAGGAACTCTTCGGCAGTCATTAATTCTTTGAAGCGGACAAACTCTGTAAACAATACCGGAATCAAGACTTGCCCTCCTCCGTAAATAAAAGCACCATTGCGGTAAAAGTTGACAAAAAGCCTGATAAGCGAGGATCCGCTCAGCTCTGCCAACAACCAAGCCCCTAGGAGTACTCCCCAAAACAACCAAAAGTTAGCCCATTGGATGCGCAAGGGTGGCGGAGGGGCAGACTCAGTCGGTTGGCTTTTGTATTTGAGCGAGCCGCTGATAGTGCCGCCGATGATGACCGAAAGAGGAAAAACCCAAGGTGAGCGAATGAAATATGCCGCTACCGCCGACAAAATCACCAACCCCGCACTCATCTTGGTTTTGACGACAATCGCGGTAATCTTGATGGCCGCATAACACAAAAAGCCTACAGCCATAGGGTCTATGAGCTTCAAAAAAGCGAGGGATAAAGTGTTGGCTTTGAAAATGGAAATAGTCAGTGCAAAAATAGTCATTAGGCTGACTGCGGGCAGCGCCCACACCAACAGGGTAAGGTATGCCAAGCTAGGTCCTCCGATTTTAAAGCCCACAGCCGTAAGGGTTTGGGTGGAACTAGGGCCGGGCAAAATTTGGCACAACGCATTCAACTCTAAAAGATCTTTTTCGGAGAGGTAGCGCCTTTTCTGCACAAGAATGTCTAGAAACAAAGCAAAATGCACCTGCGGGCCGCCAAATCCGATGATAGCTAGCCACAATATATCGCGTAAAAAAACCAAATAGCGAAGCCGGCGCATATATAAAAGGTAAAGCAAAAAAAGAGAAAACACCAGAGCTTTGTATCAAAGCTCCGGCGCTTTCATAAAAATTAGAAGGAGTTATTTTTTGAGTCCGATTTCGCGCAGGCGCTCGTCCAAAAATGCTCCGGCAGTGATATCGGTATAACGTTTGGGGTTATCCTCAGTTACACAATTAGCGAGGCAGGTCAAATCCATCTCGGCACGTGGGTGCATAAAAAACGGGATAGAGTAGCGCGAAGTGCCCATACGTTCACGTGGAGGATTGACCACCCGGTGTATGGTAGACTTGAGTACGTGGTTGGTGAGGCGGTCAAGCATATCCCCTACATTTACGACCAGCTGGTCGGGTAGGGCTGTAATTGGAATCCACTTGCCGTCAAGTCGCTGTACTTCAAGGCCTTCGGCGCTAGCACCCATTAGGAGCGTGATGAGGTTGATGTCGCCATGAGCAGCCGCACGTACAGCGCCCTCAGGGATAGCCTCGGGATTGGTAATGGGGAAATAGTGGATACAACGCAGGATGCTGTTGCCCTTGTGTACCTTATCGTCGAAGTAGTTTTCGTCAAGATTTAGATACAAGGCAATAGCACGCAGGAGTTGCGCCCCGGCTTGTTCCAAAATACGATAAGCTTCGAGCGTAGTAGGCTCCATTGTCGCCAATTCTTTGGGGAAAATATTGGGAGGGTATTCTGCGTGCAAGGGGTCATTGGGGTCGTCGAGGGTTTGGCCTATTTGGAAAAATTCCTTCAAATCGCCTACGTTATGGTCTTTGGCGTGTTCTTTTCCCTTGCCGGTGTAGCCGCGTTGGCCTGCCAACTCAGGGTCTTCGTATTGTTGCTTGATTTGTTCAGGTTGGGCAAAAAACGCTTCTACAATTTCATAAAGGCGTTTACGCAATTCTTCACTAAGCCCGTGATTTTTGACAGCCACAAAGCCAAAGTGTGTAAAGGCTTCTCCCAATTGTTGCACAAAAGCAGGCTTGCGTTCGGGGTTGGCAAAGTCTGCCAAGTCCACAGAGGGTATTTCGTTATAAAGAATAGGATCCATATTATCGACTAAGTTTGCAATAGATAATCAAGATACGATTTATCAACTTGCAAAACAATAAAAAAAAACAGCAACTCTAAAATCCTAGCCAATAAACTGCGCATATAGGCGCGAAATAATCAGTATACAGCCCAAGAGTTGAAACCCAAGTAGGGGAGCATACAGACAACATAAACGCTTATCCAAGCATTTAGCGCAAAGTTTGTGAGTTGCCAAAATACCCGGTAAGGTGTACAGAATGCTTATCGAGCCAGGGTTTGGAAAATAAAAATCTATTTTGTTTAACTTTTATAGTCTAAAACTAAACAAAGTAAAAGCATATCAAGTTATGACCTAAAATATTACCAAAAAAATATTCGTATAGTTCAAATTAAACCCCCACACTTATGTCTACTCAATTGTTTTCCATTCTGTTGGCAGATGCCGTAGCGCTTCAGGCCAATGATTATGTAGGTTTTACTTTCTTCATCGGTTTTATGGCGATGACAGCCGCCTCGGTGTTTTTCTTTATCGAGAGCAACCGTGTAGAAGGCAAATGGAAAACCTCATTGGTGGTGTCAGGCTTGATTACATTTATCGCAGCCGCTCACTATTGGTACATGCGCGATTACTGGTTGCAAACAGGCACCTCGCCCACACAGTTTCGTTACATCGATTGGATTTTGACTGTTCCTTTGATGTGTGTTGAGTTTTATCTTATCCTCAGAGCCTTTGGCGCTACTACGGCCTTGCTCTGGAAAATGATTGGTTACTCCCTGCTAATGCTTGTGGCCGGATACTTGGGCGAAACCGTCTACCGTGACAATAGCGTACTATGGGGCGTTATCTCTACTGTCGGGTATGTAGGTATTTTGTACGAAACTTGGTTTGGCTCTGCCAAAAAGTTAGCGCAAAGCTCCAACGATCCTGTGCTCAATCAGGCTTTCAGTGCCTTGGCCTGGTTTGTATTGGTAGGATGGGCTATTTATCCCATAGGATATATGGCTATCGAAACCGACGGCTGGCTACGAGGAGTGTTGGCTATCCAAAACATGGATTTGATTTACAACATCGGTGATGCAGTCAACAAAATCGGGTTTGGCCTGGTGATTTATAGCTTGGCAGTCAACTCAATGGCCGCTGAGAAAGCCAAAGTGATGGCCAAATAAGCAGCCACAATTAGCGAATAAAATATAGCCAAGCAACACTGGTTTGGGAAATGTATGCATTGAAAACTCTGTGAATCCTCAAATCAAGTAAAGCTTGGAATAATTCGCCAAACAAAGCCAAAGGAGACTCTTGCAGGGGTATACCTTTGGCTTTTTTGTTTGTTTGGCATACCGGCGCGAGCTTATGTCTACTCGTTTTTAGCGCCGGAGTTCGTGAAGAGGCGCTTCTTCTCGGGGAAGATCAATACCCGGAGGCAAGTCTAGTATTGGGCCTGAGGGGCGGATGTCTACCCCGCCGTCATCATCATTATTGGAAGATACTTTTTCAGTACGGCTCACACGGTAGATCACATATCCTACTACGCCTACATGCAATGCCAAAATCAGCAGGTAATCAAGTGAGAAAATCATCGAATCAGTGTTTTTGAAATGTTAGGAGGATTATACACTCTCTGTTGCTATACGTAAAACCCGCCGGATGTTTGCAAAAATAGTTTCAAAATCGTTAAAACCTCTCCGAAAACCTCAAAAATAATACAGATAACCAACAGTATCGGAGTATTTTGGAGGCTGCGGCTAGAACCATTAAGGGGCAGAAAAATAGCCTAGGGCTTCAGTGTTGGTAGAATACGAGGCCTTATTTTGGTACAAAAGCCTCCCAATCAAGTCTAAAGCCCGCCTTAGGTTACTATGATTTTGAGTGTTTACGCAATGCTTCAATGGAGGCATACGGCTTGATGGCTTGCGAAAATCTATCAGTAGCAGACGCAAGAAACAAAATTTTTATGTATCTTGCTCGTTTAAGGAACACCGTTCCTTTTATAGACCAAACTCTCTATTACTAACGATTTCGTATATGTTTCGAAACAAATCTCTAGTCCTTCCGGTATTGGCCTTGGGACTGTCTGTAGCAGCAGTTCCGTTAATGGCCCAAGACGAAGCCCCACAAAATTGGCATCATCTTGACGCTTCCAAAGATAAGATTCGTGGTGTGAGCAGTAGCCGCGCTTATGATGAATTGCTCAAATCCAGAAAATCGAGCACCGTAGTGGTAGCAGTGATTGATTCGGGCATTGACATCCAACATCCTGACCTGAAAAATGTTATTTGGGTGAATAAAGGCGAAATTCCCGGTAATGGTATCGATGATGATGACAATGGATATGTTGATGACATCAATGGCTGGAACTTTATCGGAGGTGCTGATGGCACACACGTTGACCAAGACACGTATGAGCTTACCCGCGAATATGCACGCCTAAAGTCTAGCTATGATGAGAAGAGTGAGGACGATATTCCGGCAGATAAGAAGGAGGAGTTTGCTTATTACCAAAAACTTAAGAACAAGTTCAACAACAAGGTGCGCGGGATGCGTCAAAACAAAAGCGGCTTTGACCAAATCGCCAATATGTACAATGATGCGAGCAGTGTCATTACAAAACATCTTGGAAAAGAGGAGTTTACTCCAGAAGAGCTGCAAGATATCCAGACTGAGGACGATGCCGTAAATACGGCCATCTCACAAATCAACTACATCCTGATGATGGGCATTACAGCGGAAGACCTCAAAGAAGCCGAAGAATATTTTGATACAGCACTCAACTATGGGTACAACCTTGAGTTTGACCCGCGCCACATCGTAGGCGACAACTACGCCGACGGCAATGAGCGTATCTATGGCAACAATGATGTGATAGGCCCTGACGCAACTCACGGCACACACGTGGCCGGCATCATCGCAGCAGAGCGCAAAAACGGCATCGGAATGGACGGTATCGCCGACAACGTGCAGATTATGGTCTTGAGAGCTGTACCCAATGGCGATGAGCGCGACAAAGACATTGCCAATGCCATCCGGTATGCAGCTGACAACGGCGCGCATATCATCAATATGAGCTTCGGGAAAGAATTTTCGCCACAAAAACAACTAGTGGACGATGCCGTAGCCTATGCTAGCCAAAAAGGAGTGCTATTCATACACGCTGCCGGCAACGACGCGAAAGACGTAGACACAGAAGACAACTTCCCCAACAGATACTACCTCAATGGCCAAACTGCCGAGCAATGGATTGAAGTAGGAGCCTCATCTTGGGGGGATGAATCCAATTTTGTGGCTGGCTTCAGCAACTACGGTCAAAAAGAAGTAGATGTATTTGCTCCCGGAGTAGACATTTATGCTACAGTTCCTGGCAATGAGTACAAAAACCTTAGCGGAACCAGTATGGCCGCACCAGTAGTGGCCGGCATTGCTGCTGTACTCAAAAGCTATTATCCTGACCTGAACGCTGCACAGTTGAAACAAATCATCAAAGAATCATCTGTCAAACAGTATAAGGAAACCAAAGTCAACAAACCCGGCGGTGGGGATGTCGTTTTTGGGAAACTTTCTAACACCGGTGGCCTAGCCAACCTCTATGACGCGCTCAAAATGGCAGAGGCAATGAGCAAAAAAGACAATAAAAAGAAAAAATAAGCCATCGACATATACCACTAACATTTTTGGAAAAGCAACTCGGAGCTGGAACTCCGAGACAAGCTAAGACCTCATTTTGGGGTACAATTAGGCTTAATCCACAGTTTTAACGGTGGGATTTGAAAAATGTCCAGTGGCATACTACCAACAGCCATTCCGATTATCCGGGGTGGCTGTTTTCATTTCCAAAGGAGGTACAATGGACAATGGACTGACTTTGGGTAGCTTTTTGTAATTGGTCCTCAAGTCCTCAAAAGCCTCCCTAGCGACAGGTTTGTAAACCTATTGCTAAGGAATTGCGGCAAATTTATGGAATAATATGTGTGATTTTTAATGTAAAATAGTATTTTTAATATACGATAAATGATATTTACTTGCAATATTGCTATCAATCGTGTATCTTAACCAAAACTTCGCGCACTGTATGTCCTTGTATAACGCCACTGGACTTTTTTGGAAAAGCAGTTCGGAGCTCCAACTCCTAGACAAACTGTAGCCTTATTTGAGGATAATTTGGAAAATGTCCAGTGGCGTGTGCTTATCAACCCTTATCACACAATAACCAACCTAGTGCTATATGCCCCAAAAGAGCACAAGCATTTCACAAACGAACCTACAAACCCTTATGTTTACCAACAAAAACCTACTATGGGCAACCTCCTTGTGCTTGTATTTCCTGACCGCCCAAGGGCTTGCTCAAGATACTAAAAGCTTGATGGATAGCTTACTACAGTTCCGGACTTATACTTGGAGCGAAGCCTTGGCCGCCCCTGACCCTAAGGCTGTTTTTAACTTAGATGCTTCTGCGCTAGGGTGGCATACCGTCCCCAAAGAGTTGTTTCGGTTCACAAACCTACGCAGCCTCAAGCTTTCTGAGAATGAGTTGGCTGCCTTGCCAGGCAAGATGCGCCGGTTCAAAAAGCTAAATCAGCTCTTCTTGACCCGTATGGGCACTAAGAATCTCTATGAGGAAATTATCCAAAAGCGAGATAGTATTTGGAAGTACTATGCACTAGAAGGTGAGGTAGATCCAGAGCTTTATAGCAGTGCCTTTACCATAGCCAAACAAACATTGATGGAGCAGTACCCGCCGCTTTTTACCAAAATGCCCCGCCTCCGTAAGCTCCGCATACTTTATCTCAATGGCAATTTGTACCGCGAATGGCCGAACTTTATCAAACGACAGCGCAATTTAGAGGAGCTGACCCTCAACGGCAACGAGATGAGTAGCCTGTCTGCGGATTTGTATCGACTCAAAAAACTCCGGCAGATCAACTTTATCGAAAACAAAGTCCAAACCCTTGAAAACATAGACTTCGCCCGCCTCCGCAGCCTCGAAAAGCTCAACTTAGCCAAAAACAAGATAGAAAGCCTGCCCCAAAACTTTGTGCAAGCCCCAAGTTTGATAGAGCTAAACTTGGCCGATAACCTCCTAGCGGATGTTCCTAGTAATCTGCCCGAACTCAAGACGCTCAAAGTATTGATTTTGTATAAAAATAAGTTTAGCGACATTCCTGAAGTAATCTGGGAAATGCCTTGGCTCGAAGAACTAGATTTTTACTACAACCGATTAGTCAGCCTCTCTCCCAAAGTAGCGCATCTCAGCAGCCTCAAACGGTTATATCTCTCACACAACTACCTTGTAGAGTTACCCGATGCGCTAGGCAAGTTGAGCAACCTAGAGCGACTGTATGTACATCATAATCAGCTGGGAGGCTTACCCGAAAGTATAGGGGGGCTCACACAGTTGCAGTACCTCTATCTCCAAAATAACGTATTGGAGCGTTTGCCGGAGTGGATTTGCCAGCTCATACAACTACAAGAGCTGAACTTGGCTTCCAACAAATTAACGCATTTTCAGACCTGTCTAACATATTTGGACAAGCTCCGCCTTTTGGTGCTCAACGACAACCCACGCGACCGGCTCAGCACATATTTCGCCCCCGAACAGGCAGTGCTGGATACACTCTCGGAGCAAGGCGTAAATGTGAAATATTGATGCTTGTTACGTGCCAATGGACGTTCCAGAAAAGCAGCCTGACGGCGAAGCAGCACCATAGGTAACTTCCAACTTTGGGCAATAATGAGGTCTTTGTTGCCTAGGTTTGCTGGTTGAACCGAGGCTAATCTTCTTGACTACTGAGCACCTGTTGTCCTTTGGAGGAGTAATATACCCTAGAGTGTGGCGCTACACTGTTGGTAAGCCACACATTTCCGCCTATGATGCTGTCGTGGCCGATGAAGGTCTCCCCACCCAGAATCGTAGCTCCGGCATAGATGACTACACGGTCGCCGATGCTGGGATGGCGTTTTTGTTGTGCCATTGCCTTGCTTACACTCAACGCGCCCAAGGTTACCCCTTGGTAGATTTTGACATCATCGCCGATGTGTGTCGTTTCGCCAATGACAATGCCCGTACCGTGGTCTATGCAAAATCGGCGGCCAATCGTAGCTGCCGGATGAATCTCAATACCGGTACGAGCGTGGGCATATTCTGTAAAAATACGGGGCAAGTAGGGGATTTTCAGCTCCCACATCAAGTGTGCGACGCGGTAAACGGCAATAGCCCAAAAACCCGGATAAGCTCTAATGACTTCTTTCTGGTCGATGGCCGCAGGGTCGCCCGCTAGGATAGCCTCACTGTCTTCGAGACAAGCATCATATACAGCTTCCAGCCTTTCAAAAAAACAGTTGGTCAGCGTACGCTCTGCGTGATTCGGGCAGGCTTCGGTGTGTAAGAGTAGCTGCTCAAAATGCAGTTGTAGTTGTTGGTAGCGTGTGTGTATGGCCAGCGGGTTTTGTAGGCGTTGCTCGCTGAGGTCGGGGAACAAAAATTGCATCAGCATCTCTACAAACGTATCGATTGCCGCCACCCCGGGCAAGGTCTTCGGGGTTTGGTGTGCCTTACTGATTTTTTCAAAAAAAGAAGCTTGCATCATCAATCAATTAGGTTATTTATCGGCTGCTTTGGGGCAGGCGATACACGATTTCTGAGCGGAGGATATATTTTGTACCACTATCGACCAGTTGCCCTTCGTGCTTGGTTTCGTGGAAAAAGCACAAAGCTGCCCCTGTTTTTGGTAGCCTCGTGCCTCGCTTTGCTCAATGAGGGTTTGGCATATCTCAGAAGACATAAAGCCGATGATACTCCAGATATAAGGTGAGTGTTGAATCAGTTGCATAGCCTTGCCTAAACACATATACAGGAAGCATACATCACACCTCCGTCTGTCATTATGATTATACCGTAAAACAACAAAGCTCAGGGCAAATTAGTTTGGTCTGTGGCTACAGATGTTTTTGGAAAAAAGCGATACTGCGTTGCCAAGCCAGCTGTGCGGCGGAGGCATCGTAGCGTGCCACCGAGGTGTCGTTGTGGAAGGCGTGTTGCGCATTTTCATACCAATAGATTTCGTGTTCAATATGGGCTGCTTTCAGCGCTTCTTCATAGGCGGCTGCGCCCTCATTTACACGGGTATCGAGCGAGGCATAGTGTAGTTGTATGGCTGCCCGGATATTGGGTACGGCTTCTAGCGCAGGCTGTCGGCCATAGAATCCAATGGCCGCCTTCAATGTTGGCACCTTAGTGGCCAAGGTATTGGCCATCAGCCCACCCCAACAAAATCCCACACAGCCGATACTTTGGTTGCTGTCTTTGCGCGTAGCAATGTAGTCGAAGGCACGCAAGAAATTCTGCAAGTTATCCTCTGCGGCGAGTGTAGTAAAAAGCTGTCGGGCCTCGTCCTCGTCTGCTGGTTGTGTACCAAGGGGCGAAAGTGCATTGGGCGCTACAGCCAAAAAACCGGCTTGCGCCACACGACGAGCCACATCTTCGATATGAGGGGTAAGCCCACGGTTTTCGTGAATGACGATGACGGTAGGGTAGGCTTTTTTGGCCTTGGGGCGGGCAATATAAGCCTGCATCTGCCCATTGACCCCTGTATAGTGGCCATATTCGGTGAAAATCTTGTCGCTATCTGTCGGAGCTAGCGGAATATACCTTGGCTCCAACAAAGGCAACAAGAGCGCTGCTGCTGCTGCACCTCCAGCTATCTGCGCCAAACGCTGCAAAAACTCGTGCCGGCTCAGTGGTTGGTGTGTATATTCATCGTACAGGTCGATAATTTCTTGACTAATCATAATACGACGGCCTTGAGGGGGTAGAGAAGTAAAAAGTAGTAAACAAAGGTATCAAACAGACCACTAATGAACACTAACTGTTGCTATGAGGTATCATTATTAAGACCGAAAGCGCTTTTTAGCCGCCAAACGGTAGTGTTTTTCCAACAAATAAAATTGAGTACATAATAAAAAACATCGTGCTTGGCAGCTAGTTGCGACTTACTTTTGTTAGATTTGTTTTGGAGTATTCAGATGATATGCACAGACTTACTATTTATAGGTATTTGTTGATGCTGTTTTTAGTGGAGATGTTGTTTTGGGGAGTAAGTAATAGACTACAGGCCCAAAATACACATCCTGTCTTGGATAGTCTAAGGGAGTTGCTCCATAATTCTACTGACCAACGAACTCGGTTGCAACTCTTTAATGCCCTGGCCAGAGCACACAACACACACGACCCCTCTTCTAAAGCCATCAACTATGCCCGTAAGGCGGTTGCCCTAGCGCAAGAACTGAAGGATTGGGAGGCCGAAGCTACCGCCTATACAGTATGGGGAGACCTACACGCCAAAGTAAGCCGCCCTGACTGGGCTGGCGCCTTGGCATATTACCGCAAGGCGCTCAAAATCAGGCAGAAACTTGTCAAAGACAATCCCGGCAATCTACAACTACAGATGGACTTGGCTGCCTTGATGTCTGATATAGCCTATAACTATTGGCAATGGGGCAAACTCCCCGAAGCACTGCGGTATTATGAAAATTGTATGGAATTGGGGCATCAGATATACCAAGCTGATTCGGCTTTCCCCGAGGCAGAGGTTTTTATTGCGCTGCGACACCACAATATGGGAGCCATCTACTGGGCACAAACCGACTATCGCAAGGCGCTACACCACTACCTAAAAGCCTTAGAATACTTTGAGCGTATTCAAAACAAAGGCAGGATTAGTATGGCAATGGTCAATATTGGCTTGGTATACCTAGATTGTCAGGAAGATAGTCTAGCGTTACACTATTGTCGGCAGGGGTTGCTCAAAGCAAAAGAGGCACAACATACGCGCTATATGGCCTATGCACAAAACTGCCTAGGCCGCGCTTTAGAGCGTAAGGGGCAAACGGACTCAGCGCTGTATTATTTTGACCAGTCCATCAATACCTATGGACAGCTACAGGATCTTGGCGGTCTCGGAATGAATTATCATTCGATAGGCAATGTATACCAAAAACAAAAGGCATATACAGAAAGCCTGACAGCCTACCAAAAAGCGCTATTGTTTGCCGAACAAATTCAGTCGCGTTATTGGATAGCAATGAACCATCAACAGATAGCCCTGCTGCATTTTGAAACCAATGATTGGTTCTTGGCCAACTACAATATACAAAAAGCATTGCAAATAGCCCAGACCGAAGGCTACCGCGAAATCGTTAGAGAGAGCTACCGCTTGCTGGCCGATATATACCAAGCCGTGGGGAATACGGCGGAGGCATTGGCTTTTTATAAGCGCTATGTGGCTGTCAAAGATTCTATTTTTTCGGAGGAAAAATACAAACAGCTGAATCAGTTGAAGTTGCAGTATGAAAGTGAACGCCAAGAACAGGAAAATGCGCTCTTACGCAGCGAAAAATCCCTCAAAATCACCCAACTCAAACAAGCAAAACGCAGCCTTTGGCTGCTTACAGCAGGCGTTGTTGGCTTGTTGGGGGTTGCAGTGTTGTTACTGTATAGTAGGCAGTTTTTACAAAAAACAAGACGAAAGTTACAACTGCAAAATGAAGAAATAGCCCAACAAGCCGAAGAACTTCAGATGCAAGCACAGGCATTGGCAGAGGTCAATGAGGTAAAAGACAGGCTTTTCTCTATCATCGCCCACGATCTGCGCAGTCCATTGGCACAGCTGGAGGGGGTATTGGGGCTGGTGCAAAACCAACGCCTCTCAGCAGAGGAATTGCAGTTTCTGCTCCCCCGAATCAACCAGAATGTACGTTATACCACCGACCTGACCAACAACCTCTTGCACTGGGCCAAAAGCCAACTACAGGGAATCGTAACAGATCCAGAAGTATTTGATTTACACGAAATTGTTCAGGCGAATATCCGCCTTTTTGAACAAGTAGCACAGCAAAAAGGCCTGCGCTTGGAAGCACATATTACGGCTCCAAGTTTGGCATATGCCGACCGCGATATGATAGCTCTTGTCTTGCGCAACCTTATCAGCAATGCGCTGAAGTTTTCGCGCCAAGGGGGGGTAGTGAGTTTGCAGGCAACACCCCTAGTCGAAGCTTGGCAGATTACCATACAGGATAGCGGCGTAGGAATTTCGTTAGAGCAACAAACGCATCTTTTTAGCTTAAAGGTTGGTAGTACACTTGGCACTGCCCAAGAGAAAGGCACAGGGCTTGGATTGCACCTATGCCAGACTTTTGTGAAGCAAAATGGTGGGTATATAGGCTGTAAAAGCACCCCCGGAGAGGGGAGTGAGTTTTATTTTACCGTTCCCAGAGCCAATCTGACAGCACCGCAAAACGGCCAGTCCCAACATCACCCTACCACAAATCCGTCAGCTGAGATACACCCACTGGGGTAGCCTTCTCAAACCCTTCGCCATAAGTAACCCCTACCAAGCGGCCAAAATCACGGGCGCGGCTTTCGAGAAACTGCATAAAGTCAGGAGTAGAGATGGGAGTTGTTGGCTCGTCGCTTTGAGGGTCATAAAACTGACTTTTGAAAGCGCGGATGGCGGCTTCTTTGGTAGCCCAATGAGCGCTGATGTCTACCACCACATCCGGATTGCGCCATTGATCCTGAATGTAATGCCATACTGCGCGAGGCCGCCAGGATGCTTGGGCCTGGCCGGTATGTTTGTCAAGTGTTTCGACTTTGCGTAAACCAGCCAAAAAGCAAGCGTCATGTGCTAGTTTGGCACCCTTTCCGTGGTCTATATGTCTGTCGATGAGGGCATTAGCAAAAACAATATCAGGCTGATAGCGGCGAATTACTTCGATGAGCTTGCGCTGACTGGCTTCGTCATTGGTAAAAAAGCCGTCGGCGAGCTGTAGATTTTCGCGTGCGCTGAGTTGCAATACTTTGGCGGCGGCGGCGGCTTCTTCGTAGCGTTGGGCTACACTGCCGCGTGTACCCAGCTCTCCTTCGGTAAGGTCGATGATGCCTACTTTTTTGCCGAGGGCTACGTGAAGGGCAATGGTTCCCGAACAGGACAGCTCAGCGTCGTCGGGGTGGGCAGCAAAGACCAGAATATCAAGTTTCATAAAAAGACAATAATACAATGAGATAGTGCGTAACTGGTGCTCAAACCACTGGATGCTTACAAAGGCCTAGTGCGATGATGAAATAGCCCCTAAGGCAATCGTCTATTCTTGGCCTTGTAGCTGATTTACCCCGCTTTTTAGGTCTTGAGCTTGTCCAGTGGTTTAACCTATGTTTAAACAGCAAATAGGGGGCAATGGTTCTAATACTCCAGACTAAGGTGTTTGGGCAAACAGCGGCGAGCTGAGGTAGCGGTCTCCTCGGTCGCAGACGATACAGACCATCAGGGCAGGTTCTGTAAGGCTTTGGGCCAACTCAAGGGCAGCGTGCATCACCCCACCGCTACTCATTCCGGCAAAGATACCCGCCTCACGAGCCATTCTTCGGGTGGTTTGGGTAGCCTGCGCTTCATTGACATACAGGATTTGGTCGATACGCTCAGGCTCAAAAATCTGAGGTAGAAACTCTGGCGACCATTTGCGGATGCCGGGGATACTAGCGCCTTCTTCGGGCTGCACACCCACTATGCGGACGGCGGGGTTCTGTTCTTTGAGATAGCGAGAATTACCCATAATAGTGCCGGTAGTACCCATACTGGCCACAAAATGCGTAATTTGGCCTTGGGTGTCGCGCCAGATTTCGGGGCCGGTGCTGTGGTAGTGTGCCCAGTAGTTGTCAGGGTTGGCAAACTGGTTGAGCATATAGTAACCTTCGTTGGCGACCATCTCGTCGGCAAGTGTGCGGGAGTATTCAATCGTTTTGGCGGCTTCTGTCAGGATGACCCGCGCCCCAAAAGCCCGCATTGTGTCAATGCGTTCTTGGGTAGAGTTTTCGGGCATAATGAGCGTAATATCGAGCTTGAAGGCCGCCGCTACCATCGCCAAAGCAATGCCTGTATTGCCGCTGGTGGCTTCTACAAGACGAGTCTCGGGCGTGATATCGCCACGTTTGAGCGCTTGGCTAATCATCTGATAGGCAGGCCGGTCTTTGACACTACCACCGGGGTTGTGGCCTTCGAGCTTGCCATAGAGTGTGATGTGTGGGGGGATTTCGGGGAATTGGATACGTACCATCGGTGTGTCGCCGATGAGTTGGGCTATATTGTCTACCGGAATCATAGGGCAAATGGGTTAAAATAGATAACGGACGCAAGTTATACCTTTGTGGGGCAAATAACAATCTATACCAAGATTCATATGTTTGAGTATAGAGATTAATCGCCTCCTACCAACACAAATGCGCCCCAGTAGTAGGGGTGGGGATAGCGGCTGCGCAACTGCTCTTGAGCCTTGCGAAAAGCTTCGTGTGTGGGGAGTTTTTCGAGCAAAGCATACTGATAAAACAAACTCATCAGGGCCTGTGTAGCCTCGTCGGAGACTGTCCAGAGAGACATCAGCACCCGCTGCGCGCCCGCCTGCCGAAAGGCCCGTTGTAAGCCATAAACACCTTCACCATTGCTAAGCTCGCCGAGGCCGGTCTCACAGGCCGACAACACCACCAAGGCCGTGTTTTCGAGCCTTAGCCCCAAGACTTCGTGGGCATACAGGATGCCATCATTTTGACCTTGCTGGATACCCTGAAGCCCTTGGGATGCTCCGGCCAAAAGCAGGCCTGAGCGTTTGAGCGGGTCATTGAAAAGCCTGTAATACCGGCTTTGGCGCTGTGGAGCAGGCAAGAAAAAACCGTGGGTGGCAACGTGAAGCATATACGCTTGTTCGAGTTGTTTGAGCGCAGTCTCGCGTGCTTGTTCCAATACAAAAAGAGACACTTTCATACCGGCCTGCTCGGCCATTTGTGCGATGTGCATCACCTCGGTCTGTGTACCGGGTAGCATCGCAATGCGTCCTTCAGTATTGAGCAAGCGCTGGGTGCTGTCTTGGCCGAGTATCTCCCGAAAGCCCGCCCCCTCCTTGAGGGCGGCGCTGTCTGGTGATAGTTTATCACTACTAGGGCCAACCTCATACAAAGGGTATCCAAAAAGATAGATTGACTGGTTTTTGAGGTCGAGTTGTTGTGGTTGGGTCTCTGCATGTCGGTAGAGCAACTCTTGTGGCGATACTAACAAGCGTATATCGAGCAACTCGTGTAAATATTTGCCTTTATCAGGCAACAACAACGACAGCAGATTGACTTGATGGTATGCGCCGTCGGGGCAAAGATAGAGGCGTTTGGCATCGCCAATGGCCTGCCGAAGGGGTTCCCAAAAATATCGGTAGCTGAGGGTGTCGGTCTTTTGGAGGGCAATAGACTTACGGTAAAAGGGCAGGTACCGGCTTTCGAGTTGATAACCGTTGTGTAGCGGAATCCACTGTGGGGCTTGCTGGGGTTGTAGCAGCAAGGCTGTGTAATAAATCTCAGTTTCGTCTTTACCCTGACTACGCACGATGTCGATGAGGACTTCGCCGGGCTGTAGTTTTTGTTGAATATCTTGCCAGCGGGGCGATGTTTGGCGTTGTGCCAATGTATTGCTTTCTGAAAGCCCATCGCGTTGTAGGCCTTGTAATAGTTGTTTTTCTAATTGGTAGACTTCATCGCGTAGGCTTTGCAGGTTTACTTTCCGGGCTTGTCGTTCGGCCAATGGCCACTGAATGGCCTCTACCAAGTAAGCCTGCCGGCTTTTCCAGTGGTGATATTGTGAGATAAGGGCATCGTTTTGGCTTTCCAAAATTTGTCGTTGTAGTTTCTGAAACGACAAAAACAACAGTCCTTTGATGCGCAAGTTGAGGTCGAAGAGTTGTTGCGCGATTTGAGGCTTGGTGTGTGGGGCAGCTTGGGTATAGGTCTGTGCATAGAGGTAGTAGTTGTCAAAAAACGGCTTTAGGGTCTGTACATAGTTGCGTCTTTCTGTTTCGGCCAAGGTAGGCAGAAGAATATCGAGTTGTTCGAGGCGATTGCGCACAGCTTCTTCAAAGAGTGGCTGAGCTTTGTCGTATTGTTGGAGGTAAAAGTAGCAAGCGGCGAGGTTATTGGCCGCTAGGGCAAAGTCGGGGTGTGCCGTACCCAGCGCTTCTTGGCGTATCCGATAGGCCTGTTGTAGCAGCACTAGCGCCTCAGTGTGTTTGCCTTGCCTGCTGAGTATGTCGGCCTGATTGCTCAGGGTAGTTGCATAGCTAGGGTGTTGTTTTCCGAGGGTATGCGCCTTGATATCGAGCGCTTCCTGATAGTACTTGTGGGCTTGGGCATAATCACCTGTCTGCGCATAGAAAGCGGCCAAGTTGTTGGCCGCTAGAGCATAGTCCTGATGCTGTTTTCCGAGGGTTTGGGCACGTATCTGCAATACCTCTAGGTGTAAGTCTTGGGCTTGGGCATATTTACCTAAATCTTCGTAAAGTAAGGCCAAGTTGCTGGCTCCGGTGGCATAAGTAGGGTGCGCCTTCCCGGGGCTATGGCTCCAGATGCGCAGCGCTTCTTGGAGCAGCTTTTCGGCGACAAGGTACTGCCCAATGTTTTTGTAAAATAGCCCCAAGTTATTGCACGAGGTCGCATAGTCAGCGTGTTTTGTGCCTAATACTTCGGCCCTGATGCGCAGGGCCTCCTTGTATCGAGGTTCAGCTTTTTCATAAAGCCCCATAGACTTATAAAGTGAGGCCAAATTATTGAGTGAGGTAGCATAGGCGGCGCTTTCTACACCCTCTGTGAGGCGTTCTATATCGAGTGCTTTTTGGTAACAGGTTTCGGCCTCTAGGTAGCGACCTACCAAAGCATAGACCACACCCAAGTTGCTACAAGCTGTAGCATACACACCATTTTCGGTGCCGATGGTATTGGCCAGCCCCTCGCAGGCTTGTTCGTAAAAGCTGATGGCTTCTTGATAGTGCCCTAGGGCCTTGTGTGCCAGAGCGATATTGCTAGATAATGTAGCATATACTTGGTGTTGGGAGCCGTGTTGTTCCTTAGCCAGCTGTCGGGCATACTCAAATCCACGCAAGGCCTCTTCATAGCGCCCCTCTTGATACAAAGCCCTTGCCTGATGGTTGGCCGTTTGCCAAGGGTCTTCGGTACTTTGGGCTTGGTTGGCGTTGTATGCGATGCTGGCTATCAAATCTTTCATCTGATGGGCCTGTTGCTCGCGCCCTGTTTGGACATAACACTCATACAAGAGCTTGAGGTATCCGTTGACAGCCTCAAGGTCATCTTCGTATTGGTTCAGAAAAACCTCGGCGTGTTGTTCAAAAATAGGCAATGCTTCCTCATAACTGCCGGCTTTGTAATAGGCCAGCGCTTGGCGCAGATCTTCGTTGAGGTTTTGGGCAGCCAAGGGATGCCACCAATGGCCGGATAGGCACAGAATAAGCAGAAAAAAACGACTACAGACAGACATAAGCACTAGTGTTTGTTGGGAGGGGTGGTGCTTAGCCCCAAGTTTGGCAGACACACAGCCTGTTGTACGTAATCTGTCAGATGAAAGGTTTGGATTCGAGTCTGATTCAAATTCTGCCAAAACCTTGCACAAGCGCTGGTTTATGCGTTATTTTAGGCATCAAACCCTACTCCAAGCCCAAGGGCTTTTTGTGATATGGACAAAAAACTGATTATCAATCACCAACTGCTCGATATTATTTTGAGCCGCCTTTGCCATGAGCTGATTGAAAACTATGGCGATTTTGAAGACACTGTATTGATAGGCCTACAGCCTAAGGGGATTCGGGTAGCACAGCGCTTACACCAACGCCTCAATGATATGTGTGCGCAGAATGTGCCTTTAGGATTTTTGGATGTTACTTTCTATCGGGACGATTTTCGCCGACGAAGCTCTGTGCTCAAGGCCAACGAAACAAGGATTGATTTTATCATCGAAAACAAAAACGTTATCTTGATTGACGATGTACTCTATACTGGGCGAACCGTTCGGGCGGCGCTTGACGCAATGACAGCCTTTGGCCGCCCGCGCAAAGTAGAGCTACTGACCTTGATAGACAGACGCTACACCCGCGATTTGCCCATAGCGCCCAACTATGTGGGCAAGCAAGTAAACACCCTACACTCGCAGCGGGTTTTGGTAGAATGGGATACTGCCTATGGCAACCAAGTATGGTTGTTGGCCCAAGGGCTAGAGACCGACAAAGGGGGAGTATAGCCCCATACCGCACTTAGCGCTTATTTCACGCCACTGGACATTTGTCAAATCTAAAGAGGCCTCAGCTTGTCTCGGAGCCGGAGCTCCAGGCTACTTTTCCAAAAATGTCCAGCAGCGTGATCAAATCTTGTGAATCTTGGTATAAACAAGCGCTTAGTCTGTATGGATATAGGGCAAGAGCCTAGTCAACTGCGCATCACTAAAAATCCCTACGTTGGCCAAAGCTTCTGGCACACTAAAAGCCCCGTGGTTTTTGCGGTATGCCACGATGGTTTTGGCCTGCTTAGCACTGAGGTAGGGGTGGAGGGCTAGCTCGGCCTCGGTAGCGCTATTGATATAGAGATGGCGAAGCGCCGAAGCATCCACATAGGCAGCCTCCTGAAGCTTGGCAACCACTTCCGGCGGCAGTTGGTAAACCTCGCCAAGTTGCGCCAAATCATAAAAACCACCCAAAGACTCCCGATACTTGACAATACGCCCCGAATAACCGGGGCCTATGCCCTTGATTTGCTGTAAGTCTTCGGCAGTCGCCCGATTAAGTTCAAGGCGGAAAGGCTTTCGCACCTCTTGGGATGCGTTGGAAACATCCGACGCACTATTGTCTCCATCTTGCGGAGCGGCTACAGATGCTCGTTCATCAGACTTGGCATACTTTTTATGATTGTTTTTATGACCTTTTGTTTTTTGGTATTGAGTATCTTTGGCAGCGTATTTTTGCGTTTGTTTTTCGGGTAAAAGAATGTAAGGCTCTAGCAGTGCATAGGCCTCATCGGGGAAACCATAAATACGCCTTAGGTCTGTGCGGTATCGGAACTGCCCCCCTTTGTAGACATAGTTGTAGAGACGTAGTGCCAACTTTTCGGAAAACCCAAGCTGCTGCCAGTCCGACACCTCCAGATGGTTGGGATTGAAGGCATAAAGACTATCAGAAGGGCTGAAATCAGCTGCCTGCTCTTGGGCTGCAGCCTCATTGGCCAACAGTACCAACCACAGACTGTCTCGAATAGCCAAGGCCTCAGGCTCTTCTGTATGGCTAAGGGGAAAAGGCCAAGGATAGGCCGCCGCCGCCAACAATAAGAGACAGAAAAAACCCAATACCAACATTCCGTGTATTTCGACACGTGAAAAACCAAAGTAATCACGTAGATAGCGGGTAAGTTGTTTTAGCATAGGTTTAGGAAGTATTAGTTACCCACTAATTTAGCTAAAACACTACAAAAGTCAAATAATACGATGATTTTTTGAGGTTGCTCAGGATACTATAGATTTCAATCCTTGTTTTAGTGGAATTGGAGTAAAAAG